>CBIHPQ010000116.1:0-16159 GCA_966211825.1 uncultured Dyadobacter sp. | reverse complement strand
TGGTGTATTGACCTCAGCCTCCGACAACGTGCAATACAAGTTCCTGACGGAATCCACCAATGAAAATCCCCTGTATACCAATTATGTAGTGAGTAACAGAAAAGATTATGCGCTAAGCGACGTCTTTGTCAATTACTTAAAGAAAACATCCGATCCGCGCCTCTCATTTCTGGCAGGCAAGAACATTTCAGGCGAATATGTGGGTGTGCCCTATGCCGTCGGTGGTGCGAAAGCACAAGATTTGTCCCTGATCGGCTCCGTACTTTCCCAGCAAAGTTCACCTGTGAACATCATCACCTACGCACAAGTGCTATTCGCTCAGGCAGAGGCTGCCGCACTGGGCTGGACGAACGGGGATGCCAGGGCGCTTTATGAATCGGCTATCGAAGCTTCATTACAGCAATGGATGGGGAGCGGCTACACCGAGGGCGCATTGAAAAGTTATCTCACACAACCTGAAATCGCCTATTCAGCCAACGCAGCTATTGAGAAAATCAGCACACAACGATGGATCGCGCTGTTTTTTCAGGGAACGGAAGCCTGGTCCGAGTGGAGGAGAACCGGGTTCCCGGTCCTGAAACCGGCCGCTACGACGCTCAATGGCGGCACGGAAATTCCTCGCCGACTGGCGTATCCTGTGACAGAAAATACACTTAACGAAGACAATTACCAGGCCGTTTTGAAAAGCCAGGGCAAGGACGACCATTACACGAGAGTATGGTGGGATAAGCCCTGAACAGGATAAATTACAAGTTTCCCGATAGTTCATTTTCAGCCGTGCGGTTCGCGTGGCTGAACTTTTTTAGCAAAAATCAGGGCAATATCTTCAAAACAATGCCCTTGTATCGTTGCGTCATTTGATTTTATTTAACTTTGAGGGTTATCCAACTCTTGAAAAAATGGAATTTCTAAAAAGCGACCGCCTGAATCATCTGAAATACGAGATCCGCGGAGCTACCTACCAGAAAGCGTTAGAGCTTGAAAGCCAGGGCTACAAAATCCATAACCTGAACATCGGCAACCCCGCACCGTTCGGTTTCGATTCGCCCGACGAGATCGTCCACGACATTATCATGAACATCCGCAATGCGCAAGGCTATTCGGATTCACGGGGTTTGTTCGCGGCGCGTAAGGCGATCATGCATTACACGCAAACAATTGGTATTCAAGATGTTGAAATCAATGACATTTTCATCGGAAACGGCGTAAGCGAGCTGATCCTGCTTTCCATGCAGGCATTGCTCAACCCGGGCGACGAGGTCCTCGTACCTTCTCCCGACTACCCGTTATGGACGGCGGCGATCTCGCTTAGCGGCGGTACACCGGTACATTATATATGTGATGAAGAATCAGATTGGAACCCCGATCTGGACGATCTTGAAAAGAAAATTACCTCGCGCACCAAGGGAATTGTGATCATTAACCCCAACAACCCGACGGGCGCCGTGTATGACAAAGAGGTGCTTGCGCGAATTGCCCGCATGGCCGAGGAACATGGACTGATCGTTTTTTCCGACGAAATTTATGACAAGATCCTGTACGACGGGGCCGCGCATTACCCAATGGGCTCGTTTGTGAACGACACACTTTGCGTTTCCTACGGTGGGCTATCGAAAAACTACCGTTCGGCCGGTTTCCGGGGCGGATGGATGATCCTCAGCGGAGCAAAACAAAAGGCAAAATCTTACGCAGAAGGCCTGCTATTGCTCGCGAGTATGCGATTGTGCGCGAACGTACCCACGCAATACGCGATACAAAC
This sequence comes from uncultured Dyadobacter sp., assembly GCA_966211825.1. Classification (GTDB taxonomy): domain Bacteria; phylum Bacteroidota; class Bacteroidia; order Cytophagales; family Spirosomataceae; genus Dyadobacter. Next base: position 14,400 of record CBIHPQ010000116.1, on the reverse strand, counting down.
CGCATTGGGCGGCTATCAAAGCATTAAGGAGCACGTCGTTCCGACAGGCCGGTTGTACAAGCAAATGAACCTGGTTTACGACAGGCTTACGTCCATTCCGGGCATTACCTGCGTGAAACCCAAAGGCTCGCTATATGTTTTCCCTAAAATTGACCTGAAAAAATTCGGTTTCAGGGCCGACGATCAGTTTGTATACGAGTTGCTGGCTGATCAGAAAGTGCTGGTAGTAGCGGGGACAGGTTTTAATTACCATTTGGAACCGCATTTCCGCATCGTATTCCTCCCGACTGTCGATGAACTGAACCAGGCGATGGACAAGCTGGAATTCTTCCTGACCAATCGCCGCATTATGTCGACGCGGACGGTTGAAGATATGATTGCCTGACGAGAATTAAAACCTATACCTCCACTGAAAGTACATTTCGCCCAATGACCATTCCCGACAGAACCATTCAGGAGGCCAAGAGACAACGGTTGTTCCTCCTCCTTTGCGGTATCTTTCTCACCAACGCGCTCATCGCGGAAATCATAGGCGGTAAAATATTTTCAGTGGAGACCCTTTTGGGCATTGCACCCGCCCAGCTGCCGATCGGTGGCCAAAAGCTGGACTTCAATATGACGGCGGGGGTGATCAGCTGGCCGGTAGTATTCATTACTTCCGACATTATCAATGAATATTTCGGTCGGAAAGGTGTGAAAAGAATATCCTATCTAACCTCCGCGCTGATCGTTTACACATTCCTGATCATTTACGTCGCCACCCAACTTCCGCCGGCACAGTTCTGGCTCGACCTTAACAACACCGACAGCAAAGGGAACACGTTCAATATCAACGACGCGTTTTCCAAAATCTTCAATCAGGGACTGGGCATTATGATTGGCTCAATAACGGCCTTTCTACTGGGGCAGCTATTGGATATTCTCGTATTTTCCTGGCTTCGCAGAAAAACCGGCAGTCGCTTCATCTGGCTGCGCGCAACCGGTTCCACGATGTTTTCACAGCTTGTGGACAGTTTCGTAGTAATCGGGATCGCGTTTTACGTTTTCGGGAACTGGGACCTGAAACTGGTCTTTTCAGTGGGTACCATCAATTACCTGTATAAAGGCGTGGTGGCGATCCTCTTGACGCCGCTGTTGTATGTAGCCCACTATTTCATTGACAATTACCTCGGCAAAGAATATGCGGAGGAGCTTTCTCACCAGGCAGCGCACGAAAAGTAAGTTTAAAGCGGCACCTGCCTGCGCATATTATCCAGCATAACAGCGGTTGCAATGCCGACATTCAGCGACTCTGCGGCCCCGAATCTCGGGATCATGACCTTGTCCGTCACAAACGCTTCGACTTGCCCGCTGATGCCATTGGATTCATTACCCATGATGATAATGCCCCCGTTGGCCGGATATTTAAATTCATACAGTGAACCCCCACCTAAAAATGCGCCGATAACCTGCTGATTTGCGCCTTTTATTTTCTCAAAATATTGAGTCAAATCGGTGTAATAGAGGTTGACGCGCGTAAATGAGCCTTTGGCGGCCGCGATTACTTTGGGATTGTAAACATCGGTCGTGTCGTTCGAGCAAACGATCTTATGAATGCCGTACCAGTCGGCAACGCGTATAATGGTACCGAGGTTGCCCGGGTCGCGAACGTCGTCCAGCATGAGCATATATTCGGCCGGGGCGGGAGACAAAAAAGCATTTTCCTTCGTTTTAGCGACAGCCAGACACGAATCGTTGGTCTGGAAAGATCCCAGCCCTTCCAGCTCCTGCGCGGTAACCGTTTCGAGGGCGACGTTATGCCGGGTTAAAATACTTGAGTATTTTTGCTGAAATTCCTGTGTTACCAGTACAAAATCAATTTCAAAATCGGAATCGAGCAATTCCAGCACGCTTTTGGAGCCTTCTACTAAAAAAGCCTCGTGAAGCTGTCGGTACTTCTTGATTTTGAGAGAGTTGATATACTTGATACGATTTTTCGACAACATTGAATATTAATTGTAGGACTATATACGGCTGGTTGATTCTCCTGATCCTGACGGGACTGATTTCCTGCGCACCCAAACCCACTTCCAAAGGTTATTTACTGGGAAATTCCTCCATTAAGGGCAATCGCGTGGTCAGCGACTCGGAACTTGATGCATTAATTCCGCAGCGACCGAACCGGCGGCTCCTGGGCTTTCCCATATTCCCTTACCTTGGGTTGTACCGCTTCGGTGAGCTGTTTTATAACCGCGAGGAAAACCAGCGCAAGGTGATCGAGGTAACGCAAAATTACCAGAAAGAATCGCAGGAATACGCAAATTCCCCCCGAAAGCTCGAAAGAATCCAGCGCAGGTATGCCAAGAAACTCGAAAAAGCACAGGCGAGGGCCACGCAGGGAAATTTCTGGATGCGCGTGCTCGGTGAAGCGCCGGTGTTTTACGCGAAGGCCGACGTGGAGCTCAACGCCGAAAAAATGCAGAAATATCTCTATAATAATGGCTTTTTCGACGCAAAAGTAAGTTTCAGGCCCGACACGATATTCAAACGCATTAAAGTCAGTTACCTGGTGACCGAGAACCGGGCGACGATGATCCGTAACCTGCAATACCAGGTCAGCAACGACCTGGCCGACAGCCTGATCAAAGCCGATTCGAAGAACGCGGCCCTGCTTCCCCGCAAACGATACGATGGCGATGCATTTGAAGAAGAACGCATCCGCATTGAAACATTACTTCGAAATGAAGGCTTTATGGGCTTCTCGCGGCAGAATGTCAGCTATATCGTGAATGACACTATTACCAACCGGCCCACCGACAGCCTCTTCAAATCCGTGGATGTGCGGGTGCGGGTGGACATGCCCGCGCCGGCTAACAAGCGCTACTTCGTCAACGCTGTTAATTTTGAGGTGCTTCCGCCTTCCGGAGTGCCGGATTCGATTTTTCGGAAGGACACAACTATGTTCGCAGGCATCAAGTACGTTTTTTCGGATAAAAAATTCTCGCGAAAAGTACTGGATACCAAAATGCAGTTGCGGCCTCAGACCTGGTACAGCCAGAAAAAGGAGCGCGATACCCAGCAGCAGCTATCGCTCACCGACCAGTTCCGGTTTGTCAATTACAATTACACGATCGACTCGACCGGAAATGGAATCAACAGTTATTTCAAGGCCATACCGTTGGACAAGTACCAGATTTCGACCGATCTCGGCCTGAATGTAATCCAGTTACAAGGTACGCCCGGGCCGTTTGCCAACTTGTCCTACAAGATCCGGAATGTGTTCAATGGAATGGAAAATTTCGAAGCGAGCGTGCGGGGAGGGATCGAGCTGGTGCCGAATTTCGTAGGAAACCAGCAGATTTATAAAAGCGAAGAAATCGCAGTAAACACCTCGCTTACTTTTCCACGCTTGCTGACGCCGCAGCGTCTGTTCAAACACAGGACCGCGAACCTTAACCCGCGTACACAGCTTAACCTGGGTTATAATTATGTGAACCGGCCTGAATATACCCGTACCAATATCAAGATCAATACAACATATTCCTGGCAGCCTACTACCACTACCATTTTCACCGTCTCCCTAGTCGACCTTAATATTTTGAATACAACCCGCAAGCGGGCTGATTTCAAAAATCTTTTGGACTCATTGAGAGTACAAGGCAATAACCTGATTTACAGCTTCAATCAGTCATTCGTTTCGGATATTAACCTCAGTTTCGTTTACAATACCAATCCGATTGCCGGTCCGCCGAAAAACGCCCGCTATTTCCGCGTCGCGCTGGACTCGGGAGGGACGTCACTGAATATACTGCCGCGACAGCAGGAGGTAATCCGGAATGTTTTCGGAAACGACTCACTCCAATTCTATAAATACCTGCGCTGGAACGCCGATTTCCGTCGCTACTGGGCAACAGGTCGCCGATCGTCCTTTGTCGCCCGCATCAATGCGGGGGCCATTTACAGTTACGGCGACAGCACCGGGGTGCCACCTTACGAGAAATACTTTTTTGCGGGTGGTTCTAACAGCCTGCGGGCGTGGCTGCCGCGCCGGCTGGGCCCTGGGTCGGCGGCGCCTTCGACTTACAACAACCTGTCCATTGAAGCACCAGGAGAATTCCTGCTCGAAGGTAACCTGGAATGGCGCGGGTTTCTGGCCAAATTCTTCGGGGATATTAATTACGCCTTATTCATCGACGCCGGAAATGTCTGGCGGCTCGGGAAGGAGAACCAGGACGACCAGAAGTTCAAGGCCAATAAATTCCTGCGCGAAATAGCTGTCGGAACCGGTTTCGGGATTCGTTATGATCTTTCGTTTTTCATCCTCCGCTTCGATTTCGGGGTGAAAGTATATGACCCGGCATTGGAGCGTTTTGTGCTCGATGAGTTAAAACTCAAACATCTTTTCAGGCGCACGGAAGCCAATTCACTGAATATCAATCTGGGTGTCGGATACCCGTTCTGATTGCATTCCGGCCATTGCGGACGTATGACAGTTTGTCAGTTTTCTTCCAAATTTTCCTATCTTTGCGCTTTGAGCGTTTAAGAATTCCTTCTCATGGAGCATAGAATTGCAGATTCATTAAAGATTTTGACGGAGGCAGACAAGGAAGCCTGTGAAACAGTCCGGGTTTCGGAAAACGAACCTGTTTCAGGAAAAAAAAGGTTGTTTATCGAAAGTTATGGCTGCCAGATGAACTTCTCCGACAGCGAGATCGTCGCTTCCGTCATGCGTGAAGCCGGTTTTGCCACAACCTCGGATGTCAATGATGCGGATCTGATATTTCTGAATACCTGCTCCATCCGCGACAATGCGGAACAAAAAGTAAGGAACCGCCTGAAACATCTCAATTTTATCAAAAAGAATAAGCCCGGAACACTCATAGGCGTACTCGGCTGCATGGCCGAACGTCTCAAAACGAAGTTTCTGGAAGAGGAAAAGATGGTCGATATCGTAACCGGACCGGATGCTTACCGCGACCTTCCGCGGCTGGTAGAAGAAGCAGGAACAGGCCAGAAAGGTGTAAATGTATTCCTGTCACGCGAAGAAACCTATGCCGACATTTCCCCTATCCGGCTGAATTCCAATGGCGTATCCGCATTCGTTTCGATCATGCGTGGCTGCGACAATATGTGCAGCTTCTGCGTGGTGCCTTTCACACGCGGCCGCGAACGCAGCCGCGACCCCTATTCGATCGTTAAGGAAGCCGAAGATCTTTTCAATGACGGTTACCGAGAGGTAACATTGCTCGGCCAGAATGTCGACAGCTATAAATGGACGGCCGAAGGCGATGCTGCCAAGGAAGTTTCGGGACTAGCCCTGGTAAACTTCGCAAACCTGCTCGAAATGGTAGCGAAAGTCAATCCTGAATTGCGGGTCCGTTTCAGCACTTCCCATCCCAAAGACATTACCGACGAGGTGTTGTATACCATTAAAAAGTACGACAACATTTGCAACCACATACACCTGCCCGCGCAAAGCGGCAATACCCGCGTGCTGGAAATCATGAACCGGACTTACACCCGCGAGTGGTATATCGACCGCATCGATGCGATCCGCCGAATCCTGGGTGAAGATTGCGGCATTTCCCACGATATGATCGCCGGGTTCTGCACCGAGACCGAAGAAGAACACAGGGATTCAATGTCGCTGATGGAATATGCGCGGTTTGATTTTGGTTATATGTTTACCTATTCCGAACGTCCCGGTACCCTCGCGGCCAAGAAATTTCCGGACGACATTCCGGAAGACGTAAAGAAGAGAAGACTTGCGGAAATTATTGAAGTACAGCGGCGCATTTCGCTCGAACGCAACCGACGACTGCTGGGTACCGTTCAGAAAGTGCTGATAGAAGGCCCTTCCAAAAAATCGGATGAGGACTTCAGCGGGCGGAGCGACCAGAACAAAATGGTCGTTTTTCCACGCGAAAATCATAAAAAAGGACAATATGTTGACGTGCTCATTACCGACTGCAATGCCGCTACCCTGTTAGGGCGCGTATTGCAGCCTGAGCCGGTGTTGGGTTAATGCATTGCCCTGTCTTTAAACCCGTTTTGACAATTAACTAAGGCTTTCGGCTAGTCTGAAGCCCTCAGATATTTCATGGATTCATCGGAAATACAAGCAATAAAGAACCGCTTCGGGATCATCGGCAACTCGTCGGGCCTGAACCACGCCATCAATGTGGCCGTGCAGGTCGCAGCGACTGACCTGACGGTTTTGATCACCGGTGAAAGCGGTAGCGGGAAAGAATCTTTTTCAAAAATCATCCACAGCCTGAGTTCGCGAAAGCACGGGCCGTTTATCGCCATCAACTGTGGCGCGATCCCCGAAGGAACGATCGATTCTGAGCTGTTCGGGCATGAGAAAGGTGCATTCACGGGTGCATTAGATGCGCGAAAAGGATACTTTGAAACGACAAACAGCGGGACGATTTTCCTCGATGAAGTAGGTGAAATGCCGCTCGGTACACAGGCAAGATTACTTCGCGTTTTGGAAAACGGGGAATATATTCGCGTCGGTTCTTCCAAAGTTTTAAAGACAAATGTCCGCGTTGTGGCGGCTACGAATGTCAACCTGCTCGAAGCGGTGAATCACGGCAAGTTTCGCGAAGACTTATATTACCGGTTAAATACTGTCCCCATTTACGTACCGCCATTGCGCGATCGCGGAGAAGATATTCTCCTGCTTTTCAGGAAGTTTACCAACGATTTCTCCGAACGCTACCGTACCAAACCGGTTCGGCTGGATGGCGAAGCGCGGGACTTGCTCGTACAATATTCGTTTCCGGGAAACATCCGTCAGCTCAAAAACATCGCTGAACAGATCACCATCCTGGAAACCGACAAAGACCTGCCGATCAGTATTGACAGGCTCAATCATTACCTGAACCCGGTACAGCCGTCGAGCCGTAAAGCACTAATCCCGTTGCGTTCCGGTGACGACAATGGCACTTCGTTTTCGGAAAGAGAGCTTTTATATAAGGTACTTTTTGATATGCGGCGTGATATGACAGAGCTAAAAAAACTTGTCAGAAATGTGCTTGAAAACGAAAAGTATGGTGGCGACATTCTCAAAGATCATCAAGAGCTGTTCAGTTCGCTGAACAACCAGGAGCCGATCATTACCACGCCTACCCTTGAACCCGCGCGCCTGCTCACGCCGCCAGCATCCAGGACCGTGGACCTCGACCGCTATTCCGACGAACGGGACGAGATTGAAGATGTCATGCACGTCACGGCCGAGGAGGAATCGCTTTCGCTGGAAGACAAGGAGAAGGAAATGATCATCAAGGCGCTTCGCAAGAACAACAACAAGCGAAAATATGCGGCCAATGCATTAGGCATTTCGGAGCGCACGTTATACAGAAAGATCAAACAATACGACATTGAAGAATAATAGAAGCGCCCTTAAAATGTGGGCATTCCTGATATTGGTCTGCCCGGTTTTCATGTCTGGCTGCGGGGTATACTCATTCACAGGAACCAACCTTTCTCCTGATATCAAGACATTCAGCGTGCTGAACTTCACGATGGGTACCGCCGGCGGCCCAAGCGACCTGCCCCAGCGCCTTACCGAAGATCTGAAAGAGTATTTCCAGCGGAATACCAGCCTCGTGAGCCAGCCCGGCGGAGGCGATCTCGTGCTCGAAGGCTCCATTACCGGCTATGACGTAACACCCGCCGCACCCACCGCGAACGACCAGGCAGGCCTCAACCGGTTGAATGTGACCGTCCAGGTGCGTTATACCAATGCAAAAGACGAGACGAAAAATTTCGACCAGTCATTCACCTACTACGCCGATTTTCCGCAGGACCAAACGCTCAATCAGAACGAGGCGCGGTTATTACCCACCATTCGCGAGAACATTGTGCAGCAAATTTTTAATAAATCAGCTGCCGACTGGTAGGAAAAGCCCCGCCCGAACTTTCAATTTCAATAACTCGACTTTCTCATAAATACCCGGAATATGGCGCTCATCGATAAGGAAACATTTGATCAGCTGGTCAAAAATCCCGGCCTGATCACCGCAGATGTGATCCCGCAGCTGGAAGCCACGATCAAGGCATTTCCGTATTGCCAGATCCCCTACTCGATGCTGGCCAAGGCATCGAGCCTGGCCGGTACCGAAAAACTGGAAGAAACCCGTCCGCGCGCGGCCGCCTATGCGCTCAGCCGCGTAGCATTGCAGCAATTGGTGGAAAGCGACAACGAACGGTACGACGCCACCGTGGATGTCGACGATATTCTCGAACCACAGGTGACGCCTGAGCCGCTGGATAGCGACGATATCCTCATCAGCACCGTAGAACAGCAGGCATCCGCCGAATTACAACGTTCTGAAGAACAACGCAGGCAACAGCAGATCATCCAGGGTTTTATGAAGAAAAACCCGCGCATTGCACGCCAGGACAACAATCTTGAACCTATTAATGTAGACCTGAGCAGCCGTTTGGCGGCCAGCGGGGACAGCAGCGTTGAAACCGAAGCATTTGCCAATATCCTGATCCGGCAAGGCAAAATTGAAAAGGCAATAGACGTCTATCAAAAATTGATTTTGAAAAAACCGGAAAAAAGGAATTACTTTGCGAAAAAATTGAGCGAACTGTACGCGAGGTCGTAATGAGTTTAGGAGTCCAAAGTCAAGGAGTCAAGAGGTCATCAGGTCAAGTATAGTTTGTTCACACATTCACTAATTCACACATTCAGTCATTCACTCATTCAGTCATTCAAAATTCTTTAAAAAATGTATTTGGGCTTAATTATTCTGGTTGCCATTGTTGCAGTATTGTTGATTTTGGTCGTTCTCGTCCAAAACTCAAAAGGTGGAGGGCTTTCAAGCGAGTTTAGCGGCGCGGGAACTACCCAAATGTTTGGTGTTAAAAAGACAACCGACCTGCTCGAACAAATCACGTGGGGTCTGGCTAGCGCGGTGATCATCATTTCACTCGCTTCTTATATTATGGTGGGTGGAAGCAACGCCGGTGCCGGAATCAACAGTGTTAACGTGGAAAGAGCTCAGAATGCAGTAGTACCAGGTGGCAAAATTGCTCCTGCACCTGCACAACCGGAAGGCGCGGCACCTGCGGGTACAACCACTCCGGCAGCTACACCAGCCGACACTGCTAAGAAATAATTGAGGCACAAGCCTGACAAAGAAAAACCTGCGACGAACATCGCAGGTTTTTTTATGCCCCGATTATTAAAAAGATCCTAGGCGACGTTGATTTCCCGCAGCATGAGTCTTTCGGCTACGGGCAACAATGTTTCGTGCAGGGGATATTCATGTTTCGATTCGACCACATACGTAGCCGGGTTCGGTAATGCGCGGTTCTGTTTCGTCAGGTCGACCTTAATCTGCGAAATCGTGTTTCCGATGCCGATACGGACCGTATCCACATAGCTGGTTTTCAGGTAGCGTTCCTTCAATGCATTATACAATGCGAGCTGATACTGAAAAATGCTCACCAATGGCTGAAAAGTGTGCAGAAACAACAGGTAACCTTCCTGCAAATGCAAGGGCACAATGCCCACCGGCGACACACGCACGTTCTCCTCCACCTCCGAAAAACGCTCCGAGCCTTCTGCGATGGATCGCGAGAAACGCGGGATAGCGAAGTCGAGAATATAGTTCAGATCGGACATGTAGAGGTCGTCCTGGTGTAGCTCTTCATACTGCAACTGCCAGGTCTTGACGTCGATACCTGTCAGATTTTTAGGTAAACCCGTCCTGATCCTGCTTTTATTAGTTTGCACGCTGACACATGCATCGAGGTGCTGTTTCAATTCTGGCAGACAAGGGTGCAATCGGTTGTGGGTAAACTGGTCCCGGACGTGCTGAAAGTAGCCCATCAGCACATATTTTTTGTATTCATAATCAAAAATTCCTTCGGTAAGCCAGTTTTTATCGAGTTCTGACATAGGGTTTTCAATTTGGTGCCGATAAAATTTAATGAATTCCGTCACTGAAAGCAAAATTTCAGCATTCCTGACACACAAATGACATTATAATACTATAACGCCTAGCCTGAATACAAATTTGTCACACTAGCCGGAAAAAATGTCAGAGCAAACAGGCTGGCACGGAATGTGCTAACGGGATGGAAGTCTAATCATTACTGACAATTAAAAATAAACGTTTAATATTTATGTCAACTTTAGCAGAAATACAAGTGAATGTACAACCGCTAGCTGACCGTGTTCTGATCGAACCAGCCCCAGCCGAAGAAAAAACAGCATTTGGTATCATTATCCCTGATACTGCAAAGGAAAAGCCTCAACGTGGAACCGTATTGGCAGTAGGCCCCGGTAAAAAAGATGAGCCGCTTACAGTAAAAGTTGGAGATACCGTATTGTACGGTAAGTACTCAGGCACAGAATTGGCATACGAAGGAAAAGACGTCCTGATTATGCGTGAGTCGGATATCTACGCGATTATCGGATAATCCAAAGCACTCAGATTCAATAGTTTCTCTTAAAGTTCTTTCTAATTATCAACAATTATGTCTAAGAAAATATTTTTTGACACAGAAGCACGCGACAAAATCAAACGCGGTGTGGACACCCTGGCTGACGCCGTTAAAGTTACATTGGGACCTCGCGGTCGTAACGTGGTAATCGACAAGAAATTCGGTTCTCCAAGCATCACAAAGGATGGTGTTACTGTTGCCAAAGAAATCGACCTGAAAGATCCTATCGAAAACATGGGAGCTCAACTGGTGAAAGAAGTGGCATCCAAAACTGCTGATTCGGCAGGTGATGGTACTACTACTGCTACCGTTCTGGCACAGGCGATCTACTCGATCGGTGTGAAAAACGTAGCGGCCGGCGCTAACCCAATGGACCTGAAACGCGGTATCGACAAAGCGGTTTCAGCGATCACAAAAGATCTGGAATCTCAGAAAAAAAATATCTCTACCTCCAAAGAAATCGCTCAGGTTGCTACTATTTCTGCCAACCATGACGAAGAAATCGGTAACATGATCGCCGAGGCAATGGAGAAAGTGGGTAAAGAAGGGGTTATCACCGTTGAAGAAGCGCGCGGAACTGAAACAGAAGTTAAAACTGTGGAAGGTATGCAGTTCGACCGTGGTTACCTGTCTCCATACTTCGTAACCAACACCGAGAAAATGGAAGCTGAACTGGAACGCCCGTTCATCCTGATCTCTGAAAAGAAAGTTTCTTCCATGAAAGAACTTCTTCCAGTGTTGGAAGCAGTCGCTCAAACTGGTCGTCCTTTGCTTATTCTTGCAGAAGACGTTGACGGAGAAGCACTGGCTACATTGGTAGTAAACAAAATCCGTGGTGCATTGAAAGTAGCAGCTGTTAAAGCTCCTGGTTTCGGTGACCGTCGTAAGGCCATGCTGGAAGATATCGCAAAAGTTACTGGCGGAACAGTAATCAGCGAAGAGCAAGGATACAAATTGGAAAATGCCACTTTGGACTACCTTGGAACAGCAGAAAAAGTGATCATCGACAAAGACAACACAACTATCGTTAACGGTAGCGGTGCTCCGGAAGAAATCGCCGGACGTGTAAATCAGATCAAATCGCAGATCGAAAACACAACTTCTGACTACGATCGCGAAAAACTTCAGGAACGTCTGGCTAAATTGTCAGGTGGTGTAGCTATACTTTACATCGGAGCTGCAACTGAGGTTGAAATGAAAGAGAAAAAAGACCGCGTTGACGATGCATTGCACGCAACACGTGCTGCTGTTGAAGAAGGTATTGTTGCAGGTGGTGGTGTCGCTTACATCCGCGCTACTGCTGCTCTTGCTGACCTTAAAGGCAACAACGAAGACGAAACAACCGGTATCAATATCATCCGCGTTGCTTTGGAAGCTCCATTGAGAACAATCGTTTCCAACTCAGGCCAGGAACCATCTGTTGTGGTTCAGAAGGTGAAAGAAGGAACCGGTGCTTACGGATACAACGCGAAAGACAATACCTACCAGGATTTGCTGGAAGCAGGTATCATTGATCCTAAGAAAGTATCCCGTCTTGCTCTTGAAAACGCAGCATCTATCGCTGGTCTGTTGCTTACAACAGAATGCGTAATTGCTGACGAGCCGGAAGAAGCTCCTGCGGCAGGTGGCCACAGCCACGGCGGCGGAATGGGCGGCATGATGTAATCAGCCTCCGTTCTTCGGAAAACAAAAAAGCGGCTGTCAGGAAACTGGCAGCCGCTTTTTTGTTTGGCCGCAGCGCGGCCTCCTGTTTCTAGAATGGGATGTTAGATTTCGGGTCAATGCGGCCGCAGCGCGGCCTCCTGTTTTTAGAATGGAATGATAGTAGATGGTGTCGTCTCCGTCAGGAGACTCCTATCGGAGTCCGGAAATGTTCGCAACGTGCCCTGCTATAAACAGGCGATTCCTACCGGAGTCAAACCGAATGCTGTACCATTAACCCATCCTGCATCACTAACCTCCTATCAGCCATTTCGGCCAATTCTTCATTATGCGTGACGATAATGAACGTCTGTCCCGTCTCGTCCCGCAGCTTGAAGAATAACTTATGCAAATCCAATGCATTGTGCGAATCCAGGTTCCCGCTTGGCTCATCCGCTAAGATAATGGCGGGACGATTCAGTAATGCACGGGCGACGGCTACGCGTTGCTGCTCTCCCCCTGAGAGTTGCGAAGGCAAATGATCCATTCTACCGCTAAGGCCCAGCAATTCCAGCAACTCTTTCGCGCGCTGCTGAATATCCTTTTCATTCACATTCCCATTAATATACCCCGGCATACACACATTTTCCAGCGCGGTAAATTCAGCCAGCAGGTTATGGAATTGAAAAATGAAGCCGATCTTCTCGTTCCGGAACCGCGCGAGCTCTTTATCTTTTTGGGTAAACACATTAATACCCTCGATAAACACCTCACCCTGCTCCGGCCTATCGAGCGTTCCGAGGATGTGGAGGAAGGTACTTTTCCCCGCACCGGACGGCCCGACGATCGCTACTACTTCCCCCTTTTTTACTTCCAGATCAATGCCTTTTAAAACCTGCAATGAACCGTAAGTTCGCCTGATCCCGCTCGCCCGAAGTAGCTCCATAATGAAAAGATAATTGCGCCGAAAACACGCCCGTTTTGATTAATTCCTTAATTTGCCGTGAAAATACCAATTTACTTTTATACTCATGAATATTCACGAATATCAAGGCAAAAGCGTTCTTAAAAAATACGGTGTGCGTATTCAGGAAGGCCTCGTAGCCGACACTCCGGATAAAGCTGTGGAGGTTGCACGTGAGCTTAGCCAGCAGACAGGCACCAAGTGGTATGTTGTAAAATCTCAGATCCACGCAGGTGGTCGTGGCAAGGGCCGTATCGTCGGCAGCGAGCAACGCGGTGTGGCATTGGCTAAGTCTGTTGAAGATGTCAGGACCATCTCCAACAATATCCTGGGCAAAGTATTGGTAACGCACCAGACCGGTGCAGAAGGCAAGCGAGTAAACAAAGTCCTGATTGCAGAAGACGTCTACTATCCAGGCCCAAGCGAGCCGAAAGAATATTACCTGTCGATCCTGTTGGATCGTGGCAGAAACTGCAACGTGATCATGGCCAGCACCGAAGGCGGTATGGACATTGAAGAAGTAGCAGAACATACTCCTGAAAAAATTATGAAGGAATGGATCGATCCCAAAGTTGGATTGCAGCCATTCCAGGCACGTAAAGTGGCTTTTGCACTTGGTCTTGAAGGCGATGCTTTCAAGGAAATGGTGAAATTCATCACTGCACTTTACAAAGCTTACGTTGAAAGCGACTCATCGATGTTCGAAATCAACCCGGTTTTGAAAACATCCGACAATAAAATCCTTGCCGTTGATGCCAAGGTTGACCTGGACGACAATGCGTTGTACCGTCATCCTGAGCTGGCCGAAATGCGCGATACCAACGAAGAAGATCCATTGGAAGTAGAAGCAGGTGCCAATAACCTGAACTACGTGAAACTGGACGGAAACGTAGGTTGTATGGTAAACGGGGCCGGTCTGGCGATGGCAACGATGGACTTGATCAAACTTTCGGGCGGTGAGCCTGCCAACTTCCTCGACGTTGGGGGTGGTGCGAACGCACGTACCGTAGAAGCAGGTTTCCGTATCATCCTGAAAGACCCGAATGTAAAAGCGATCCTGATCAACATCTTCGGCGGTATCGTTCGTTGCGACCGTGTTGCTGCGGGTGTAGTGGAAGCTTACAAAGCGATCGGCGAGATTCCGGTGCCTATCATCGTTCGTCTGCAAGGAACCAACGCAGAAGAAGGTGCACGCATCATCAACGAATCCGGCCTGAAAGTTTCCTCTGCTATCGAATTCAAAGAAGCAGCTGCTAAGGTTTCCGAAGTACTGGCTGAGCTGGGCGTTTAAGCGACCACAATCTCAGGTGATATAGCAAAATGCTAATGTCACCGTGAGCGAAGTCGAA
>CBIHPQ010000115.1:0-16239 GCA_966211825.1 uncultured Dyadobacter sp. | reverse complement strand
GATCATGCAGAGCAACGAGTCGTATCAGGTTGAAATCTCGAACACGAAGGCAATGCTTGCCAACCGGATCGACGGTCTGCTTATCTCACTCACGCAGGAGACCAACAACTTCGACCACCTGAGCCTGTTCGCGAAAAGAGGCATTCCGCTGATCCAGTTCAACCGGGTATGCGACCAGATCGACGTGCCGAAAGTGGTCGTAAACGATTTCGAAGCATCATTTAAGGCCGTAGAACACCTTATTTTGAATGGTTACGAACGCATTGCACACCTCGGCGGGCCCCTCACGTTGCAGGTAAGCCAGGAGCGGCTGCGGGGTTACCGGGCGGCCATGGAAAAATACGGGAAGCCGATCAAGGACCACATGATCATCCAGGGAATGCTTACCCAGCAAAAGGCGCGGATTTACGGCCAATACCTCCTCGACCTGGCCGAACGGCCCGACGCTATTTTCGCCGTAAACGACTCGTCGGCCATTGAAATCATGCTGATGGCGCAGGAAAAAGGCATTTCCATTCCCGACGAACTCGGCGTTGTCGGTTTCAGCGACAATGCCGAATCGGCCTACATCGGACCGGGGCTCACCACTGTCCGCCAACCGACCTTGCAAATCGGGCACACTACCGCAGAATGGGTGTTACAACTCGTGGATGCAGACGAAATCATTGTAAATGAAAAGCGGGTCCTGAGTACCGAGCTGATTGTGAGGGGGTCTTCGAGGAGGTGCAGGTAAATTTCTTGCAGGGAAGACAAACAAAAAGTGCGGCCCCAGAGAAGCAGCACTTTATTAACTACAGAATATAATTATGAAAATCGTGGGGTTGCTAGCTGAGCGCTTCCCTTAGTACTTTCAGGCTTTTGGGTACCGCTGTGGCCGGATCTTCCTTTCCTTCCATTTCCAGCGATACGTAACCTTTGAAATTCGCTTTTCTCAAAATACCCGCGATCCGTTTGTAATCCAGGTCGAGGTCGTAATAATGCCCGCCGCCGTAATACGTTTTGGCCTGAACGATCGTCGCGTAGGGCGCCAGACGTTCAAATTGCGGGTAGGGATCACCTACGAAATTACCCGTGTCGACATTCATACCCATCGCCGGCGACGATGCCAGCGGCTTGTAAATTTCAAGCAGGTAATCGATGTTCGACGACAGTCCCCAGTGGTTTTCGATCGCCAGGACGATCCCCGCTTTTTCGGCAGCTGCCAGACATTCCTGCATGGATTCGATGCACCATTTGATGGCGTCCTGATCCGTGAAACCCTGGATCGGCGGTTCTTTGCCATCCTTGTAATAATTGGCGTCGCGCTTCACCGTCCGCCAGCTTCCGGTGTTCATCCGGATCGCCGGAATCCCCATTTGGGTCGCAAGGTTAATACATTTCAGGGTATGTTCAACGTCCTTTTTGCGATCTTCCGGCTTGGGCTGCACAAAGCTCTGATGGATAGAAAGTAACGGAAGTGCCAGTCCATTGTCGAATGCCAGCCTTTTCAGCTTGTTCATATACGGGATGGTTTCGTTCTCCATTTGCCGGTGTAAAATCTCCACGCCGTCGAAGCCAAGGCGGGCGGCATCTTCGATCACCTTTTCGATCGGGTATTTCTGCTCCTGGAAATGCCAGTAGGAATAGGTCGAAACTGCAATGGGTATCCTGCGTGCCTGTGGAGCTGCGGGAGCTGTTTCTGCCTGTGCCACATGGCCGGTCATAGCTGCCGCGCCGCCTAATGCGATGGTTTTAAGCCAGTCACGCCGGGAGGTGGTATCCTGTTCGTGGTGTTCCATTTTGTGATAATTTTGGATAATAATATTAAAAATTTGTCACTTTTATGGATTTTGCTTTAAAACGTTTGCGCCCATGATATCTATCTGCGCCTGGGGTATCGGGAAATACTCACTTTTACCCTTCACAAATGAAGCGCCGGAGAGGTAAGTACGTTTCTTACTTTCCTTGCTGAGGTAGGCATTGAGCACTACATCCGCATTACCCCAGCGCACCAGGTCGAAATGACGGTGACCTTCCATGGCCAGTTCCAGACGGCGTTCGAAGCGGACTGCCTTGCGGGCGTACTCCTGATTCGCGAACGCAGGATAGGTTTTTACCATGTAGTTGGCCGCCGGCTTGTTCGCAGCGTCGAGCACCACCACATTGGCTGCCCGGGTACGAACCTGGTTCACGAGTTTCAGCGCGGTGGCAAGGTCGTTGTCTTCGACGGCCACTTCGGCACGCATCAGCAGGACGTCGGCAAAGCGAATGGCCCGGTAGTTGTTTGCATTCGCACGCGGAGATTCGGCACCGGCGTTTTCACCGCTGTAAGCGAAAAATTTCTTGAAAGTATAAGGTCCGCCGAAGCTCTGGTCGCGGATCCAGTTCTTACCCGGGTGCACTCCCCAGTTCAGGAACGGCAGGCCACGGCGACCGACTGTCCAGTCGAGGCGCGGGTCCAATGTGCCTTCGTAAGGGGTAAATGCATCTGTTGAAGAAAGTCCTTCATCATTTTTAACATCCACATCATTGAAAGTATCGAGCAACGGAAGTCCGCTTGCATCGGTTTTAAATGCATTCACCAGGTTTTGGGAAGGCTGGAAGAAACCGCAGCAACCGCCCGGCGCAGAGCCGTAAGGGAAGTTGTAGTTATCGCCCCAGCTCCCATTCTGGCCTGCACCGCCGTCGGCTACCGACATTTGTACTTCAAAAATCGATTCAGAATTGTTTTCGGTCGTAATGCGGAAGTTATCGTGAAAACTGTTCACGAGCGAGAACGGCCCGTTGCTGATCACATCGTCGAGCAATGGTTTGGCGGCGAGGTAGTCTTGCTGGTACAAATGCACTTTGGCGAGGAACGCCTTGGCTGTCCATTTGCTGGCACGCCCTGCCTGCGCTTTCGTCGCCGAAATGTTGTCGATCGCGAATTGAATATCGGCTTCGATGTTCGGCCAGATATCCTTGTCGTTGGGCAGGTTGATGTAGTCGGTAACCGTTTCGTCCACATAGGGGACCATATTCCAAAGCTTTTTCGCCTCAAAATGGTACCATGCACGCAGGAAACGGGCTTCGCCGAGGGCCTGTGCTTTTTCGGCGTCGGTCATATCGGTAGCCTTTCCGATGAGTTTGATCACGTCGTTGGACCGCGAAACACCGTCGTAAACCGCTACCCATTTGTCATTGTAAGCACCAATGTCGGCTTGCGGAATGTAGCGTTCGATCGTCGTGATCTGGGCCTGGTCGCCCACGTCGCTGCCTTTGTAGGCGTCATCGGATGCGATGGACCCATAAATCCAGTTGCTCACCGACGAAGTGTTCACCGGCCCCGAGCCGACGCCGTCGAGTAAGCTGTAAGCGCCGATCAATACCGCATTGATCCCCGTTTTATTGGCAAGCATGCCTTCGTTACCAACACCGAGCGGCGTGGTTTCGAGAAAACTGTCCCCGCAGGAGGTGAGCACACCCACGCAGACCATTGCTGTTAATGCTAATATTTTCTTTTTCATATTGACTGATAATAGCTATTTGAAAAAACTGACTTAAACCCGTGATCAGAACCCGAAATTGATGCCGATCTGGTACATTTTCGAGTTGGGATAATTACCCTGGTCCACACCCAGTACCGTGCTTCCCGGCGTAGAGCCGACAGACGTTACCTCCGGATCAATACCGCTGTATTTGGTGATCGTGAAGAGGTTTTGCGCCTGCAAATACACGCGTGCGCTCTCGAAACCGATTTTCGACAATACACCGGCAGGCAAAGTGTAGCCGAGCGTCAGGTTTTTCATACGGAAATACGACCCGTCTTCGATGAAATAGCTCGATGGCTGCTGGCTGCGGCTGTCGTTGGCGTCGAGGATCGGAAGGACCGCGTCGGGGTTTTGGGGCGTCCACGAATCGTTGAGCATGCGAAGGCTGCGGTTACCGGCCTGGTTGTTGAAATCCACCCAGCGTTTCACCATATTGATGATCTGGTTGCCTTTCACGCCCTGGAAGAATGCCGAGAGGTCGAAATTTTTGTAGCCGACATTCAGGTTAATGCCGTAGGTGAAGTCGGGGTGGGGATTGCCGATAAACTTGCGGTCGTTGTCGGTAATGGTGCCGTCGCCGTCGGTATCGTGGTATTTGTATTTACCAATGGCTGCGTAACCCGGGTATTTCGGGCCGTTATCCACTTCGCCCTGGTTCTGGTAAATGCCGTCGATCTGCAAGCCGTAGAACGAATAGAGCGGCATGCCTGCTACCGAGCGCGTCCATGTGTAGCTGCGTATAGCCGGGCCCAGGAGTACGGCGGTGGAGCTGCTGTTCAGCTTTTTAACCTCGTTTTTATAGGTAGAAAAATTGACGCCTACCGAATAGGTAAGGTCGCCGTTCAATGCTTTGTTATTGAAATCGATGCCGAGGTCGATACCCTTGTTGTTCATTTCACCCACATTCACAAAAGGAATGGTCGCCACGCCCTGTGTAGCAGGCAATGCAACCTGGTAAAGCATATCTGAAGTGGTACGGTTGTACAAATCGAGGTTCAGGCCAAACATTCCTTTCAGGAAAGTCGCGTCGATACCCACGTTGGTCTGCGTCGTAGTCTCCCATTTGGCATTCTGGTTTCCGAATGCTTCGGTGTCGAAACCGGGCTGTACCGCGTTGTTAGAGCCGTCGATCGGGTAGGACGACTGGCTTAGGCTCGAACGGTAGGTGCTGAAACCATTATAGTTACCGATTTCCTGGTTACCGGTCTGGCCCCAGCCCGCGCGCAGTTTCAGATCGTCCAGCCAGGGGATTGTTTTCATAAAACTTTCCTCCGACAAGCGCCATCCCGCGCTGAATGCAGGGAAAGTACCGTAGCGGTTGTTCTGTCCGAAACGCGAAGAACCATCGCGGCGCACCGTGGCTTCCAGCAGGTAGCGGTCCTTGAATGCATAATT
Source organism: uncultured Dyadobacter sp. (assembly GCA_966211825.1). Classification (GTDB taxonomy): domain Bacteria; phylum Bacteroidota; class Bacteroidia; order Cytophagales; family Spirosomataceae; genus Dyadobacter. The sequence continues at coordinate 11,335 of CBIHPQ010000115.1, read as the reverse complement.
GACTTTACCGAAGATCGAAAACAAAGCCCATTCATAGCCTACGCCGGTGTTCGCAATACCCGATGTTCCGGAGTTGAGGTACATATATAAAGGATCTTCCGAGAAGAAGGTCGTACGCGTCGCCGAAAAGTCGCGGCCCGTGCCTTTGATCGCCTCTGTACCGGCCAGCACGCTCAGTTTGTGGGAAGTGCCGAGGGTTTTGGTGTAGTTCAATGTATTCGACCACGTCCAGTTGATGTCGTAGGCGTTTCCGTTGGTCATCGCATTGGCTGCTTCGATCTCCGCTTCTTCAAGGTCAAGCAGGGTATAACCCACGCGGTTGGCATTGATGAAGTCGATACCGATGCTCGATTTGGCCGTCAGGTCTTTCAATACATCCACTTCCAGATAGGCATTACCAAATGCGCGGAGGGTGTTGGTCTGGTTGTTGCGTGACCGCCAGAGCTGTGCAACCGGATTGGTAGCCGGCCCCAGGCCCGCCGCGCGGGTAGCCGCGAAGTTGCCCATAATGTCGTACACCGGGATGATCGACGGAATGCGGTAACCATTGCCGATCGGGTTACCATCCTGATTGTTAGTCGTGCTGGCCGTGCCGTTCGCATTATAGTACCCTTTGTTTTCCGTGTAGCTCAATTCCAGGTTTTCGCCCAGGCGAATGCGTTTTTTGAATGAAAATTCGGTATTAGAACGGATCGAGTAGCGGTCGAACGAGGTGTGGATCAGCACGCCGTCCTGCTTGTAATAGTTGAGCGCGATCGCATAACGGCCGTTTTCGGTTCCGCCATTGGCACCAATGTTGTATTCCTGGATGGCGGCCGGACGAAGGATTTCCTTGTGCCAGTCGGTTCCTTCCTTGTTGGCTTTTACAATTTGGTAAAAGCCTGTTTTGTTATAGTTGTACAACGACGGATTGGTCTTCGGGTCGCCTTCGAAAAGCCCGTAGCTCGAACCTGCGAGGATGTAGTCGGGCACAACCGCCGTGGCCCCATTGCCATATTGCTGGTGCGAGGGGTTACCATTCGTGAGCACGCCTGCATTCTTGCGCTGCGTCCATAGAAGGTCGCCGAATTGCTGCGGGTCTTTGATCAGGTCGAGGTCAACCTTGCCGGTTTGGAAGCCCGCGCGGGAGTTGAATGTAAATTTTGGAGCGCCCACTTTTCCTTTTTTAGTCGTAATGATAATCACGCCATTCGCAGCGCGTGAGCCGTAAATGGAGGCCGAGGAAGCATCTTTCAATACCTGCATCGACTCGATATTGTTCGGGTTGATGCTGTTCAGGCCGCCTTTTGTAGGCACGCCGTCGATGACGTACAAGGGATCGTTGTTATTAATCGTCCCAAAACCGCGGATCCGGACGGTCGCTTCGCCGCCGGGCGTGTTGTTGGAGGTAACGGTCACGCCCGCCACGCGACCCTGCAACTGCTGGGCTACGTTGGGAGCAGCCACTTTGGTAAGTTCGGCAGCGTCAACGGTCGAAACCGCGCCGGTAATGTCGCGTTTGGATTGAGATGAGTAACCCGTTACTACCACCTCGGTCAGCGATTTGATGTCGGATTGCAGCGTAACTTCCACCATAGTTTTGTTGGTAATATCAACTTCCTGCGAGAGGAAACCGATCGACGAAACGACGAGCGTCGTGCTGCCGTCGGGCACATTCAATGCAAAACCGCCGTCGGCATCGGTGGTGGTACCTATCGACGAGCTGCCTTTGAGGACGATCGTCGCGCCGGGAATGGTGCCGCCTGTCGCATCCTTAACCTTTCCTTTGATCTGAAAATCAATAGACTGGATCGTTTTGATGGAAGTGCCGGCTCCTTCCGGGAGGCTGGTAGCAGGTTTGGACGTTGCCCTTTTCAGCAAAATCTGTTTACCTGAAACTTCATAGGAGACCTGTAATGGCGTCAGGAAGTTATTCAGGATGGCTTCCAGCTTCTCTTCTCTGGCGCTGAACGTGACTTTGCGTTGCGAACGGATGAGCTCGGGGCTGTACATAAAATGCACGCCGGAGATTTTGCCGATCTGTTCCAGGGCCGCACCGATCTTCTGCTCGCGGATATTGATCGTCAGGCGGCGGTTGAGCACCTCTTGTCCGAAACCGTCGAAGGCCACGGCGAGGCCCGAGAACTGAATGATGATGAACAATTGTATGAGGCTGATTCTCATAATTTTGAGCAGGTAACTCTGCCGGTAAAAGGTTTTTTTCATACTTTTGTCTGTTTTGTAGGTTCAAAAAAAATCGGCAAAATAATTCCCTTGTCCCTATCGGACTTCCCGTCCAGGGATCTTCTTAGCGCCAGCACAGAAAGAGGGGGATTTTCATACGGGTGAATGATGTTGGTAGCATCGTTCACCCTTTGTTTTTATTCAAATAGTCGGGTTTTGAAGTGGATAATCAGTTGCATGGGTTTCCGGTAATGGTAATGCTGTCGCCGGTTATGGTGTAATTTGCTTCGAGAATGGTACAAAGCCATTTCAGTTTGTTTTCGAGCGGTTCGTCGCCCAGCGTTGCGGTAATACTGCAATGCGCGAGGCTGCTTCGGTCAAATGCGATGTTGACGCCGTAGGCTTTTCCGAGGGCATCGAAAACGTCTGCGGCCGGTGTTTCGGAATAGGTAAATTCCTGGTTTTCAATTGGAATATTCAGCAAAACAGGGCTTTTGAGTGCCGAGCGTACAAACCTTGCGTGGGCCCGCTCGAAAGTCGCTTGCTGATTACAGGTGAGTAGGAGGGATGGTGAATCGTGCTCGCTGGAAACGGATACCTTCCCTGTTTTGACGGCAACAGTAATCTCCTTTGCATCGGCGATGGCCTTGATACTGAAACTGGTACCATGCACTTTGGCAACCAGCTCGCCCGCGTACACGAAAAACGGCTGCGCCGGATTTTTCGTCACTTCAAAAAATGCCTCGCCGGTAAGGTAAACCTCCCGTTTCGCGGCTGTGAATGTCCGGGGATATTTCAATGTACTGTTCCGGTGCAATACCACGGAGCTCCCGTCCGGCAGCTGCACATATTTGAACGGGCGTTCCATATTGGCAACTTCCTTGAATGTGGATGCGGGATGGGACGTCCCGGGGGTTTTCGAAACCAGTTGCGTATTGTTATAAATGCGGAAGGTGGCGAAGCAAAGCCCGGCGATGATCAGCAGACTCGCCGCTACGTTCCATCCCGAGATAAATACCGGGAAAAACGACTCCCTTTTCTTACCTGCTTCCTGCTGCTCGCGCCTCTTTGCAGCTTCCAGCGCCTCATTGACCTTGTGATGGATGTACTCGTCCGTTAAATGCGCGTCGCGGGCCGGCAAAGCGCGGACGATTTCTGCCGCCTGCCGGAGAATTTGCTGCCCGTTCTCATGTTCCGCTGCCCATTTGTTCCAAACCGCGTCGTCTTCGGAGCAACTACCGGCCGCCCAGCACCTGAATGCGGGGTCGCCGAGCAACGATTGCAGCAAATGTTCGGACGGATCGAATGTCATGGATGAATGCGCTTTTACACATTATCCGTTTATTCCGTCGGAATACTCGGTTGGGCAAGAAAATTTTTTTGTTTAAACCAAAACTAGGAGAAGATTTGGCAAAATGAGTAAAGGATCACTGAAACGGAAGGAGGCACCCGCCACAAGCCGCGGAGGTTGGACAGCGCCCGCTGGATAATGTTGCTGACCGATTGCGAATTGATAGACAGGACTCCGGCAATTTCTTCGGGCATCAGGTTTTGGAAAAAACGCAGGTAAATGACTTCCTTCTGGCGGGCGGGCAGCATTTCGATCGCCGTTTGCACGTGTTTTTTCAGCGCCAGGTCATTTTCGCGCACAATCCAGCTTTCTTCGCTCGAAAATTCAGGCGACATATTATCGCATTCGTCGGTCAGGCCGGTTTCGTCGGCGAGTGGTTTGATCGTTTTCAGCATCCGGTGCCGGAATGCCTTGATAAGATAGAATCTGACAGACGGGGTGTCATTGATCGTGGCCCGGTGCAGCCAGAGGTGTATCAGCAGGTCCTGGATCACGTCCTCTATCAACTGCATATTATTTGTGAACCGCTGGCCGTATTGGTAGAGCGTCCGGTAGTAACGCCGGGCCAGTTCGGAATACGCGTGCTCGTCCCCACCACGGAACGAATTCCAAAGCACAGCATCGTCAGTATGTTTACCAAATGCAGTCACAAAGGTTGGTCGGGTTATTGGGGGGATTTAATCAAAAATAGGTGATGAGAACTGGATATAAAATAGTGTTTTGTATATTATTGGAATAACCAAATTTTATTATTCTATTTTACCAGAAAGCCGTTTGTGCTGGTTTTGGAATTGCCAGTTTAGAAGAGGATCTTTCAAGTAGAGAACCTCGCAAGGGCTCCTTCTACTCAAAAAACTCGAAACTATTTTATGAAAAGTATGTACACAACGGCGCTGGTTTTGCTCGGAATTATCCGCTTCGACTTCGCCGTATCCCAGACCGCGCCCGACTATAAATCGCGCCGCGGCCAGATTCTCCACAACATCGAAGGCGTGTTCTATGAGTCTTCGACGGGCCTTTTTATAGAAACGAATGGCAAGAATGAAAAGCCGCATTCCTACCTGTGGCCGCTTTGCGCATTGCTGCAAGCTGCAACGGAATCGGAGTCGGTGAGCCCGGGAAAGCAGTATATGAAGCCGGTACTTGGGGCGATCAGGCAGTATTACAACACCAGCGCGCCCGCTCCGGGTTATCAGGCGTACGTAACGAGTGAGCAGAAGGATTCACGGTTCTACGACGACAACCAATGGATCGCGATTGCATGCCTGGATGCGTATAACCGCACGGGCGAAAAGGATTACCTGACGGTTGCCGAGGAGATCTACCGGTTTATGATGACGGGTTACGACGACCAGGCGGGAGGTGGCCTGTACTGGAAAGAGGACGAAAAGAATACCAAAAACACCTGCTCGAACGGCCCGGGTATACTGGTAGCGCTGCAACTTTACCAGATCAAAAAGGAGCCGGAATATCTCAAAACGGCCGTAAACCTTTACGACTGGACGAAAAAGAACCTGCGTGCAAGCGATGGCACTTATTACGACGCCATCAAGGTGCCATCCCTGAAAATCGATTCGGCCAGGTACTCGTATAACACTGGCACCATGCTGCAATCGGCTGTACTGCTGTACAATATCACTGGAAAAAAGGAGTACCTCGACGAAGCCAGGGCATTGGCAGAGGGTTCGAAAAAACACTTTTACAAGAACAACAAACTGCCCGATAACTATTGGTTCAACGTAGTGCTGCTGCGCGGTTTCGAAGAACTCCACAAAATCGATCCGCAGGCCGGCGATTTCGGGATATTCATCGCCGACGGCGAACGCATCTGGAAAGACGAACGCGACGGAAAAGGACTGTTAGGCCGTAAACCGGTAAAAACACTCATCGACCAGGGCGCAATGCTGGAAATGTACGCGCGGTTGGAGAGGCTTTCGAAGGAATGAGATATAATGTTATTTTTGTAGAGGAAAAATTCTGATAGGTTATGCAAACGACATTTGAAATTGGCCCGGAAGAATGGACGGAAGGTTTCTGGAAGCGGATTATGCCTTTGTTTGGTCAAAAGAAGGTGAGGGTTACCGTAGAAGAGATTGAAGGCTTCGTCCCGGAAAACCAATACGAGGTGTACCTCCGGATGAAAGGCCTGGAAGAAAAATATCCACCTGCCAAAATTGATAGTCACATAGATTTATCAAGATTAGCCGACGATTCTAACGACGCAGCGATTTAACATATGATCTATCTCGATACAGATGTGCTTATCAATTTTCTCGTTTTACAGAACCCGGATAAGCATGATCTTGCGGGTAGAATATATCAGAAGACAGCGAGGGAAGAGTCGTTTTTTATGTCTTTTCTGGTGCTGCAGGAAATTTCTTTTGTGCTCGGGAAGTTAAATTTGCCCGTGGTTGAGATCAAAGCAAAGGTAAATGAATTGTCATTATTGCAGCCTTATGCATACCAGTTGAAGGAGTATCATCGTGCAGTGTATTTGGCGGAACGGATTGGTTTTCAGCATTTCAATGATTGTCTTCATACTGCGATCGCTGAGAGAAATTGCAAGGAGTTAATCACATTTAACAAGTCTGATTTCTCAAAAATCCGGCCCTATACTGATTTGAAACTTACATTACTATAAACGCAAAATGGCCGATTGAAAACTCAACCGGCCATTTTGCTATTTTAGATTGATTATTCCGAATCCTTATAAACCCCAAACTCACTGATCGCGATACTTACCGGCGATTTCGTGATGCGCAGGCGTACTTTATTGGAAGTGATCGGCACATCGAGCTTGGCGAGGCGTTTCGCACCTACGCTGGTGCCTTTGTAAACTTCCTTCCATTCGTTTCCGAGCCAGGCGTCGACGGCGAATTCTTCAATGCGCTGGCCGAGTTTGATGTATTCCTGCAAGGAGATAATGTCGAACACGACCGGCTGGCTCATTTCAATGACAACTTCCGGGGTTTTGAAATCGTCGTCGGTGGCCCAGTAGGTGTCGGGTTTGCCGTCGAGCAGGTTTTTGGCGCTGTAAACGGAGTTGTAACCACGGACGTTGACGGCTTTGGACGATGCGCGGCCGATCAGATTGGTTGCAAATGTGTTTTTGATATGGTCGCCGAAGGTTTTCAGCGCTACTACGTCGTCGTTGTGCAGCTGCCCGCGTGTATCTGGCGCGAGGCCCAGGTCCAGCGCCGCGCCGCGTCCTACACTTTTCAGGTACAGGTCGAAGAGTTTTTCAGGCGTTTTCGGCTTTTCATTGGTGTGGTAAAACCAGCCTTTACGCAACGGAACATCGCATTCTGCCGGTATCCAGAACTTCCCGCCGCGGGTTCCGCCGGGGTTCTCGGTGGCATTTGCCTGGCCTGGAACTGCCACATTCTGGCCTTCCGAAGGCTTAGGGGTCAATGTGGCCCATGAGGTAGGGTTCACGCTGCCGTCCTCGTTGCCTGCCCAGCGTACGTCCCAGCCGATATCGCTGAAAATGTTGGCATTCGGTTGCAATTTGCGGGTATAGTTCGTCCAGGTGGAGTCCCACTGGTAGTACGTCGTGTTATCGATCGAGCGTTTCTCCCTCGCACCTCCGTAATAGCCGTCGCCGCCATTCGCTCCGTCGTGCCACGACATGAACAGGTCGCCATAATTACTGTAAAGCTCCCGAAGCTGCTCGCGGTAAATGTTAATGTACTCCGGCGTGCCGTATTTCGCATTGTTGCGGTCCCAGGGCGAGCAATATACCCCGAATTTCAGGCCGTGCTTGCGCGCTGCGTCTGCCACCTCGCGTACGAGATCGCCCTTGCCGTCGCGGAACGGGCTTTTGGTGATATTGTAATCCGTCGTTTTGGTGGGCCAGAGGCAGAAGCCGTCGTGGTGCTTCGCTACGAGTACTATCCCGCGTAATCCACCTGCTTTGGCGGCCTGTACGATCTGATCTGCATTGAAGTCGGTAGGGTTGAATGTCTTCGGATCGGCGTCTCCATAACCCCATTCTTTGTTCTCGAAAGTGGTAGGAGTAAAGTGCATAATACCATAAACCTCGGTTTCATGCCAGGCGACCTGACGCGGCGCGGGAAGTGCGCCATACGGCTTCGGGGGTGTTTGTGCAAAAGCGATCGACGCCGTCAGGCAGAGGAGGCCGGTTATTTGTTTGATCATTTTGAAAAGGTGTTTCTGATGATACAGATAGGGGTTGTCACGGTTCTATGCAAATCGAAAGTGAAGATCGTTTTTTTAAAAGAGTTCACAAATTTTTTGCCCATGTTCCTGTCTGCTTATCGTAAATCGTGTGGAGTACTCTACTTAAAAAGTTTAGTTAATCACAAATAAATAAGCCGGCTGCGCCCCAACTTCGGCGACGGTTTTTGCGGGTAATTCGATCGCGCCGTTCTTCACTTTCAATGCCTTTTTATTTCCGGCAAATGTGATTTTTGCTTTTGCGGGAATATCCAGCCCCTCCGGTTTCAGGCTGGCTGGCAATTTTTCACCATTTTCGGCGAGGTAGAATGCGAAAGTTGTGCTGCCTTTCTTCGTATAGGCCCATTTGCCGGCGCGGTAAGGTGCGAGCGGTTTGGTTTCGTAGATACCGACGCCGTTCAACTTCATCCATTTACCCATTTCTTCCAGGCGCGTGTAGGCTTCTTCGTGCCACTCGCCGTCCGGGCCCGGGGCTACGTTCAGGAGCAGGTTACCCCCTTTGGCGACGATGTCAACCAATGTATGAACCAGTTTCTGAGTCGATTTGAAGTTTTCTTTTGGGATATAAGACCATGAATCGCCCATGGTCATACACGATTCCCAGGGAATCGACATATAGTGATCCGGTATCGATTGCTCGGGGGTTACGTAGTTTTCGAATTCCCCGGTTACGGTCCGGTCAACTACAAGCAGGCCGGGCTGGTGCGAGCGGGCCATTTTGGCGATGCGTGCCATGTCGATATCCTGGTCGTAGGGAATGGTTTTCTGCCAGCTGATTGTCGTGTCGATGCTGCTGAACGGGCGTACCCAGCCGCCGTCGAGCCAGAGGATGTCTACCGAGCCGTAGTCTGACATCAGCTCCTCGATCTGGTTGTAAGTGAAATCCTTGAATTTGTTCCAGATCTCAGGACGCTTTTTCGGGTCATAGGAAACATTGCGGTCCTTCGGCGGGAAATAAGGCCACCAGTAGGAATCGGTATGCCAGTCGGGTTTGGAGAAATAGGTGCCTGTCATGAAGCCCTCGTTGCGGAATGCGGAGAGTACTTCTTTGGTGACGTTGGCTTTCGGATTGGTCTTGAATGGCGTGTTGGTGATCTTGTAGTCGGTGTATTTCGAATCGAACATCGAAAAACCATCATGGTGTTTCGTCGTGAAAACCACATATTTCATTCCCGCGCCTTTGGCGGCTTTTGCCCAGCGCTCGGGGTTAAATTTGACTGGATTAAAGGTTTTGGCAATGTCCTCATAGGCTTTGCGGTATTCGAACCAGTCGTGCGAATGCGGCCCGCGGCGCTCGCACCAGCCCTCGTCCTCAGGGCATAGCGACCACGATTCGACGATGCCCCATTGACTATACGTTCCCCAGTGCATGAGCAAGCCAAACTTGACGTCCTGCCATTTGGAGAGCTTCTGCTGCACAAGCGGATCGGTAGGCGCAACGTACTTGGAGTGATTTTGCTCTGAATGCTGCTGTGCATACGATCCGGAGGCAAATAGCAGCCCCGCGAGGAGAACTGCCTTCGATTTAAGATTCATTGGAATGGTTAGGGGTTTGGTAATTACTTCAATATGAGGGTTTACGCGAAATGACTTTTCGAGTCGACCACCTGGCCTTTGCCGCCGGCGGTGGTAATGGTGTAGGCAAAACCTGGCTGCACGGAGTACGCACCGACTTCCCCTTGCTTGTTAACGGCCAGGAAGCCTACCTGGAATGTTTTGGCGCGTTCGGGGTCACGGTTGACGATCCTTTCAACGGCTTTCTTGCAGGCCTCTTCGGGCGACGCGCCATTGCGCATGAATTCGACCACCAGGTGCGTCCCTGCGATGCGGATCACTTCCTCGCCCTGGCCGGAAGAGGTAGCTGCGCCGATCTCATTATCGACAAAGAGTCCTGCGCCGATAATCGGGGAATCGCCCACGCGGCCGCGCATTTTGAAGCCCATGCCGCTCGTGGTGCACATGCCCGACAGATCGCCCTGCGCATCCAGGGCGAGGGTGCCCATCGTATCGTGGTTGAAAGAGCCATTGTCGAGCCGGGCCGGGGCAAATGGTCCGTGGCCTTTCGATTGCTTGTGTTCTATATTGATAACGGGCTTATATTCAGCTTTTTTGAGCCACTTTTTATATTCATCGGCTGCATCGGGGGAAAGTTTTCCGGATTCCAGTTTGAAGCCGTTGGCCAATGCGAACTGCTGGGCGCCTGCACCTGCCAAAAACACATGCGGCGTCGTTTCCATCAGCTTGCGGGCGACGGAAACGGGGTGTTTGATCCTTTCCAGAAATGCCACGGCACCGCAATTCGATTTTTCGTCCATAATGCAGGCGTCCAATGTCACGTGCCCGTCGCGGTCGGGATTGCCTCCCAAGCCTACGCAGCAGTTGATATCGTTTTCAATGGCAATCGCAGCTTGCTCCACGGCGTCGAGGGCGCGTCCGCCCTTTTCCAGCACGGGCCACGCGGCAGCATTGGAGATCTGTCCGCTATCCCAGGTGGAGATGACCAAGGGTTTTGTAATCTTGGGGGTGTTACCCAATAACTGATTGACCCGGGTGAAAGGCAGCGCAAAAGCAGAGAGGCGGAGGAAGGATCTACGATTTGTTTTCATGGTGTCCGGAAATAACGGTTTAGTGAATAGCAAGAAGCAGTTTTATAAAATTTTAAAAATGTTTGGGCAGCTTAATTAAAATTTTTTCAAATATACATCGGGCGGAATTTGTGATCAATGAAAATATGAAATTTCATATGATCTGTTGGCCGAACGCCCTTATTTTGAAATATTTGTGCTGAAATGGGGCTGCGGTGGCAAGCTTCCAGGTGTTTGAACACTTACTAAATTTTTCAACCGAACGACAGGTGGTTTCTGATTTAATGGCAACCTTTGGCTACTTGTTTAGAAAAAAGAACGACACACGATGACGAACTCTCCAAAGGCATGTGTAGATGTGGCTATCAATGCTTATGGCAAGCCGTACCAGACGGCGATTACGCTGCTGACGCTCATGAAGCATTCGCACCAATGGATCAATAAAATCTATTTTGTAGAAGAAGCCAAGCAGCCCGAACCGCCCAATTTCAAGTTTATATTTGATCATTTCGGCGACAAGATCGTCTACTACAAGCCTAATGTGTGGCTTTGGACCAATAATGTAAAATTCAATTTCCTGCTGAATTTCAAACGTTACCGGCATGCGGTCCGCTATCAGTATGCGTGGGAAAAGTCGGACCAGAAATACCTGCTCGTCATCCATAATGATGTGTATTTCAAAGGCGACCTGGTAGGGGAGTATGTCAATGGCATCGGCGCGGCGTCGGGTATCGGGCGGATCGGGCAATGCTGGGTATGCCCTGCCATGGAAGCAGGGCTCTGCGGTCCGGAAAAATATACGGAATACAAGCCGGGTTATGAGGAGCTGATGAACCTGGCGGCCGCGCATCCACAGGCGCGCACAGGGGAGTATGTGCATGTCGTCGATCGCGAGGCACCGTGGCCTTTGCCAGAATGCCGCCTCAACGAGTATGTGGCGATGATCGACCTCGAAAAGACGCGGAAGGATACCTCTCCCGTCGGTAAAGGGGCCGCATTCGGTGCTTACGACCGCCTCGACGTAGGTGTCAAATGGTTT
>CBIHPQ010000114.1:0-16246 GCA_966211825.1 uncultured Dyadobacter sp. | reverse complement strand
CGATCAGCCGCATCCGCCGGAAGCAGCTCAACTGATTTCTTGATCTAGGTCAAGTGCGTTCAAAAAAGCCACGGATACCTTTGCAGGGTCATTAATCAACCGCTTGTGTTATGTTTCTAGGTCATTATGGTTTAGCGTTCGGCGCGAAGAAAATCGCCCCCAAAGTTTCACTCCTCACGCTCTTCGTCGCTGTCGAATTTGTCGATATTCTTTGGCCGTTCCTGCTTTTGATGGATGTTGAGAAAGTGAAGATCCACCCGGGCTTCACGGAAGTTACGCACTTCGAATTCCTGCATTACCCGTACACGCACAGCCTCGTGATGGGCATTGTGTGGGGCCTCATATGCGGGGGAATTTATTGGTTATTCCAAAAAGACCTGCGCAGCGCGATGATCGTCGGCCTGGCAGTGCTTAGCCACTGGTTTCTGGACTTCGTCGTCCACGTCCCCGACCTTCCGCTAACGCCATTCGGCACTGAAAAAGTAGGACTGGGCATGTGGAATTCACTGCCACTGACGGTGTTCACCGAAACAGCGATCTTTATCGCCGGCGTGTGGATTTACATGAAAAACACCCGTGCTCTTAACGGCAAGGGGAAATGGGGCCTATTCTCATTGATCGCCTTCTTCGTCATCGCCGAAATCTTCAACATGTTCGGCCCGCCGCCGGAAGACTCGATTCCCGCATTGCTAGGCTCATTCGTCGTATTGCAGGTGATTGTGTTGGGCCTGGCGCATCTAACAGATCGTAATCGGGAAGCATTGTAACCCCGACACCGGCCTAAACAAGGCAAAAACCATGGTCCATGGTCTGTCAATCCGAGATCACTTCCTTTGAAACCCCTTATAATGCGTAATAATATCCTTGTCGTTAAACTTGTGATCAGGATCCTTTCGCCCCAGGAAATACACACCGCTGGCCGTATCCACATTGAATGAATCGGGTACGAGGTGGTCGAAAAACCTGATCCAGCCGAATGCCATCGCAATCAGGATAGCGGCCTTTTTACTTCTTGTGAGTCCCCAGGCGGCGTAGCGCACATTCCAAAGGAGCACGGTGCCAATGCCGGTGAGGAAACCGGAGTCAATCAGTTTGAAATCTTTGAAAAGCAACCGGTGACCGCTTTCGGTGAACCGCGTGAAGTCGTAGGGACCCTCGTGGACGTGCTGCTGAAACGGCGTTTCGGCATACACGACACCGCCGGGTTTGAGCACCCGGTGGATTTCTGCTGCCACCTTGTGCGGGTACATGACGTGTTCCAGCACGGCCTGGATCCAGATTCCGTCGATGCTGTTGTCGGCGATCGGGAGTGAGTGGCCGTCGGCGATGAAATGGGTGTTGCAGGAGGCGTAAATGTCAAATGAAAGTATATTAATGTCTTTGGCATCGTACATTCCGCCTGCACCGTTGCCTACGGCGCCCCCGCCGATAATAAGGACGGTCGATTTTTTGCCCGCATATTTTGGAACGCTTTCCAGGAACTGTCCCAGGTTTCGCTTCGTTTTGCCGTCGCCTGCCCAGAAAATCTTCTTGATCGCATCGTATTTGTTGCCGCTGCGGGGGATAAGGCTTTCACCGCCTGTTGCAAGCAGGGATTCCTTGGAAAGGATGGTTTCGTCAAAATTGACGAGAACGGGGATCTTTTTCTGTATAAGTGGTATCTCGATCTCCGAGTGCGAGCATGCCGCGCTGGTACAATAAATGTTTTCATCAGCTATTTCAAAAGTACACTGGCATAACGGACACACGACTGTGCCGTTTTCAAGGTGCTCGGTAAGCAGCGGGCTTAAAGATTTCATTGAGGTAAATGTGTGAAAGTGATAGTGGTGTATAAAAGAATTATAGCCTAAATATAAATTAAAACTGGAAATTTAATACACTACATTTTACAATCGGAGGGGCCTGTTGTTACTACCCATACCCGTGAATGGCAAACGGTGGTCCAGGGTCCATCATTCCTGGACACTTTCAAAATTCTATTTGATTTTCGTAACTTTGCATTATGGAAAAACCGGAATCACTCGAAGAATTCTATCAATACAAATTCAACTGGCTGCCCGATAACTTGCAGCAGGACATCGGGCATTTTAATGTGTTCTCGATGGGCGAGAACTACATGACCGACCCGGTTCCTGCACGGTACAGCCGCCGCGATTTCTACAAGATCGCGCTGATCCGGGGAAAGAACGTGTACCACTACGCCGATAAGAGCCTGGAACTCGACGGAACTGCGCTGATGTTTTTCAACCCGCTCGTGCCCTACACGTGGGAGGCGGCTTGCGACACGGTTACCGGCTATTTCTGCATTTTCAAGGAGGGGTTTTTCTCGGAAAAACTGCGTGGTAATGTGGCCGATTTACCGATGTTTGCCATCGGTGGGAAGCCTTCCTACATTCTTAATGATGCCCAGGATGCGCACGTGAGCCAGATTTTCGATAAAATGCTGGAAGAGATTGCCTCGGATTATCCGTATAAATATGATTTGCTGAGAAACTACGTCACCGAGCTCGTGCATTATGCGCTCAAAATGCAGCCCAGCGAGGCATTGTATCAGCATCCTAATGCAAATTCGCGGATTACCGCCGTTTTTACCGAGCTGCTCGAAAGACAATTTCCGATCGAAACGCCTGCGCAGCGGTTTGCTTTGCGTTCGGCTAATGACTTCGCCGAGCAGCTGTCCGTCCATGTGAACCATTTGAACCGTGCCATCCGGGAAACTACCGGCAAAACCACGACCACGCACATCTCCGAACGCATTGCCTCCGAGGCAAAAGCGCTTTTGAGGCATACCAATTGGAATATCTCGGAGATCAGCTACTGTCTCGGCTTCGAGGAGCCATCGCATTTCAACAATTTTTTCAAGAAACAGACGAGCCAGACACCGTCAGCTTTCCGAATTGTTTGAATTTCGCAAGTATCTGTTTGAACCGCGCAATGCCGGCGCTCGGCGGCCATGTTACCTTTGTAATGTTAAATCAACTAACAGAGAACAATGGAAAACAGAAAAGTATGGTTTGTTACCGGCGCCTCCAAAGGGCTGGGACTGGCACTCGTGCAAAAATTACTGGCGAATGGCCATGCCGTAGCCGCTACATCACGCTCAATTGACGAGCTGAAAACCGCCGTAGGAAGCACAGGAGAGCAATTTTTGCCGCTGAGCGTATCGCTTACCGATGAGCAGAGCGTAGGAAAGGCGATTGCCGAAACACTGGCAGCATTCGGCCGTATAGATGTGGTCGTGAACAATGCCGGCTACGGATTGGCGGGTAGTCTGGAAGAGCTTTCAGACGCGGAATCGAGAGGAAATTTTGATGTAAATGTATTTGGTACACTGAACGTTATCCGCGCGGTGATGCCACAATTGAGGGCCCAAAAATCGGGGCACATTATGAACATTTCGTCCATAGGCGGCTTTGAAGGTGCATTTCCCGGCTTCGGGATCTATTGCGCAACCAAATTCGCGGTTTCGGGGCTGACTGAATCACTGGCTGCGGAAGTAGCAGATTTCGGTGTGAAGGTAACTGTCGTGGAACCCGGTTATTTCCGGACGGAGTTCCTAACCGCAGGATCATTTGTAACACCTAAAACCGAGATTGCCGATTATCAAACGGTACGCGACTCGCAGGCCTTGCATAAGCAGCAGATCAATGGCGCGCAGCCAGGCGACCCGGTGAAAGCAGCCGATGCGATGATCCGCATTGCAGGCGAGGCCAATCCGCCCCTTCACCTGATCCTGGGCGAGGATGCATTCGGTCTGGCCCAAAACAAGATCAGCAGGCTGACGGAAGAGCTGGAAAAATGGAAATCTGTGTCGGTTTCGACAAATTTTGACGCTTAGTTGACTTCAAAATATCCTTATCTTGCAGTATCAACAGCATTTAAATACCAAAACAAACTATGGCCGTCGAAGGGAAAATAAGGGCGATCATTACCGGCACCACCGGAATGGTAGGCGAGGGTGTACTGCTTGAATGTCTGGAAAACCCGGACGTCGAGTCGGTGCTCGTTATCAACCGCAAGCCGCTGGGTAGGTCGCATCCAAAGCTGAAAGAGATCGTGCACAATGACTTCCACGACCTTTCGCCGATTGAGGCGCAGTTGAAGGGTTATAATGCCTGCTATTTTTGCCTCGGGGTGTCGTCTGTGGGCATGAAAGAGCCTGAATACCGGCGCATTACCTACGACCTGACTATGCACGTGGCCGGGGTGCTCAGCCGCCAGAATCCGGGCATGACCTTCTGCTATGTGTCGGGAGCAAGTACAGACAGCACTGAAAACGGCAGTGTGATGTGGGCGAGGGTAAAGGGTAAAACCGAAAACGACCTGCGTAAACTGCCTTTTGATCAGGTATTTGCCTTTCGCCCGGGCTTTATGAAGGCGGTTGCGGGGCAGCAGAACACCCTGACGCTCTATAAGTTTCTGGGTTGGCTTTATCCGATCCTAAAAGCGATTTTCCCCAATAGCGCGTCGACGCTTACGCAAGTAGGACGGGCGATGGTCAACGTGACGAGATATGGCTATGAAAAGAACATCCTCGAAGTGAGGGACATCAACATCGTCGGCGACCGGCAGTACGTCTGATCATTTCATTTTTTCGTACGAAAACGCGTCGCCTTTAAGCAGCGGATGTTCCCCTTTCAGACCGTTTTCATCAGTTTTCAGGGTGATATTCTCCACGAAAATTTCGATGATCCACGGCTCGATGCGGAATTCGAAATAGTTATCCCCGGATTCCACGGGGAATGAACTGAATCGTTCGGGAGTCAGGGTGAAGAACAGGTCGATGCCGGTGGTTTTGGTTTTAGGTATTTGAAATATGCCTTCCTGGCTCATTTTGCCGTATTTTTCGCCGCCGGTTGTTTTAATAAGCGTCTCAAAGAACGGCAGGACCTGCTGGTTGCTATCGACGATTTTCACGGTGGTGAATTCATCTTGGATTGTTTTGCTGCTAACGAGCGCGAAATCCCGTTCGGGCTTCGGGCGGCTGTTGAGTACCACCTTACCATCCTGGAACTGCCATTTCCCGTGCCCCTGGCGATCCATGGCGCCGTAGGAGAAATAGAGCTCGAACGTACTGTCGGGTTTCAGCAGAATGGCAGAAGCCGTTTCCATGACGCCCTGCAAATGGTATTCGCCGGGAATGGAGTCAGCGGTTTGTGCGATGGTCATGTGGCCTGGGATGAGCAGTAGGGAGAGGAGGTAGCGTTTGAGCTTCATGAAAGTATATTTTAATGTTTATAGTTGAGTTTGTCGTTGTGCGCTTAGGACGCAAGACTTATCAAATTTAGCAAAAAACGGCCGTTTTATCCACTGGATAATTATTATATGGCTGAAATACCGAGTGTGTAAAACAATGAAGCCGGACCCATCGCTGGATCCGGCTTCACTTATTTATCGGCAATGTGAAAATTAGCAAGTGGCGGTTCGCTGCTCAACCCACTGGATGATTTCGTCGGCGCGTTTGAGTCCGGATTGGGCGGTAGAAACCTCCTGGTTCCCGTCGTAACTCATCGATAGGTGCAACAACTCATAAGCACTCATAAAGTTGGTAAGCAACTTTTTGTCCGTCCTGGCAACTTGGTCGCGGTACCAGTTAATGTCCTTTCTCCCCTTGCCTTTGAGGCCGAACAGACCGTCAAGCGCCAGCAACACACCTGTGTAGGCTGCATGTCCGGCCAATTTTACATACTTCCGATCGGTATACAGATCGTTTTCTTTGACGGCTTTTTCTCTCAAAATAGTCCGCGCATTTTCAACATAGCGTTTCGCTTCGATAACGGGGTTTTTGTTTGACATAGTGATGTGTCTTTATGTTTGTAATAAACAAAAATACATCTTTCAACGCCCTATTCCAATTCCAGCACTTCCCTAGGTTTCTGCGGTTTGCGACGTTTTTCACTCCACAAATACAGCGGCGGAATAAGCACCGGAGCGAAAACTAACGTGCTTGTCAAACCCCCGATGATCACCGTTGCAAGCGGCCGTTGCACGTCGGAACCGATGCCGGATGAAATGGCCGCCGGTACCAGACCGATAATGGCTACTACCAGGATCGAGAGTAACGCACGCAGCTGTTCCGAAGATGCGCCCAGCACCTGGCCTTCAAGGTCGTTTTCACTGGCCTGTACCGTCCGGTTTAGCGCCGAGACGAGCAGTACGCCGGCCATAACCGAAATACCGAATATGCTCACAAAACCCACTCCGGCGGAGACATTGAAATAGTACCCACGCATCAGCAGCGCCACTATCCCGCCACCGAGTGCAAAGAGTATGCAGCTCATCGTTACCATCGTGTGAGGCAGGTTTTTGAACAACATAAACAGGAACAGGAACACCATCACAATGGTAAGCGGAATGGTGAATGCCAGTTGTTTACCGGCCCGTTCGAGGTTTTCGTACTGACCGCCGTAGATAATGCTGTATCCTTTCGGTACATGCACCTGCGCATTGAGTTTTTTCTGCAATTCCTTCACAAAACCGCCCTGGTCGCGGCCGCGGATGTTGGTGCGGACGGTTACCATACGTTTACTGCCGTAGCGATAGATGTTCGTCTGGCCTTCCATGAAATGAATATCGGCCAGCTGGCTCATGGGTATGAGCGCGCCCGTGAGCGAAGGTACCTGCACATTCCTGATGGCGTCGATCGAATTGCGGTATTTGGGCAAAAAGCGGATCACAATGTCGTAGCGTTTGGTACCATCGTACAGCGTCGAAATGGTTTTGCCACCAATGGCTGCTTCGATCATATTCTGAATATCGGCCACATTGATCCCGAAACGGGCAGCCGCCTGCCGGTTGATATTGATCGCAAGCTGTTCCTGAGGGCCTTCCTGCTCGATATTGACATTGTCGGCGCCGGGCGTGGCTTTCACGATCTTCGCGATGGCTTCCGCTTTCTTGCGCATCATATTCAGGTCGTCGCCTACGACAGATACCGCCAGGTCGGCCGCGCTGCCGGTGAGGTTTTCCTTTACGTGGTCGATATTGGGCTGGCCGTTTGAGACGTACACGGCCGGAAGCTGGGCCTGCAGATCGCTTTTGATCTTTTCGACAAGCTCTTTCTTCGTAATGGTTTTGCTCCAAAGGTCATAATCCTTCAAGCCGACGAGGATCTCGTTCCTGTTGGCAGGGAATGGGTCGGTACCGTCGTCGTTGCGGCCGGTTTGGGTGATCACGAAGGATATTTGCGGGTATTTCGCGATGATTTTTCGGATTTTCGGAGCGTAGCTGGCATTTTCCTGAATGGTAATGCCGGCAGGGAAGTTGCCGCGCAGGAATATGGAGCCTTCATCCAGCGTGGGTAAAAACTCGGTTCCCAGTTTGAGGCCGAACAGAACGAGTACGGTGACAATGCCGAAACCAACGAGTACAGTGGTTTTGTAGTTTCTCAAAAAACCCTTCAATGCTCTGGAATAAGACTTTGTCATGAAATCCAGAACAAAGTTTTTGTGCTCTTTCATCGGTTTGTAGGGATCCGACAATGCTTTTTTGTAGGCAAACGAAATGAGTACCGGGATGAACGTCAGCGCCGCCAGCATCGAACCGATCACTGCGAATGCGAGTGTAAGGGCCATAGGGGAGAAGAGCTTGCCTTCCACACGTGTCATGAGCAGAATAGGCATGTACGCGAGGATAATGATGGTCACCGAGAAGAAGATCTCCCGGCCCACTTCCTGCGCGGATAGCAAGGTGATTTTGACGATTCCCTGCTGCTTTTCTTCCGGGCTCGCCGTGCGGTATTTCCGGATCAGGTGCTCGGCCATCACACAGGCCCCGTCGACGATAATACCGAAATCAATAGCCCCCAGCGAAAGCAGGTTCGCCGGAATGCCGGTCAAACGCATTAATATAAACGCAAACAACAGCGAGAACGGAATCGTAAGCGCCACCACCAATGCGCTGCGGATGCTGCCCAGGAAGAATATCAGCAAGATGATGACGATTGAAATCCCTTCAAACAGCGTGTGGGCAACGGTTTCGAGCGAATGGTCGATCAGGAAGCTGCGGTCGTAAAGCGGTTTCAAATGCACGCCTTCGGGCAGCTCGCTCGCTTCGAGATCTGCGATCCTTTCTTTCAATACCTTCAATACCTCACTCGGATTCTCGTATCGCCGAAGTAGGATAATGCCTTCCACGCCGCTGCTAATATCCACTTTATCAGCCGTAATGGTGTAGCCCATCACACCACTTGGAGGCGGCGGGGTGATTTCGACAGTGGCGACGTCCCGTACAAAAACAGGCACGCCATTATCCGATTTTAATACGATATTCTGAATATCCTGCTCATTCTTGATCGCTCCGAGCCCGCGGATCGCGAAGCCCTGGCCGCCGCGTGAAATCACATTGCCGCCGGTATTCTGGTTGTTGGCATTAATGGCGTCGACCACATTCTGCATCGACAAGCCATATTTTACCAGCTTTTCGGGCGAGATAATGATATGGAACTGTTTCAAAGGACCGCCAAAAGTGGTCACATCGGCAATGCCCGGCACTTGCAGCAATGCAGGCTTGATCACCCAATCCTGCAAATCGCGGAGCTGGGTAGGGCTGTAACTCGACGGCGCTTCCACCACATACCGCAGAATTTCGCCGACGGCGGTGGATAGCGGCGCCAGTTCCGGGGCAACGCCGTCCGGCAGCTCAGCCGAAGCTAGCCGTTCTGTAACTTGCTGGCGGGCGAAATAATCGTCCGTGCCGTCTTTGAACGTGAGTTGCACTACCGACAGCCCGAAGATGGTCCGGCTGCGTCTGTCGAGCACATTAGGCGTGTTTTGAAGCGCCCTTTCGATGGGAACGGTAACCTGTTGCTCCACTTCTTCGGCAGCGCGGCCCGGATATTGGGCAACTACGATCACGTTGGTATCGGCAATATCGGGGTAAGCCTCTATTTTGAGCTGTGTGAAGCACCAGTAGCCGGCGCCCATCAGCACTACGCTCACAGCGATCACGACCCACCGGTTGCGAAGGCTGAAAAAAAGCAGGTTCTTGATCATTTTAATTCCACTTGTCTACATGGTTGGTAACTATAAACCCGCTTTTCACCTCTCTTCGAAGCAATGTCAATGCGGATTTCACTTTTTCCTCGTCATCGATGAAGGAAATGACCATGGGTGTTTCGTCGAAACTGAACAGGTCGTTGGGGCGGCTCAGGTGCTTGCCATCGAAGCCGAGACGGCCGCGGTACACCGTCGCTCCCTGCACTTTCTGTCTCACCAGAAACTGCATAATGTATTCAAATAGCGGTAGTTCGTCTTTCCAGTGGTCGGCACTGATGAAGATCTGGGCTTGAAGCATATCCGGGAGGGGTTAGTAGCCGAACGATAAACCTTTGAGTTGCATAACGCCCTTGGTCACCACATTCTCGCCGTCTTTCAGGCCGCCGAATGCCACGATACGGTCGCCGATCTGGTCGCCGATACGCACTTCGCGACGTTCGAAAACCTGGGGTGCGGTTTGCAGGAATACATAGTTGCGGCCCTGCACGGTAATCAATGCGTCTTTATTGATACTGAGGTTTTTACCTTCACTCAAACCAAATGCGACGGTCCCGAACATACCTGCTTTGAGCTTTCCGTTCGAATTATTGATGCTCACGCGCAGCTTGATCATGCGCGTCGTCTGGTCAACCAGGTCGGCGATATCGTCGATCGTGCCCGTGAAGTTTTCATTGGGAAATGCGGTGAACTGGATGGTGCATTTGCTGCCTTTTTTCACCTGACTGACCTCGCTCTCGGGCACGTCGCAGATAATGTAGGCGGTGCCTGCGGGCGCATTGCGGAGTTGTTTCGGTTCAAAACCTCCGGCTTTCAGCTTCGTTTCGTGCTCGATAATGGCCGCACGCTCGTTGATCAGGTTCGTTTCTTCCATGGAAAGGGCCGTCTGCGATTCGAGCAGGTCCTTGCCGGTGGCTGCGCCGTGTTCCTGCAAATCCTTCATGCGGGACAGTTCTGTTTTCCGCTGACGGATGTTGATGTTCTGGATCTGGCTGATCATCGTCAGGTGTTGCAAAAGCTGGGTATAGTTGCCCGCCAGCTCGGGATTGTCGAAAATGACGATGTTACCCGAAGCGCCTTCATCCGACCGCAAAACAGTGGCCGAGACCTTCGCCGGAGCCGTCACATTCGCCATCAGCGAGGTGCTGGAAATCTTTTCGGTCTGGAAAAAATGCGCGCTTTCCGCGAGGGGAAACGAGATTTTGGTACCCGACGCGTTCACGACAGGCGTGGAATTGTCCTGTACGGGTTTATTGGCAGCCTTGTTCTTGCAGCCTGCGATCAAAGTCATGGCCAGGCAGGTGCAAACGAGTATGTTCTTCATGATTATTGCGCGATTTGATTGATCATTCCGGATGCGTAAAGGAGATCGATGTAGCTCTGGCGGTACTGGCCGAGGACGTCGTAATACTGCTGCTGCGTATCAAGCCAGCTGCGTTGGGCTTCCAGGAAATCGATGATCGTCGTCCCGCCTCGGAGGTAAGAATATTTAACACTGTTCAGTATTGTTTGGGATTGAGTTATTAACTGGCTGAAATTCTGTAAGTTCTGCTTATGTGTAATGTAGCTTTTGTAGGCGGTCTGGATCTCGGTCTGTGCCTGCGTTTCGGTTGCATGCAGGTTTTGCTCGGCTTGCTGTTTCAAAACCTGCGACTTTTTGATCTCCCCCTGGTTTCTCGAAAAGATGGGGATCTCGATCGTGCCGTAAACACCCATGTAATGCGCCTTGTTTTGCGGGTTGTAGATCACCCCGAGCTCCGGCGTGGGCAGTGCGCTGGATTTTTGAAGTTTGATATTCGCGTCGGCCACGTCCATGGTCGATTTGATAGCCTGGATATCGGTGCGGTTCTGCAATGCCTGCTCCACAATGGCGTCCATCTGGTCGGGGAATGCGAATGCGAACTGGTCGGTGGTATCGATCTGGATCGAGTCCTGCACGCCCATGAGGAATTTCAGGTTGGACAGCTGGTTACGGTAATCCTGAGACGCCGATTTGAGCTGAATCTCGTACTGGTTGGCGAGCAATTCGGTACGGGCAAGGTCTGTGGTGGTAATGACCTGGTTTTTCAGCCGCAGGCGGTTGATATTCGCCAGTGAATCGATATTTGCCTTGGCAGTTCCCAATAAATCAAGTTGCTTGCGGGCAGCCCAGACGTCCAGCCATTTCTGTGCAACTGTCTGAAATAGATTGCGTTCCGTGTCGGCATATTGCTTTTGAGTAAGCCTGACATTTTGCTGTGCGAAATTTATCTTGTTCTCTCTCTGTACAGGCAACTGAAATGGCTTGGTCAACTGCCACCATACCTGCCGGTTAGCACCATTGAACCACCCGGTGTTCTCGGGAAACTTCGCCGACTGCACGAGCTGCAACGACTGGTTGTTCAGGATAAGATTCGGGCGAAGCTGGGCAGTGGTAATGTCGGCCTGAGAAATGTCGACATTGAACTGCTCCCGTTTCAGAACCGGATTATTGGATTTTGCCGTTTGCAGGGCTTGCTGCAAATTATAGGTGGTTTGGGCCTTTACCGGCACGGTTCCTATCAAAAGCATGACAAGAACCGGCTTTATAAGTTGATAACGCATGTCCGTTTAGTTTGAATTACCTGCGGACAAAGGTTCTCAGCTGTGCTAAAAATGGTATTAAAACTGTTTTATAATACCATTAAAAATCGGTTAGAAATAAATTAGAGGAAACCCCGATAATTGCGCTTACCAGCCTCAGAACTGTATTTTCACCGGAAATTGACTACTTTGCCAGCTTAACGGTGGTTTAAAGCAATGCAAACCTCTTTTCCCAGTTGATCCACATGCATTTCATTGTTTCGTTTTTTCTGGTCCAGTACGTGCATTCCGTCATGCAAACTTCGGATCAGCTTCCCAAATGGGACAATTTTTTCAAATACGCCCGCATTGGCATTCTGACCATGGTGGCGACTTACTACATTGCCAACTCGCCGGAATGGTTTGGTTGGCTATGGAACCTGCTTTTGCTGGGCCTGCTGTGTGTTTTTTAAAAAAATGAGGAGTTTCTGCCTGTGCGGTCAACGGCCCAGTCGGTACTGCCGTTCGTTTGCGTGTCCATGGTAAGCGACGCTGTCGAACAGCTGCTTCCGAAATTTTATAACAGCTACGACCAGTTCTTTCAGATCGCGCTTTCGTTTGCATTCATTTTCTGCTTTGTGATCTGGTTTTATGCCCGGAAGCAGCAAAAAGTGCTGATGCTGGAACGGCAGGAACGGATTCGCGACGAGCAGGTTGCCAGGGAGCAGAAACAGTCTTTGGAATACCTCGTGGCAGAGCGTACGCAGGAATTGACCCAGCAAAAAGAAGAACTGCAAAAGGCGATAGAAGAACTGAAATCGACCCAGAACCAGCTCATACAGAGCGAAAAAATGGCTTCTTTGGGAGAGCTTACCGCCGGGATCGCGCATGAGATCCAGAACCCGCTCAACTTTGTCAACAATTTCTCGGAAGTGTCGGTGGAGTTGTGTCAGGAGCTTGAAGAGGAGATCGAAAAAGTCGAAATGCCGGAGGAGGATAAGGATTATATCAAAGGCATTATCAGCGACCTGGGCCAGAACCAGCAGAAGATCACGCACCACGGTAAACGCGCCGACTCCATCGTAAAGGGAATGCTGCAACACTCGCGGGCGTCATCGGGCGAGAAAGAGCCTGTGGATGTGAATGCGCTTGCGGATGAATATATGCGCCTGGCCTACCACGGGCTGCGCGCGAAGGATAAGGAGTTCAACGCCGCATTGGTGACCGATTTTGATGCTACGATCGGAACAATAAATGTGCTGCCGCAGGATCTGGGACGTGTTTTTCTCAATCTTTTTACCAATGCATTCTACGCAGTTGCCGAAAAGAAGCGGAAGCTGACAGAGGCAGGCCGTTTGGGCGAGTACAAACCCGAGGTTAAGATCAGTACCAAGAAATTTGATAACAAACTCTATATCAGGGTTTCCGATAATGGAACAGGCATGCCGGAACATGTGAAAGCCAAGATTTTCCAACCATTTTTCACGACCAAACCTACCGGCCAGGGAACCGGTTTGGGGCTCTCCATGAGCTACGACATCATCACCAACGGCCACGGCGGCGTGCTGGAAGTAGATACGGTGGAAGGTGAGAAAACGGAGTTCCGCATTACCATACCCATTGCCTGATTAACCCTGCCTGAACATGAAAATACTGGTTGTAGATGACGAAGAAGACGTCAAATCACTTTTTGAGCAGAAGTTCCGGCGCGAGATACGCGGCGGGCAGTTCGAATTCTCGTTCGCATTTTCGGGCGAGGAAGCCCTGAAATTCCTGGACAACCATCCTTCCGAGGTGGTGATGATCCTTTCGGACATCAACATGCCCGGTATGAGCGGGATCGAGCTGCTGAAACGCATCCGCACCGACCACCCGTCGGCGCCCCCGCAGGTGATGATGATCACGGCCTACGGCGACGCTGCTAACCACGACCAGGCGATGCAACTCGGCGCCGACGATTTCCTGACTAAACCGGTCAATTTTAACGAACTGAAAGAGAAACTGCTCCATATTTTATGAAAGCCAAAATACTCGTAGTGGACGACGAGGCCGACCTGCAACTGCTGATCAAGCAGAAATTCAGGCGACAGATCCGCGAACAGCAATACGAATTTATTTTTGCTGAAAACGGCCTGAAAGCGCTCGAAATGCTGGAAGCGCATCCCGACGTCGATATGGTATTGAGCGATATCAACATGCCCGAAATGGACGGATTGACGCTGCTTGTGCGCATTGGCGAAATGAGCCCGATCCTGAAATCGGTGATCGTGTCGGCTTATGGGGATATGGACAATATCCGCACGGCGATGAACCGCGGCGCATTCGATTTTTTGACGAAACCGATCGATTTCCGCGATCTGGAAGTGACCATGGAAAAGACGCTGCAATATGTAGCGCAGTTGAAAGACACTTTAAAAGCCGTCCGCGAAAACGATATCCTGAGAATGTATGTGGATGCTTCGGTATTGCAGTTCATGACGCAGGAGACGTTTGAAAAGTCGCTCATGACCAGCGAAAATATCGAAGGAACGGTCGTTTTTATGGATATGTGCGGCTTTACGGCCATTTCTGAAAAGGAACAGCCCGATCGCGTGGTGAAGCTCATCAACAAGTATTTCGATGTGATGGTGAAGGAGATCATCGCGCAGGGCGGCCTCGTGGACAAGTTCATGGGCGATGCCGTCATGGCCGTTTTCCGCGGGGAGTACCACCTCGACAGGGCCGTTGAATCATCCCTCGCGGTGCGCAATCATATCAATGGCTTCAAGGAAGAATTGTCCGACCAGTCGGGCTACTTTCCGAAGGTTTCGATAGGCATTAATTCGGGCGAGATGGTGTCGGGTAACATCGGTTCGGCGGCGTTGAAACGACTCGACTACACGGTCATCGGCGACGTCGTGAATGTGGCGCAGAGGCTGCAATCCATTGCCAAGCCGGGGCAGGTTGTTGTGGCGGAATCGGCCTACGAGCAGCTTAAAGAGGCATTCCAATGCGTTGTCGTTGGTGAGGTGAACCTCAAAAACAAGTCGAACCCGGTGTTGATCTACGAAGTGCTCGAATAGTTATGCAAATTGAGAAAGCTGAGCAATATATCCTCGGACAGCTGGAATCACAGCTCGACCGCACGCTTTTTTACCATGGCACCCATCATACGATCGACGTTGTGAATGCAGCGGTGGAGATTGCGGCGCTGGAAAGGATAACGGATGCGGAATCGTTGGAGCTGCTACGGACTGCCGCCCTCTACCACGACAGCGGCTTTATGAGCGCCTACCAGGGCCACGAAGAAGCCGGTTGCGCGCTCGCACGCGAGGTGTTGCCTGGTTTTGGATATAATCAAGTGCAGATTGAAACGATATGCGGGATGATCATGGCTACAAAAATTCCGCAGAGCCCCAAAAACGCGCTGGAAATGGTTCTTTGCGACGCCGACCTGGACTACTTGGGCCGGCCCGATTTTGAAGCCATTGCGGCCACATTATTCGAGGAGTTGAAAGTGCGGGACATGGTGGAGGATATTCCCGCCTGGGATGCGGTGCAGGTCAGGTTTCTGGAAGCGCACAGGTACTGGACGGCTTCGCAGCAAGCGCGCCGGGATGCCGCCATGCAACGGCATCTCCAGCAGCTCAAAAATACAGCCCGCGCCCTATAACTGGCGCATTTTCTCATTCTGTACACGTATGCGCTGGCACAGGATGCGCAATACGTTGCGCAGGATCTCGTCGCGCTCTTCCATCAGTTCAAAGAAATCTTCCTGATCGATGCGGAACACGAGCGCGTCGGTTTCTGCGACCGTTGTGGCAGAGCGTGGCTCGGTGTCGAGCAATGCGAGCTCGCCGAAAATCTCCCCCTTATCGAACAATGCAAGCTGTTTCGGGCCGTCGTAAATGCCCACCTGGCCCGTGTAAATAATGTACATCGAATCACCGAGGTCGCCTTTGGCAAATATCTCCTGGCCGTCGCTGTACGTAACTTCCTTCATGATCGGGGCAATGGAGCTGAGCACGTTTTCGGGTGTTTGCGCGAAAAGCTGGGTGTTTTTGAGGACGATCACCCTTTCCATTTCGGAAATCTGCTGGGTAGGTTCGGCGTGTTTCATAGGGAGCGGGAATTTAAGGTCAGGGCGCTGGGCCAGAATAGCATATTTTTCATGCACCGCCTCGCGGATCAGGCGCGAGGGGTGGTTGGCGAGTTTTTCAAGATGTACCGGATCAGCCCCGGCAACGTCGCATTTGCCTACGGCCAGGGCAATCGTCCAGGTCGTGAACGAGCGCTCTTCCTGCGACAGGATGGTCGTGACCAGCGACATTCCCGGATCGACATTACCCATGTACTGCCGCAGCGCATCGCGCTTTTTCTGGATCGATATATTTTCAAACAATGCATGCAGCGACGGGTACAGCATCCGCGGCAAAAAGCTCTCGATCAGTTCGAGTGAGTTGGCACGTTTCTCTCTGCTCGCGTGCCGGATTCCTTTCCATGCACTTTGCACGGCCTCCTTATCATACTGCATCATGAAGAGGTAAAACAGCCGTTGCGCGGTCAGATCAAGTTCGTAATCGAGCGAACTGTTCCAGGTAATATCGCTTTCGGTAGCATCCATTCCGTTGAGCAACTGCCCGGCATGGATCAGTTCTTTTTCTACAAATTCAGGTATAAGGACCTTATAATCAGTTATTAAGGTGTAATGACTAAGGGCTTTCAGGGCAGCA
>CBIHPQ010000113.1:0-16270 GCA_966211825.1 uncultured Dyadobacter sp. | reverse complement strand
GTATCGCTCCTTGGTTCCATAGCACTTACGATCCTTTATTCCCACTTTACCTATGAATTTGTGGAAAAACGGGTGGGTAAGTTTCTGCGGGACAACTGGCGTTAGATTAAACCTTTCGCGGCCCGGATGGGTTATCATTTCAGACAAAACATTGCAGTCATGGCAACATTCTCAGAATTGATCAACAGCGATAAACCGGTTTTGGTGGATTTTTCGGCCGAATGGTGCGGCCCTTGTAAAATGATGAAACCGATCCTGGAAAAGGTCAAGGCCGACCTCGGCGATTCGGCGACGATCATTAAGGTAGACGTGGATAAAAACCAGTCGGCGGCACAGGCATACCGCATTCAGGGCGTTCCTACGCTGATCGTTTTCAAAAACGGCAAGCCGCTCTGGCGCCAGTCGGGCGTGGTGCAGGCCGATCAGCTCAAATCGATTATCAAGCAATACATTTAATACCTCTTTGGCTCAATGCGCAACACCCGCAATTTTGACACAATTGAAAATAAAGATTATAGCATTGAGCCATTGCTGGAAAGCAGCTACGAACAGGTCCGGTTTGTGCAATGCAGCTTCACCGACCTGGCCGGTATCGATTTCATCGACTGCGTTTTTCAGGATTGCAACCTGAGCAATGCGTCGGTCAAAAACTGTAAATTTTCCGATATCGAGTTCGTCAACTGCAAGCTTACCGGCGTCAATTTTTCGGAGAGCAAAGACTTCGCATTTGCAGCCAGTTTTGAAAACTGCATTCTCAATTATGCGATCTTTGAGCGGAAAAAGCTGAACAAAACCGTTTTCAGCAATTCCAAAATCCACAATGCGGATTTTACGCAAACCGACCTTTCCAAATCAAAAGTGCATAACTGCGACTTTTGGGACGCGGTTTTCGACGGTACCAACCTCGGCGGCGTCGATTTCTCGACCAGCAAGAACTTCACGATCGACCCCACGGCCAACAATGTCCGCAAAGCGAAATTCCTGTCATCAGATCTGGCAGGGCTATTGACCAAATTTGACATAATTATCAAATAGTACTTTGAACGGCTTCCCGTTTTTCGTTTCTTGGGCGCTTCTAAACCAAGCCTTTGATTATGTCCACCCAGT
Source organism: uncultured Dyadobacter sp. (assembly GCA_966211825.1). GTDB lineage: Bacteria > Bacteroidota > Bacteroidia > Cytophagales > Spirosomataceae > Dyadobacter. The sequence goes on along the minus strand of CBIHPQ010000113.1, from coordinate 15,163 downwards.
TTTTTGCAGAGAAAGTTTTTACAGGCCAGGAAGTCCTTTTTAACCAGATTATCGTCGTAGAAAACGGCAGGATCCGAAGTGTCGAAAGCGGTACCCCAAAGACCGGCATGCCCCAGGTCACCAACCTTGCTCCCGGGCTTTTCGACAGCCATATCAATGGCGGTGAGCAGTTCTATTTCACCGAGCGCGCCGACGAGGAGACCATCGACGACATTTATCAGGCCAGCGTGCGTACAGGCACCGCGTATGTGCTCCCGACCCTCATTACTTCGCCCCACGACAACATTCTGAAAGGGATAGAGGCTACACGCAGCTACATGGCAAAAAACCCGGACTCGGGCGTTTTGGGGATGCATTTGGAAGGTCCGTTCCTGAACCCGATCAAACGCGGTGCGCATTTGACGGCATTCGTCCGTAAACCGACGGACACTGAGCTCGAAGAAATTATCCGCTACGGCAAAGACGTGATCCGTCTGATCACCATCGCACCCGAAATGTTTACGGAAGATCAGCTGCAAATGCTCCTTGAATCGGGTATTACCGTTTCGGCCGGGCATTCCAATGCCACCTACGCCGAGGCTATGACTGCATTTGACCAGGGCATTCAGCTCGTGACACATCTTTATAATGCGATGTCGGCATTCGGGCACCGCGCTCCGGGGCTGGTGGGCGCTACTTTCGATACTGAAACTGTTTACGCACCGGTCATTATCGATGGCGTACATTGCGATTTCGGTGCCGCCAGTGTAGCTTACAAGATCAAGAAAGACAAGCTGTTCCTCATTTCGGATGCACTGTTTCTGGGCCATAAAGTTACCCAGTTCAAATGGGGGGAATTTGATGCTAATCTGAAAGACGGGAAATATATCAACTCCGACGGCAACCTCGCGGGTGCCACTATTTCACTGGGTGATGCAGTCCGGAATGCAGTAGAGATGATAGGAATACCCGTTCAGGAAGCGATTGAAATGGCGACTGTCCGTCCTGCCACCGCATTGGGCTTACAAGACAAGATTGGCCGCATTGCCCAGGGCTATCCGTCGGTTTTCACCACTTTTGATGACAATCTCGAAAATTTTGAAGTGGTGCGCTACTAGCTTACAGCACAAGCATTCCTCCATTCTTCAATTCCTGCCAGGTGCGGGAGTTGAGGAATGTTTCAAAATGACCTGGTCCGGCGGCCGTGAAATCATTTTTGAACTGCTCAAATGAATAGGACTCCGGATTGGAAATCAGCAGCTTAGGGAGTATATCTGTCAGCCACTCACCTATTTCCACCTCCGCTTCTACCGCCCACTCTTTTTTCTTGTTATAAAAAATAAGTTCGGCAATTTCCCTGACCTTCTTCCCTTTTCTTTCTTCAAAAACCGCCATTTCCGGCAAACTGCCCGTCCAAACGATCACTGCATTGGGCCGCGCCGCAAGTTCTGCCGGCTCGTGAACGCTTTTCTCAATGTAATCCGGAGGAATGGAAGTAGGCGGCGTCCTGAAATCAAACCATTTTGATAAGGGGAAATCCAGGCAAACACCGTGCATATAATTGAAGAGCGACTTTCGTAAACCTTCGGCAAAACGGTCATGATCAGCGCCGAGCGGGTCCTGGTGTTCCAGGTCGTTATTCGCAAAACTGCCGGTGTCCGGTCCCAGTCGCATCACATCGAACTCCTCTGGGTGCAAGCCCACAGGACTGTGCGCCGTCATCGCAAACCGGTGCCAGAACCCCGACTGCACGATACCCGATTGAAACATTTGTCGCACCATTTCCAGCGAATCGATCGTTTCCTGGGCCGTTTGCGTCGGAAAACCATACATCAGGTACGCGTGCACCATAATGCCCGCCTGCGTGAACGCATCCGCTACCCGCGCCACCTGCGCGACGGTAACGCCCTTTTTCATCCGTTCGAGCAGGCGATCGGATGCCACTTCGAGGCCACCGGAAATGGCAATGCAGCCGGAGGCTTTCAGCAATACGCAGAGATCATGCGTAAAATTCTTTTCGAAACGGATATTCGTCCACCAAACGACCGTGAGCTTCCGCCGAATGATTTCCAGCGCCAGGTCACGCAGCAATGCCGGCGGGGCGGCTTCATCCACGAAATGGAAGCCGTTCTGCTGAGTTTGTGCTATAATTTCTTCAATGCGGTCACAGAGCAGCGAAGCCGTCATCGGCTCGTAACGGCGGATATAGTCCAGTGAAATGTCGCAAAACGAGCATTTTCCCCAGTAGCAGCCGTGTGCGAGCGTGAGTTTGTTCCAGCGGCCGTCGCTCCAAAGGCGGTGCATCGGGTTCACAATTTCGATGACGGACAGGTAGTCGTGTAATGGCAAATCGCTGTAATCGGGCGTGCCCGTTTCGCGTTGCGGCACATCCTTTTCTTTGGCGCCGTTATGGTACACTACCTTATCCCCCACGCGGGAATAGACCCTTTTCAGGTTTGCAAGCGCCCGCTCGCCGTCGAGGTGTTCCAAAAGCGACTGGAGTGGGGCCTCGCCGTCGTCCAGGCAAACAAAATCGATGTAATTAAAAACCCGCGGCTCTTTCAGCGAACGCAGTTCGGTATTCGCAAACCCGCCGCCCATGACGATGCTGATATGCGGATAATGCGTTTTCAAATATTGCCCGCATTTGAAACCGCCATATAAATTACCTGGAAATGGCACTGAAATACACACGATATCAGGCTGATACCGTCTTATCTTTTGTTCAAGGAGTTCTTTTAATGTCTGCGAAAGCAATGTATCCGGCAATTCCAGCGCCGCTTCCATTTCATCAAAACTCGTCGCCGAACGCCCCAGCCGTTCTGCATACCGGCTGAAACCGAAATGCGGGTCCACAGCCTCCTGGATGAGGTCGCCCAGATCTTCGAGGTATAATGTCGCCAAATGCCGGGCCTTGTCGTGGATCCCCATCGAGCCAAAAGCCCAATCCAGATCTTCCAACTGCTGGAAACGGCCCGCCTCGGGCAGGTAGGTACGATCGCAAATGCTATGAGCGAGTGTGGGATTACTGTTTTTGAGAAAACGGATCACCGGGTCGATGGTCGAAATGTACTCGTCACGCAGCGCGTAAATGCGGAAACTATTGTCCGTCAGCTCGATATCCGACGCTTCCAGCAGTGCGAAAAGCTTTTTCAGCCCTTTCGAAGAAAACAGTTCCAGGATCACGTCGATCCCCAGATCAGTCTGGTAAGACTCCCTGCCCAGCGTGTTCAAAAACCCTTTGAGATAAGCCGTTGCGGGATAAGGGGTATTGAGCTGGGTAAATGGCGGGGTAACAAGGAGTATCTTCTTTTTCACGGATGCACGTTTTCTACGGTGCAAAGGTAGGGGTTTTGGATTTGAAAGAATACGACCGACTTCAATGATGCTCTCCCAAGCGTTTGATAAGTGAAATAAGGTGTTCGGAAACTACGCGATCAGAGTATATCTAATTATTCCAATTTTACGACCCAATTTACTTACATACGCTTTTATGCGCCCTCGGTATTATTTTGATACATCAGTGTTTGGCGGAGTCTTTGATGCTGAATTTCAAGTTGAATTTCAAACACATTGTTAATGCGCATCGTATTAAGGGATATAATTGTATAAATTTACGTTTAGGGTATAAGGAATTAGACATTGTTTCTCCCAAAGCAATCTTGAAACCATGAAAGCGACAAAAAAAATAGAAAAAGACTTTGATGCCGTTAAAATGACGCGTGCCATCAAAGAAAAAATCTCCCGTGAAATAGCAGGCATGGATTTGGAACAACTCAAAGCCTATTTTGCAGAGAAAAGGCATCAGCTCTATTCCCGCCCCTGACTTCATCCGAGCCAATCGGGAAAAGGCCGTCGCCGTTGCGCAATGCCCCTGGGATTGATCATCCCAAATCCTAATACCACCAACCGTCGTCGTTCCTCATATCCCCTCAAAAGCGGACAAGGCGTCGTTATCGTTCCATAGCACGCAATATTATCAAAATGTAAAATGAAGATGGCCACTAGTCCGATTGCTTTCCAAACGGGTAATATTGTGACACAATTCGCTATAAGATCCGATGCCATATTTCAGTCATTTATATTCCAAATTCCTTCTTGCCGCAATTCTGCTAATTGTCGGCAAAGCGCACGCGCAGCAAAATAAAACTTACCCGCCCTCGGCCTTTCCCGACCGGGTAATATTGGGTTACAAGGGCAATCCGGCCACATCCCAGGCCGTCAACTGGCGTACCGATTCCACGGTAACGACTGCCATCGCGGCCATTCACGAAGCCGATCCCTCGCCCGATTTTCCATCCAAGGCCCGTACCGTTCAGGCGGCGACGCACAAAGTGGTGATCGACGGCAAAACGGTGCATTACCACGAAGCCAATTTTGGGGAGCTGAAACCCGCAACACAATATGCCTACCGCGTCGGCGACGGCCAATCGTGGAGTGAATGGTTCCATTTCAAAACGGCGTCGGACAAGGCTGAGCCGATTTCTTTTCTCTATATTGGTGATGCACAGAACGATATTCGTTCGCTATGGTCGCGCGCGGTGCGGGGTGCGTTCCAAACGCTGCCCAAAGCTAACCTGATGATCCACGCGGGTGATCTCATCAACAATTCCAACGTGGATTACCAATGGGGCGAATGGTTTGAAGCCGGCGGATGGATCAACGGAATGATTCCTAACCTGGCCACTCCGGGCAACCACGAGTATTTCCGCGACGAGAAACGTAATCTTTTTGTTTCAAAACATTGGAAACCTCAGTTTGCATTGCCTGAAAACGGTCCGGAAGGACTTTCCGAAACCGCCTATTATCTCGATTATCAGGGTGTTCGTTTCATTTCGCTCGATTCGCAAGCGGCTATCCTCGATTCTACGACGCTCAAAAAACAGGCGGCGTGGTTTGAGCAAATCGCTGCCAACAATCCGAATCGCTGGACGGTCGTGATACACCACCACCCGATCTATTCCACCAAAAATGGCCGCGATAACGACGACTGGCGTGCTAAAATGGAGCCTTTGTACAAGAAACACCGGATTGACATTGTGTTACAAGGCCACGATCATACTTATGGCCGCGGTTTGAACATCCCGGTGGGCCAGAGTCGCAAAAAGCCGGACGGCCCTATTTATGTAGTGTCGGTAAGCGGCCCGAAAATGTATGACATCGGCCTGCAAAACTGGATGGACCGCGCTGCTTCGAACACACAATTGTACCAGGCCATTACCATCGATCAGAATAAACTTTCATTCAAAGCATTTACAGTCAATGGAGATTTGTACGATGCATTTGATTTGAATAAGGATAAAAACGGCGTCAACACATTGGTAGAACTTTCGAATACCTTAAAAATGAAAGAGCGACTCGATTTGCCGGCGGGTTATATGAAATCTTTCAAGGAAGAAGAGCTGAAAGAATATAACCAGCGTTATCAGGAATATAAAAAACGCAAGGGCATTAAGTAATGCATTAAATGGCTGGCATTCATACCGGAATGCCAGCCATTTCAATTTTTTATTTCAGCCTGACAGCATATAATGCATTACGGCCCGTAATGAATAGCGTATCACCTGCCACGGCAACGGTCGAAGGTCTTTCTGGCGTTTCGATCATACCGATTTCCTTCCCGGACGAGTTGAACACGTAGACCTGGCCATCGGCAATGTACACGTTCCCCTCGCCATCCACCGCAGAGCCGAACTCCCCTTTTTCAGCAAACAATTGCGGCTCCGATAAATGCCCTTTCGGCCCGACATTGAACCGGACAGTCCTTTTCAAATACTCATCGGCACCATAAAGCACTTTTCCTGGGTACCCTTCCACCAATGCATTGGAGCGCGCCAGATCATAAACCTCGGGCACGATCGTCACGCCGTCGGGTGCTAACCAGCATGAATTAAACTGATTGGTACTTACTTTTAAAAAGTCGCCCGAGTCCCTGCGGCGGTTCGAAGGATTCAGTGTTTTCAGTATACTCTTAATTTTCCCCAGCGGCTGCCATGATAACAATCTGATAGTTTCTTCCGGCTGATCGGGATTTATTGAATATACCATTGTGCCAAAACCATTGTTACCCCAGCCACTAAATGAAGTCCCCGCGGCATCGGGCGGGTTGGGAAAAGTTTCCGGCCTGCCGTTTCGAATGTAACCCGGTTTGGGGACATATTTGAATACCACCAATAAACTATCCTTCGTATCGACACCCAGCGAGAGCGGCTCCCAGGGAAAGTCGGCAACGAGGCTCAATGCATTGGTTTCGGCCGACCATTTGTAGATCCGCCTCGCCCGCGATTCGCTGAAATACACATTGCCCCTGCTATCACGGCAGATACCATCGGCAAATTCGAAGCCTTTTGCCAATTGCACCACCTTTCCAGGTTGCAGGTCAATCCCGCGCGGCTTCGGAGTGTCGATTACCAGGCTATTAAACTCCCACGGCCGCACTTCCATGCCCGAATTCACATCCAGAAGCGGGATCGTCGACGGATATTTGGTCTGGCTGTAATTATGCACATTCAAAAATTCCAGCCTGCGGTTATTCCACGAGCGGATCGAATGCGGATACGGCGTGCTGACACGGATCACGCGGAACATATAGAGGTTCGCAAACACCATATTATCGCAGGATTCAATTTCAAGCGGCTGACAGTCCGAACTTTCCTTACTCTCTTCCTCCAACTGCAATGCGTACACCTTCCAGTTCGAGACGTTTTTTAACCGCACTTCATTTCGCACATGATGCTCCACCGACATCGCATATATGCGCCCGGGCGTGGACGTATTCGACACGTAAGCGCCCGCTGATGCGAAAGTATTCGCTGTCCAGATATTCTTAAATGTTCCTCCGCCACCATTAGTTATCCAGAGGCTCCAATACTGCGAGTCCCAGAGCTGCTCATTTCCGACATGTGACGAGTTATTCAGAGCTTCCTGCCCAGGCCTTTTCCGTGAAATATTACCATGACCACCCAGAAACTTAACGTCGTTGACATATGAATTGGCCCCTGCCATCCATTTCAAACCTACGGCCCGGGAATTGCTGGCGGCCGTGGAAATGCCTATGCCTGTGAGAATATTGCTTCCGCCCTGGGACGATTCCACCATCGGTCTCGGTGACCCGAAGCTTCCAAATGCCTCGGTGTTGTCCAGCAAAATGAATTGGGTCGAGACCGGGTTGAGGCCGATAAGCACGGTCTTTTCTTTCAACTTGATCTTACCGGTAATGCGGTACCAGCCCTGCGGCACGTAAATAACGTCGTATTGGTCGATGGCCGCCTGAATGGCTTTGGTATCATCGGTAACGCCATCGCCTTTCGCACCATGTCTTTTAAGATTGATCCAATTACTTATTTCAGGGAACGCAGGAATGTCGGTGGCCGGAAGTGCGGGGACCGTTTTTAGGGCTTCCATGTCCTGCGTCGTAGTATGCAGCGGTTTCGCATCAATGGCGGCCATTTGCAGGCCGTGGTTCAGTGCTTTCACCCGGTAAATTTCTCCTTGCCCGGGAACCTGCTTTCCGCTTTCACGAAATGTTGCCAAAACCGACACTTTTTTGCAGACGATATTCCGCAAACTGACTTGTGTATACGCATTGTTTTCATTGCTGATCACCAGCGCTGGCCCGCTCACGTTTTCGAAATGGCTATCTTCGATGAACAGTTTTTCGTAAAAGTTGGGATTGACCTCCAAAACCGAAGGAACATTCTTAACGGTCATCCGCACGATCGTCAGCCCCGATTCCTGCGAGCGGATCGCCGCTTTCCGCTGCCCTTCGAAATAGGTATCGACCATCATAAACTGCCAGCCCGGGGATGGTTTGAAGGTATAAATGCCATAATCGCCTCCAAAAAAGCGCACGTCCTCCATTTCATTTCCCACATCGAACATCCCCGCCTTGCCGTTGCCGGCGTGAATATCGACATGTGAAATGAAGCTGTGCTGCGCGAAATGGGTCCGCAATGCAACGGCCGACGGGTTACCAGCGCCAATGCGCAGGTCTACGTTCGACATCGCGCTGTAAAAAGTGCTGGCACCGGCATCGGGAATGGGCTGGCCTTCTTTGGGAATCGACGACGTGAACCAGAACATATAGCTGGCATTGCCCTTATCGTGCGGATTTTCTGCCTGAAAACCAGGCGCATTGTCGGCCAGGACGATCAGCGGCCTCTTTTTTCCATAACCAATCACGCGGACTGCCGTGGGGACGTAGATCGTCTTACTGATCTTGTAGGTGCCTTCGGGAATGAAAACGATGCCAAAGTTAAAATGCGTTTTCACCTCATTAATAGCCCTTTGCAGCTCGTCGGACACGTCGGTTTTGCCGTCGTTGGTGATCTTGAAATTTTCGGGCGTAAAATAAGCGGCGTCCTCGTCGTTCAGCCGCATAGTGTAAAACGACTTGCTTTCGGGGATCTGACTTATTGACCTTTTCTTTTGCGCAAAGGCCACCTGCTGCACCGAAACGATCAGCGCAAGCATTAAAATTCTTTTCAGCATATGCGGTTATTTTTGGGCAGCCCAGAGGATGGCGTTTTTGAAAATGGTTTTGTACACGTCGCTCTCGAATAATACCGGCGAATGCCCCATAAAAATGTAAACGTTTTTCGCTTTCTTCTTAGGGTTGGACCAGATGACCGGGTGATCACCCATCTTGACCTTCGAATCAGGTTGGTAAGTCGATTCGTCAACGCTCGCGATCACTTCCACATTCGGCCGGGGGCTTTTGTCATAAATATACCATTCCTCCTTCTGCACGCCAAACGACGCAGGAACGCCTTTCATAATCGGATGTTTACTATTTTCGACCTTCACTTTTGCCGCCGCGAAATCGCCGATATAATTTTTATAGCGGATACCGCCCATGAAATCCTGGAACCACGGCCAGATTTTATAGCCGTCAAATTCCCCGAGCAATGTGGCATGGTGAAAGCCGATCCAGCCGCCTTTTCCTTCATCAATGTATTTTTCAAATGCTGCTGCCGCCTCGGGTTTCCACGCATATGGAACGTAGTCAAGCTGGATAATGAGCTGATATTTTGACAGAAATGCTTCGTCGACAGGATCTGTTTTATCAATATAATCAATACTAAAATGCTCTTTGGCTGCCAGCGAATCGAGCCAGGGATGGGCTGCCCTGGAATAGGCAATGTGGTGCCCACCAGGCTCGGCCATGGCCAGGGCGCGGAATTTAGGCTTTGTTTGAGCCCAGGCGCCCGTCGCGCAGGCACCAAGCCACAACACGACAAAACAAGCCGGAATTTTCCGGAATACATTTTTCATTGGATTTAGGATTTATGGATTTAGGATTTAAAGGAATTTATTGTTTCGCCGGATTTATTATTTTAACAGCTAGTCGACGAACTACTGGTAAAGTGATGCTGCTGTGGTTCTTTGCATTGTGGTAAATGGTAATGTTCGATTTCTGGAAATCAGTCTCGCTCGCTTCGAAAATGTTGATGAATTTCTGCGGGTTACGGTCTACCAGCGGAAACCAGCTGCTTTGGATCTGCACCATCACGCGGTGTCCCTTTTTAAAAGTGTGTGCTACCTCGTTCAGTTTTACCGTCACTTTCTCGATTTTATCTTTTACAAATGGTTCGGGCTTTGAAAAGCTATTTCTAAACTTGCCGCGCAATACTTCCGCACGGACCATTTGCTGGTAACCGTCCATAACCACGGGTTTTTCACCTTCTTTCGCCGCCGGCACCGTCGATCCGGCCGGCCATACGTCGATCACCTTTACGATAAAATCCGCGTCCGAGCCCGTCATCGACACCATCAGATTGGCCACAATTTCGCCGGTCAATGTCATGTCCTCCGTCAGTGAATCTGTCTGAAAGCTTAACACATCAGGACGGCTGGATGCGAAACGCTGGTCCTCCGCCATATATTCATTGTTCCGGTGACCGCTTGTGACGGATGTATACGGAACCGGATTGGCAGGGTCACTTTCATAGCTGGTAGCGCTTTTTTCAGGCATTGGTTTCTCAACGCCAAGTCCGCCATTTTTGGCGAAATAATATATGATCGGCTTACTGTTAACCGGCGGCCAGGTGTCGTATTTGCGCCATTCATTCGTGCCGGTTTCAAAAACCGTCACCTCCGATTGCTCAAATGCGCCTTTGCCTTTGAGATAATAATTAAAAAACTTTGTCTCGATCTCCTCCTGGTAGTATTTGTTGACATCCGCGCCAAACTGGTATTGCGCAAAACCTTTCCACGCAGGCGCGGCCCAGCCCCCGTGCGTCCAGGGTCCCATTACGAGGCGGTTGTTGTTGCCCGGACTCCGCTTTTCAATAGCGGCATAGGTTTTCAAAGCACCATACAAATCCTCGGCATCGAACCAGCCGCCCACTACCAGCACGGCAGGTTTTATGTTTTTCAAATGATTTTTGATATTCCTCGACTGCCAGAACTCGTCATACACCGGATGTGCGACCGTCTGTCTCCATATCGAATTTGGATCAGCGAAATAGGGGGCTGCATTCGCCTTTTTCAGCGGGCCGAAATCGAGGAAATATTTGTACGCATCATTGAATTCTGCATTGAAATGGCTTTGGTAATTGGTACCGTCCTTACTTTTTGGTCCGTCAAAGCCGCTGTAAAATCCAAAATTGTCCATCAGGAAGAACGCACCATTATGGTAACAGTCGTCACCAATGAACTCGTCCGACATCGGGGCCTGGGGAGAAACAGCGGCCATGGCAGGGTGCGCATCCGGCAAGCCGGCCGACGAATAGTACCCGGGAAACGAAATGCCCCATTGCCCTACCTTGCCATTGTTTTTCGTGTTTTTCAAAAGCCATTCAACCGTGTCATACGTGTCACTCGACTCGTCGACATCCTTGTTGCCCTTCTTGTTCGCGATCGCAGGCGTCATTTCGCGGAAGTTACCCTCGCTTTTATAGCGGCCGCGGGCATCCTGGTAAACAAAAATATACTTCTCGCGCATGAGGTACACATTAGGCCCGAGCGTGCGGCGGTAGTTATTTTCACCATACGGCCGCACCGAATAGGGTGTGCGCTGCATGATAATGGGGTATGTTTGAGATTCGTCTTTGGGAGTATAAATCGCCGTGAAAAGCTTCACACCGTCACGCATGGTGATGTATTGCTCTGTTTTGGTGTAGTTGGCCTTGACCCAGTTCGTGTCGGGGAGGGAGCTTTGAGCGACTGCAGCCCATGACAAAAGGCATAGCAAATACAGCAATACAGTTCTTTTCATGACTGGTTGGTTTTGTTTGGATAAGTAAATTCAAAAATACGTAAGAAACCGTACATTCGTCCACAGTAAACTTTCACCACTCCTCCACATACTATGAGTAAACGAATCATTAAATTTTCATTCATGATATTCGTCATTGTTCTGGCACTGGTCATACTTGCCGCGGTTACATTCATGCAGCAGCCGCAATTCGGAAAACATCCTTCTGGCGCAAGGCTCGAACGGATCAAAAAATCGCCCCACTACCGCGACGGGCAGTTTCAGAACGAAAGCTTCACTCCAGATCTCGCCGAAGGCAACAGTTATCTGAAGGTTATCACAAAGTTTTTTTTCGGTAAAAGCAAATACAACATTCCGGGCGCATTGATCCCCTCTCAAAAAACAGATCTGCTGCATTTGAAACCGGAAGAAAATGTGCTGGTATGGTTCGGACATTCATCCTATTTCATGCAGATTGACGGTAAAACCATCCTTGTAGACCCGGTTTTCAGCGGTAGTGCCTCGCCCATTTCGTTCACCACGCCCAGTTTTAAGGGCACCGACGTGTATAAAGTCGAAGATTTCCCGGCGATCGACTACCTGTTCATTTCTCACGACCACTGGGACCATCTGGATTACGAAACGATCCTTAAACTCAAAACGAAGGTCAAAAAAGTGGTAACCGGCCTCGGTACGGGAGAGCATTTTGAATACTGGGGCTACGACCTGGCCAACATCATCGAAAAAGACTGGAACGAGAGCGCCGATCTCGGCGACGGCTTCAAAGTGGATGTGACACCGGGAAGGCACTTTTCCGGCCGGGATTTCAGCAGAAACCGCGCATTATGGGTATCATTCGTTCTCCAAACACCTACGATGAAAATCTTCATCGGCGGGGACTCGGGTTATGACAACCATTTCAAAAAAATCGGTGCCCAATTCGGGCCGTTCGACCTTGCGCTGCTGGAATGCGGGCAGTACAACGAAGCCTGGAAATACATCCACATGATGCCCGAAGAAACCGTCACAGCAGCCCGCGAACTCGGCGCCAAAAAGCTGATGCCGGTCCATTGGGCCAAATTCGCCCTTTCCATCCACGATTGGAACGAGCCCATCCTCCGAGCCAGCGCCGAAGCCGATAAGCAGCATATGCCGCTCGTAACGCCGCTTATCGGCCAGAAAGTGGATTTGAAAGGCGATCAGGTTTTCACGCAATGGTGGAAAGAGGCACGGTTGCAGCCGGAGGGATAACTATGCTAAAACAACCTCTCTTAGCTTCTCGCCCAGCTCATGAATTGCCATTTCCAGACGTTTTGCTTGCTGCGGTGAAGGATACTTCGTTCCGGCTGCGTAATGCCTTACTAAGGAAGCGTTAATCTTTGCACGGCGAGCTATTCCGGCGACTTTTACATCGTCGAATACTTCGAAAAAGGCACTTAAATCGTATACATGCTCGAATTGAATGTCGGAAGGTCGAACCGACTTCCATTCGGCATGGGCGTTTCCCTCGTGTTCGATGTAATCGTCCAGCAGGTCACGCAGGCCCTGCTCAATTTCTTCGACAGATGCGCCGGAGGTAACAGGGAGATACTCAGGCACATTCTCGATCCGCCCCCAAAGTTCCCCTTCACTTTTTTCGATAATTATGGTCAGTTTCATACAAATGCTATTTTAAACCAGCAGCTTTCAAAATTTTGTTTAATGTTCCAGGCGGTATGTCCTTGCTTCCGTGAAATGCCACGGGAATTGTCTGCGACACCCGAGGATGCTTGAAGATGCGGTGGCTTCCACGACATCTTGCCTCATACCAACCATTCTGCTCAAGGAGCCTGATCAATTCCTTTGCATTCATTTTATATAGTGTGTTAGAAAAAATAAAGGTCGCAAAAATGCGACCTTTATGCAACTATCTACAAATCTCTTTTATTCATCCCAAAAAAGAAACGGCCGGGCATAAACCCGGCCGTTCGCATTTTTAAGCGATTTCTCTTATCACTCAGCCTTGATAAAGCGCAGTTTCGTCGCTTCGCCGCCGTGGTTGATCTTCATGAAGTAATGCCCTCCGCCAAGTTTTTTCACATTGATGCGGTGGTTGTTCTTGCCTTCCGAAATGCGGATCGATGAACTGCCTACCGGCTGACCTGCCAGGTTGTAGATCGTCACATCCGAAGTTCCGGAAGTGCGTGAAGAGAACTGCACGTTCACGAAGTCCTGAGCAGGGTTCGGCGCAATGACAGTACCTATAAGAACGTCCGGATTTACCGCGACGATCTTGCTTTTGGTGTAAGTGCCATCGATGTCGATTTGCTTCAACTGGTAATAATTGGTGCCCAGCATTGGGTTTTCGTCCACAAAGCTGTATTTGCCAATACGCTGGTCCGTCAGCGAAACTTTGCCAAGTACCGTCTCGTCCTGCATACGGTCGTCGAAACGAAGGACTTCAAATTCCTTTCCGTCCTGCTCCGCAACGACATTCCAAGTCAGCTCTACGCCTTTTTCAACAGCTTTTCCTTCGAAATTCGATATGTAAATAGGCAGTGGAACGTTCACACCGAAAGCGGTGGCCGTAGTGGCCGACTTGCAGTTTCCACCCTGGATTTCGAGGGTATATGCGCCCGTTGGCAGTGTATTGTAGTTAATGGCCGGCGTATTGCTCTGAGGTGCCACGCGGTTCTGGCGAATCACGGTTCCGCCCTGCTTTATCTTCCAGTCGATGGCAAATACGTTGTCACCGTCGAACAGGAACGAGAGACTGGTCTCGCCTGATGTCACGACCTTCTCCAAGTTTGGTCCACGCGTACATGCCGTACGGGTATCGGTTGCCGACACACTGAAACTTCTCGTAGCCACCGCTGCTGCCTTGCAATCTTCTGCTTTCAGTTCAAAAGTATAAGTACCGTTTTGCAGATAGTTGAATGTCAGGTTGGTGGTGTTTGAAGTAAGCGTACCTGTCTTGCCGCTGGCTACCGCGTAGGAGCCTTGCAGGATTCTCCATGAAAATACGTGCAGGTTTGTGCCGCCAAAGTTAACCGTAGCACTGCTCGGTGTAATAGAAGCGATGCCCGTTACAGAGGGTCCGTTCTGGCAGTCGGGAATCGTTACCACAGGCTCATTGATCGTGAATGAACGGCTGCTTACTGTCGAAGTGCAGTTATTTCCTTCGATTTCCAGCGTGTAACCACCCGGAGCCAGCGAAGAGTATGACAGGTTTGTTGAAGTAGCGCTTCCGAAATCGTTCGTCGTTCCTGCGGCTACCTGTGTTCCGTTGGATTTGATACGCCATTTGAGGCTGGTCACGCCGGAACCGGTGAATGATACCGTCAGGGCAGTTTGGCTGATGTTGGTGATATTGCTGATGGCCGGGCCGGATGCACAGTTGTTGTCAGGCAGCGGCGTCGCAGTTTTCGGTGCAGTAGGCCAGAAACAGCCATTTACCATATCGGGCGTCAGAACACCTCTCCATTGTGGGTCCAGAAAGCTTCCGTCTTTTCCCTGGATCGTTTCCACGAGCAGTCCCATATAATAGTTGTCGGTACGATCATCAGTTTCTCCCTGCTTGATCATCACACGCAAAAGGCCATTCACATACTTGATAAACTGGTAAGTATTGCCCGTGCTTCCTTTGAATACGCCAAGACGATTACCATTTGGCATAATCACGCCGTTACAGGTGATCTGGCCTCCGCTCGATCCCAGCAAATTTACCGGTGCTGTGCTCGGGTCAACCGGGTTCACGCAGCCTTCGATGAGCGCATCGCTGGCAGGCCCGATCGGGAAAGTATTTTCTTTCAGGTGGTAAAGAATCCAGATGTTATCCGGCACCCGGCCATTCCAGTTGAGGTAAACACGGTTGTCGTTAATGCGCGTGTAAACTGGCTGATCATCGCTTGTTCTTCCGAGAAGTTCGCCGTGTGTCCAGGTACGGCCCCCGCAGGAAACGCGTGTCGCCAATGGCGCGGCAGCTTTGGCCACAATGGTAAAAGATAC
>CBIHPQ010000112.1:0-16405 GCA_966211825.1 uncultured Dyadobacter sp. | reverse complement strand
TTGCGATAAACATCCTCGCCCGGGCCGAATTTTTTGGAAAGGTTGCTACCGAACGGTTCCAGCACGGGGAAAATAATGCGCCCGGTCTTGCTGTCCATCGTAATGCCATCCACGAAGTCGAAGTTACCGTCGGGTTGCAGGTCGTTTACGGGATTCAATCGGTCGAGGCCTGAGAGACGGATCAGCGGAATGTTGGCGATGCTACTTTCCTGCAAATTGGGGTTATCGATACCGGTCTGGTCATCTTTGTAGATAACCCTCAACTGGAAGCCCTGCTTGTCGATCTGGCTGGTACCGAGGGAATAGATGTTTTTCATCATCAAATCCCACATTGGCAACTTGGTATTGTTACGAATGGTAGAAGATTTGAGAAGTTTCAGTGCAATTACTTCATTGTCCTTTCTGGCCTGATAATCTTCGGTGAGCTCCCCTACCTTGAACGCGCGGCCATTTAAGGTATATTCATAAGAAACCGCAAGGACTTCGTCGTTGCGGAGGGCGTTGGTCAATGAGATATATCCGAGTTGCGGATGGAATGTGTAGTCGCGGTCAACGATCAATCGCTTCGCCCCGCGGAGCAGTTCATAATCGGTTGTTTTTTCGAAACCGAAACCGGCAATCGCCGTATTGGTATTGTCAACCTGCCTGAATGCACTGTTGTCGGTCAGCTTTTTATAAAGACCGTTCGCCGCATTGTCCGCAGGGGAAGTGGAGCGAACCGGCTGTACATTAGGGTTACCGGCACGATAAGGAGCAGGTTCCCCCAAATCCGCAAAGCCGACGACGTTACGAAGCGACTCGGTGGTGGTGGTACGGTTGGTCACATACACTTCGAGACGTGTAACGGTCACACCAGAGGTAATCGTCGGCGTGTTTTGCAGCGAGCTCTCGTAAGTGTTCCTGAAATACTGGGAGAGGAAAAAGTTACGGTTCTCGTCATAAGTATCGGCCCGCAGTTCGAAGTCCCTGCTTTGTGCCCCGCCGCGAAGCGTGATCCGCTCCTTGCTGGATTTCTGCTGCGAGGCAACAAAAGTGGCGCTCAGACGGCCAAACTGGAAATCGGTTTTTAGACCAAACAAATTCTGAACACCGGGAATAAGCTGGCTGTTAATGGCCCAGTTGATATTCCCCGCTTCGATTTTCCTGATAAAGCTTTCTTCCGGGTTCTTATAGTTCAACTTGATCGCATTCTCGAAGTTGAAGTTTGCCTTGGTATCGAAGTTGGTCTGGAATCCGAGCTGATCGCCGAGCTTGGCGTCGAAATTGATATTGATCTGCTCGTTGAAAATGAATTGGGTGTTCTTGCGCTGACGGATCGGGATAGCCGGGTTATCCAGAAACTGGTGCATCAGCCCCAGGTCCAGCGACACAAAACCGGTCGGTTTGAAGTTTACAAAATCATCCCCCAGCAATTTTGACAAACCGGGCGGAAGATCGAGCTTCGGCAGCAGCCCGCGCGCACCCATGGCGCTGTTGCCGTCCTGCCTGCTCGCATATTCGCGCAGGAGACTTTTGAATGCACGGTCTTCCTGGATCTTGTCATATGTTTCCAGGTCCATCCGCTCGGGATAGCGGTAGTTCAATGTACCGCCGGGCGTCGATACGCCGGGCGTCGCCATACCGGGCGTGCCCACACCTGGTGTCGTTATACCTGGCGTCTGAATTTTCTCGGTCACTGCAATTTTCCCTGCACTGTCGAGCGTAATGTTGGTAGAGATATTGTTCGGTTCGCGCAGGTAGAATGGCGAACGCGGCCTGGGTTCCGAAATGCGGTTGGAATAATAGTCCTTCCACCGCATGATGAGCTGTGAACCCGAGCGGTCGATGTTTTTCTTGGTGGTATCTTCTTTAAGCGTGTCGGCAAGTATGGCCCATTCCTGTGCCTGCTCCGAATATGGATCGCCCTTGCCGCCGGAAACGTTCACGAGTAACACGGCTCCGGCTGAAATGCTTAATACCTTAAAAAGAAATGAGTAAATCGTTGATGACAAGGTAATATACTTATTTAGAGAAGGTTGTATTTACAAACAAATCCATCAACACGATCTTACAGTTGTAAAATTTTTCACCAAATATCATTGCAGTTCCGGTTAACGTAACGCTAGTTTGATAAGATTTTCAACACTAATAGACTGTCCCTCACGCTTGATGATGACATCCAGACTTTTCTCCGCCGTTGCCTTCGGAATACCCAAAGTAACGAGCGCAGCTAACGCTTCACTCCGCAGAGTGCCAGACGCAGTTTCAGCAGTTTTTGTACCTGTTGAAACCAGGTCTTCCTTTCGAATTTTGTCTCTTAGTTCGAGGATTACGCGTTGAGCGGTCTTGGACCCTATGCCTTTGATCGACTGGATCAGGCGCAGGTCTTCATCGATGATCCCTTGCCGGATTTCTGAGGAAGAAAGTGAGGATAGCATGACGAGCGCTGTCGACGGCCCGATCCCTGAAATGCTTGTCAGATCCAGGAACAGCTTCTTCTCATCATTTCCCCAAAAACCGTAAAGGACGTGGGCATCTTCCCGTATATTGAGAAACGTTACCAGCTTGCACCGGGCACCGATGTCAGGGAGCGAAGTATAGGTTTGCAATGATATACGAACCTCGTATCCTACTCCATTCACATCGATAATAGCGTACGCTGGGTCTTTATAAGTTACAATCCCGTTAACGTAGGCAATCATAAAAATAGTATGTGTATGTTGAAGCGTTAATTTCTAGGTAGAAATAATCAGTTTTTGACCAGGCTTGATCGAGTTGCCCCTGATCTTGTTCCGCTTTTTCAACTGACCGATTTCCAGACCGTAGCGTTGCGAAATAATCCATAATGTATCTCCTTTTTGTACGGTATGATAGCGTTTCCGGGTATGACGCTGCTGCTGGGCGATCTGCTCTTCATCCCGCTGCGGCCGGGCTTTCGCTGCGATCCTTGTTGTCGGCACCGTTTCCCTCACCTCCTTGTAAATCACAAGGCGCTGGCCTCTGCGGATATTGTTCCGGCGAATATGGTTCCATTTTCTGACTGACGCCACCGATACGCCATATTTGCGGGCGATGCCAGCTACATTATCGCCGCGGCGAACAGTGTACGACACGCGTTTTGTACGGCTGCGCTGAACAGTTTCTTCCTCGCCATCTTCATCCACATTTTCATCATCCGCTACATTCTGCACGTTCGATGCGAGTACGTAAGGGAATGAGCCGTTTCCGCCCAGCGAATCCGTTTTGGTGCTGTCGGCTTTGGCCACCATCACGCCCGACGCCAGGAACCTTCTTGTGCAGGAGTCCATAATGGCGGTACGGTTGCTCACCAGGTAGGTAAACCGCACGCTCGGTACTTTCAGCACAAAATCACGGGTCTGATCCGGAAGTGAAGTTTTGGTGATCTGCGGGTTCAGCTTTTTGAGGACTTCGAAATCAATGTCCGCATTGTTACAAAACGTTGCGAGATCGATGTAGCCGTTGACATGAATGGTATCGTTCGGGATCTGGAACTCGGTATTTTCGGGGAAGATGCCATGGTCGTAGCCGTAGTTCATCATGTAGTTCATCGCAACATATTGCGGCACGTACGAGCGGGTTTCGCGGGGAAGGACATTGTAGATCGTCCAGAAGGTAGTCCCGCGGGAACGGCGCATGGCGCGTTTCACGTTGCCCGGGCCTGTGTTATACGAGGCGAGTGCAAGCTCCCAATCGCCGAAGATGTTGTAAAGCTGTTTGAGATAAAGGCAGGCCGCTTCGGTTGCTTTGGCGGGTTCGAAGCGTTCATCAATGTATTTGTCCTGGTATAGACCGAATTCCCGTCCGGTAGCGGGCATAAACTGCCAGAGGCCGCCTGCGCGTGCGTGGGAAATAACCGTCGGGTTAAGGCCCGATTCGATCATCGAAAGGTATTTCAGCTCGGTCGGCAGGCCGTGTTTGGCCAGTGCTTTTTCGAAAAGCGGGAAGTAGAGCGGCATTCGCTCCATCATCGTACGTGTAAAAGTGGCTTTTTTGTAGATAAAGTATTCTACAAATTCGTGCGATGATTTGTGGTAGGTAAGCGGGATTGATTTTTCAAGCTTTGCAAACCGTTCTTTCAAAAGCTCCTGCGGCACGGCCGGGTTGGCTCCGATTTCCTCGACTTCCGGGAGTGACGGCAATAAATCATCTTCTTGCTGAGCAATAGTCTCAACTGTATCCTGCCCGGACGTCAAACTCTCCTGTGGAACCATCGCCCCGACAGGCGCATTCCAAAACCCTGCACACATGGCTCCGAGCCACAATACTCTTTTCGAAATCCTCATTAATAAATGTTTTTTGAAGGTTAATCAATTCACGGTTTTCAATGGCTTGTACCTGTTGATGATTTACTTACAGATAGAAGAGTCCTTTTTAATTTGAATTGGCCAGATGAATCAGAATAATCTCTAACACATTTTTAAATACTCACACAAATTCCTCATTCAGAATAACGTAACATGGTCGCCTGTTATTCTGGCATGATAATTTACTTTGAAACATTGGTTGTAAATACAGCCAATACCTTGATATCAGGTTCAAAAAAAGTAGTACTTTTCTCTCCCTAATGGCTCTGGTTGTACGCTACGGCCCCTTCCTGATTCAATTCTGTGAGGTAGTTGGCAAATGCCAGCATTTGTTCCTCCCCGAAATAAGGGGCCATGATCTGAATTCCGATAGGCATTCCCTGGTCGTCCAAGCCGTTTGGAATGGACACCGCAGGATTACCCACGACATTCGCCTGTACGGTAAAAATGTCCGCAAGATACATTTGTAACGGATCTTCCGTTTTTTCACCGATCGTAAAAGCTGTGGTAGGTGTTACCGGAGAAATCAGAAAATCGAACTGCTCGAAAAAACGGCCCGTTTCCTCCCGCACCAATCTTCTAACGCGTTGCGCCTTGGTATAGTATGCGTCGTAATAATTTGCACTTAATACGAAAGTACCCAATAGTATTCTTCTCCTTACCTCATCTCCGAAACCTTCTGTACGCGTCTTCTTGTACATGCTTTCCAGATCCACGGATTCGGGACTGCGGTAACCATACCGCACGCCGTCAAAACGCGACAGATTGGAACTCGCTTCCGCGGTGGTGAGGATATAATAAGTAGGTAAAAGTGAATCCAGCAAAGGCATATCGATGCCCACTACCTCATGTCCTTCCGCACGCAGGCGATTGAGCACGTCGGAAGTTTGCCGGCGGATCTCCGGGGCAATGGCCTCGTTCTCCACCGCATCGCGGATGTAGCCGATTTTAGCTTTTCCCTTCCATTCCAGATTCGCCGTATAAGCAGGTACGGGGCGCTCAGAAACGGTGCTATCGAAGTCATCGGCACCCGACATTATTTCTAATATCAATGCTGCATCAGCCACACTTTTGGTAATGGGCCCAATGCAGTCAAACGACGAGGCATAAGCGATAAGCCCGTAACGCGACACCCGCCCGTAAGACGGCTTCACACCGATCACACCGCAGAATGCAGCAGGCTGGCGTACCGAACCTCCCGTATCGCTCCCTAATGAAGCATGGCAAAGCCCGGCCTGAACAGCTACCGCCGAACCACCTGATGACCCGCCCGGAACTTTGGAATTGTTAATTGCATTCAGCACAGGCCCGAACGAAGAGTTTTCATTCGAAGAGCCCATTGCAAACTCGTCGCAGTTTTGCCTGCCGATGATGATCGCGTCCTCATCCAGCAACCGTTGAACGGCTGTTCCGGTATAAGGCGCAGTATAATTTTGAAGGATCTGGCTTCCGGCCTGCAAGCCGTGGCCGGTATGGGATAGCACATCTTTCAAACCGATCACCAGACCAGCCAGCTTTCCGGCAGTACCGTTCGCGATCTTCGCATCCACGGCCAGGGCGGCTTTTTGCGCTTGTTCGGTGTAAACTTCTACAAAAGCGTTCAGATGCTTGTTGGTCTCTATTTTCTCCAAATAATGGTCAACCAACTTGACGCACGTCAAACCTTCTTCACGTAAATCTCTCTGAATTTCGGCCAGCGTCAGATACTCTTTCAAGGCAATTTTTTTGTGGGGTTGTAAATAAAGAATCAGAGCCGTTAAGTGCTAGCTTAATGGCTCTGGATCAAACCTTCGATAAGATGGAAGCGTTATTTGGGGTCTTCCATGCTTTTTTCAATATTTTCCTTAACGTCTTTAGTAGCGTTTTTGAACTCATTGATACCTTGCCCCAAACCGCGCATAAGTTCTGGGATTTTCTTTGCTCCGAAGAAAAGCAACACGAACAGCGCGACCAGAAAGATCTCCTGTCCGCCCAACCCCATAATTCCTAAAACGGTTATTGATTCCATATCTGTTTCTTTTATTAATGTTTACAAAAATAACTATTCTTTTTTACAACAACCAGACCTGCGGCCACTTTTATCCGATATTAATTGTCTTCGTGGTCTTCTCCCAATCGGCGAACTTTCGGATGTCGTCGCCCAGCGTCTTGATGAGCCAAACTACCAGCGCCACGTCGTCGGTAATCCCGATAACCGGCAGGAAGTCAGGAATAAGGTCTATGGGAGATACGAAATAAATCAGCACAGCGACTATCGACACCAAACTTTTCCAGGGAAGCTGCTTATATTCGCCGGAGGCATAAGCTTTCACCATCCGGAGCAGCAACTGGACGCTCGACTGGAATTCGGCGAGATTTCCTTTGAAGCCGACCGTCTGAAGTTTTCCCAGCACGTCTTTGGCCAGATCAAACAACCGGGTGGAATTTTTGACGTAACGCCCTGCTTTTCCTTTGGCATTTCTGAAAAAAATCGACTGTAAAATCCGCGAAATCATTGACTCGTCATTCATGGTACAAAGCAGGAAAAAGTGGTTTATTAAGCCATTATAACTATCAACTTACGGAAAAAATTGCGTTCCGGATGGCGGCCGGTCTATTTGCGGCAAAAAATCAAATTCCGCTTGGTTTAAACAAATTATGTATCATACTTTTAGGAAAAAATATAAAAAGCATCAATTTCTATACAATTAACCATATTTCCCTATGAAGATTACTGTTGTAGGTGCGGGTGCGGTAGGCGCAACCACTGCCGATAATATCATTCGTCGTGAGCTGGCAGAAGAAGTGGTGTTGCTGGATATCAAAGAGGGTGTCAGCGAAGGAAAGTCACTGGATATGTACCAGACAGCCGCTTTACTGGGATTCAACACCAAGCCCATCGGCTCGACCAATGATTACGAGAAGACCAAAGGCTCGGATGTGGTGGTAATCACCTCGGGATTGCCCCGCAAACCCGGCATGACCCGCGAGGAGCTGATCGGCATCAATGCAGGAATCGTAAAGGGAGTAACGGAAAACCTTCTCAAATATTCGCCAAAAGCCATCGTGATCGTGGTTTCAAACCCGATGGATACGATGACTTACCTGGCGCTTAAAGAGTCGGGTATTCCCAAAAAACGCCTCATCGGTATGGGCGGCGCATTGGATAGCGCACGTTTCAAAACCTATCTGGCATTGGCCATGGACGTTTCACCGCTTGATATTCACGGTATGGTGATCGGCGGGCACGGCGATACGACGATGATCCCGCTCACAAGGCTGGCAACGTACAATGGCATCCCCGTAAGCCGCTTCCTCTCCGCAGATCAGCTCGAAAAAGTAGCTGCCGATACAATGGTAGGTGGCGCGACGCTCACCAAACTGATCGGAACATCGGCCTGGTATGCACCGGGAGCCGCTACCATGATGCTCGTAGAAAGCATTGTCCGCAACCAGAAGCGCATTGTACCATGCAGCGTTTACCTGAATGGCGAATACGGCCAGAAGGACATTTGTATGGGCGTGCCGGTAGTGCTGGGCTGCAGCGGTTGGGAAAAGATCATCAACCTGCGCCTGAGCGATGCCGAAAAGGCCGCGTTTGAAAAGTCTGCGGAAGCCGTTCGTTCGATGAATGCGGCTTTGAACTTGTAAGCAGCACGGAAATAGCTAAAATACAGGCCGGTCCGGTTTTCCGGGCCGGCTTTTTCTTTGCCCACACATTTGGTTTT
Organism: uncultured Dyadobacter sp.; assembly: GCA_966211825.1. Lineage (GTDB taxonomy): Bacteria > Bacteroidota > Bacteroidia > Cytophagales > Spirosomataceae > Dyadobacter. The sequence goes on along the minus strand of CBIHPQ010000112.1, from coordinate 8,394 downwards.
GATGGATAGTTCTTTTAATTTAAGTTTATATAGTATAATAAAATGTTAAGATTATACCATTAATCAACAAACAATCTCATCTTTAAACACACTTCCTATGCAAAAAAAGCTTCTACTTCTGCTCTTGATTTCCCTGTCGATGCCAGCTCTGGCGCAGTCCTTGAAGGGGAAAATTACAGACGAAAAGAACGGTGCCCCGCTGCCCGGGGTATCCATCCTCGTTCAGGGGACTAACACCGGAACAGTAACCGACGCGGACGGGAATTTCAGTTTGAATGTAGCCGACGGGAATCATAATATCGTCATTTCCTTCATCGGGTACACGTCCAAAATTGTCCCTACGACCGTCTCGGCGGGGCAGGCTTCCCCGCTCAATGTAGCATTAGCCGAGTCGTCCGAAGTGCTTGGAGAAATTGTGGTAACAGGCTCGCGCAGTGGCGGGCGTTCGCGTATCGACTCCCCCGTTCCGGTGGACATTATTCCCGTATCGCAGATCGCCAACAGCGTTGGACAGGTCGATATCAACCAGATCCTGACGTATATCGCACCATCGTTCCAGTCGTCGCGGCAAACGATCTCCGACGGTTCCGACCACATTGATCCCGCGCAGCTTCGGGGGCTGGGTCCCGACCAGGTATTGGTGCTCGTAAATGGCAAAAGGAGGCACCAGTCGTCGCTTGTGAATGTCAATGGGACGGTCAACCGGGGCACCGTCGGGACTGACCTGAATGCTATTCCGGCTACGGCAGTGGAGAAAATCGAGATACTCCGGGATGGCGCGGCGGCTCAGTATGGCTCGGATGCCATTGCGGGTGTGATCAACATTATCTTGAAAAGCCGCACGGGACTGAGCGGTAATGTGTCGTACGGCCAGAACGTTACCAGCTATGATAAAAACTACATTATTAACAACAATAAAGACGCTTCCGTAAACATTTCGGACGGTGGGACCGCACAGGTTGGCCTAAATTATGGGCTCAAAATAGGCCAGAAAGGCTTCTTGAATATCACAGGCGAATATGTAAAACGGGATGCTACCAACCGTACCGGAACCTATACCGGCCAGATTTTCCCCGCTGTCGACGGAAAGGTAGTGGATGAAGACCTCCTAAAACAAAAGGGGCTTACCCGCAACGACTTTGACATGCGCATCGGAAACTCGGAGGTCAAAGGCGGCGGTGTGGTGGTCAATGCCAACATTCCCCTGACCGAGCAGATGGAACTATATGCATTTGGTGGTTACAACAATAAGAAGGGTAACGCCGCTGGCTTTTACCGCTATCCCAATGGCGTGCCCGCTGCCGTGCGGACGAATGTGTTCGCCGTGTACCCGAATGGTTTCTTACCCGAGATCAATAGCGATGTGACAGACATATCGGCGGCGGCCGGCATTCGCGGAAAACTGGGCGAATGGCGCTTTGACCTTAGTAATACATTTGGAAAGAATGACTTTGATTACCGCATTACCAACTCTGTAAACTATACCCAGGCCGTTTCCATCAGTAACTTTCAGCGGGAATTTAACGCAGGAGGCAACGGGTTTTCACAAAATACCATCAACCTGGATTTAGGGCGCAAATTCGATGTGTTAGACGGGCTCAATGTGGCCCTTGGCGGCGAGCAGCGGAGCGAAAAATACACCATTACGGCCGGCGAGGAAGCATCTTACAAAAACTATGACGTCGCCGCGGGTGTACCTGCCGGCGCTCAGGTCTTCTCTGGCTTCTTCCCTCAGAACGCCGGGTCACATTCCCGGCATAGCATTGCGGGTTACCTCGACCTCGAACAGGACATTACCAAATCCTGGGTCATAAGTGCAGCGCTTCGATTTGAAAACTATTCCGACTTCGGGAATACGCTCAATTATAAAGTGTCGAGCCGCTACAAGATTACCGACGGAATCGCCGTGCGCGCCTCGGCCAGCAGCGGCTTCCGGGCGCCGTCGTTGCAGCAGCGTTATTATGCCAAAACCAACACGCTGTTCGTCACTCAGAACGGCCAGCAGGTAGCGCAGGAAAGCGGGACATTCACCAACGATAGCAAACCTGCCGAGATTCTCGGAATTCCAAAGCTCAAACAGGAAACTTCCCAAAGCTTTACCGTCGGAACGACCATCCAGCTCAACAATGCATTTGAACTCACAGTGGATGCCTACCAGATCGATATCGATGACCGCATCGTATTGACCAACAATTTCAATGATGGCGGAAATGCCAACCTGAAAGCACAGCTGGCAGCTGCAAATGCAACGACGGCCAATTTCTTTTCCAATGCCGTCGACACCCGCTCACGGGGCATCGAAGGCGTATTATCCTACAATACGAAATTCGGTCGTAGCCAGTCGCTTCGGGCGGTGCTGGCAGGGACATTTATTCAAAACAAGGTAAAAAAAGGTGCGGACGGCAAGCCTGTTATTCATGCGTCTGACATACTGGTGCAGACCAACCAGGTCAATACCTATTTCAACCGCGAGGATTTGAGCAGGTTCGAGATTGCGAGCCCGCGCAACAAGCAAAGCCTGACCATTAACTACAAAGCGGGCAAGTTCGGGGCAATGCTTCGGGGTGTGCGTTTCGGCCAAGTTACGTATTGGGACCCTACCATCGACCCCAACAAGCCGGACGCATGGCCGGTAAATTCGCTCACAGGCCAGAAGGAAACTTTGGATCAAACATTCGGAGGTAAAATAGTGACTGACCTTGCATTGAGCTATGATTTAGTGAAAGGGCTCGGGCTCACGATCGGCGCAAACAATGTGTTCGATGTGTACCAGGACAAGCACACGCATTCGGGCAACGTCAGCTCGGGCCGGTTCGTGTATTCCCGTCGTGTGCAACAAATGGGCTTTAATGGCCGCTATTTGTTCGCGAGGATCAATTTCAACTTTTAAAGATCTTCCGGGCCTTCGCTGGCCCGGAAGATCTGACGTTCAGATCGAGATCTGGTATTGTAACGTCCAGCTTCCGCGTCTGCCATTTTTTGCGAGCTCATTGGGAACCGCACTGGCTTTGTAAACCGGGCGGTCCTCATAGTTAAGCGACAGCTTGCCATTATTGCCTTTAATCAGCCAGTTGACGCCGAGGTTATAGATGTTGGCGGCATCCTGCAAACGGTCGTAATCACCCCGTTGCAGGGAACCATAGGGCATTAATGTACCCTGACTGCCCAATAAATCGTCCTTCAGTTTATATCCTGCCTGCGCATAAATCACATTGCCTGTCCCAAACATCGGGTACGCATTCCCGTGCGTGCCGCTTACGCCTGTGATGGGTTGCGTGGTGCCGGTCGCCGGGTTCATAATGCCGTTGTAGCGCAGGTATCCTTTGCCGTAGTCGGTTCCGAAGTAGCCGATGTAAGCCGACACCGCCGTACCCTTTTCAGCATTCAGGGGCATATCCAGGTATCCGGCAACCGACCAGAGTGTCATGTTGCTATAAAGCGTGTCGATTGCCTCTTTCCGCCAGGTTGCATTCTTTTGGGAAGTAATGCCTGCCTCGACGTTCAGTACCTTGCGTTTGCCAAGATACGTACCGGTCATATAGCCGGGTGTAGTGTTGTCCTCGATATCGAAAATATTGTAAATCAGTAAAGCCTGAAACTGCTTGCTGTTCTTACGTTGCGCAAAAACAGAGTTCTGATTTAGGGCCGCGGGAGCAGATCCGCTCGTTTCAACCGGAAACGGATCAGAAACGGCCACCCGGTAATTCAGCTTACCGACCTGCCCACGGCTGTAAACGGTGAGTTTTCGGGAAAACTGGTCGGTCTGATCGACCGTAGCCTGCGCAAAAACCGGCACATCCAAAGTCATGATGGTTCCGATGCTGGGCTGCGAAAAGCGGGAGAATCCACTTACGATCGTCAAACCGCCACCGAACCGGATGAAGTTGCTACCCTTCCGCTGCACTTCATATTCACCGACGGCATCATGGAAAAACGCAGATATCTTGCGCTGACTGGGTGTCCCGGAGGTCTAGTAGGCCGGAAAAGCGCTCACTTTGTTGAAATTGTTCATACCACACTGGGAGTAGAAAAATATCCGGTCGGTGAGCTGACCAAACAGCTGCATACGGGTACGGCGAAGGCCGATATCGAAAGTGTTGGTCTGCGCGTCACTTAAAACAGTGGTACCGGGGTTATTCTCGTTCAACCGAAGCCACACCTGATTCGTGAACGTGAATTTTACATAATGTGAACCGGATTCGTTAAGATTGTAACGGATATCATTTCTCTTGTTGTCATTTTGCGACATTACCGGCTCGGTTACAGCCGACGTGCCGAGGAGCATGAGGGAAAGGATTTTTTTCATTGAGAGTACTATTGAGTTATACATACTAACACCGCGGTAAACCCTTCTTTGAGAGCTAAAAACGACATTAATAGTTAATTGAAAATGATATTGAACACGGCAGAAAAACGACTGAAAAAAAGTCAGTTCCCTGGCCGGGCCTTCAAATATAAGGCGGGCTCCTGTACTGCCATACTGTTTTTGGCGACAATCTTTCTGTCTGCTCTTGCCCAGGAAACCCCTCCGCTGATCAATTATCCTGCCCCACTTTACAAAGCCCACAACCAGAATTGGGACATCTGCCAAAGTGCCGACGACCTGATCTATTCTGCCAATTCGGATGGCCTGCTGGAACACGACGGGGCTTCATGGAAACTCTATCCCCTACCCGACGGACAGATCGTTCGCACCGCGCTTTATGACGAAAAAACAATGAAACCAGCCGGTGGAAAAGTACTGAACCGTGCTGCAAAAGCCGAGCAGCGCATTTATGTGGGCGGCTTTTCGGAATTCGGATATTGGAAAAAAGAATCGGATGGTCAGCTGAAATACTATTCGCTCAGTAAAAAAACGGGCTTTGCGAGCCTGAAATCGGAGGAAATCTGGCATATTCTCAAAACGCCGGAATACATTTATTTCCAGTCTTTTTCAGTCATTTACCGTTACGATGGCAAGCGGCTCAAGGAAATCAAGGGCCCGGGCAACTTCATGTTCATGCGGTATATCCGGAACCGTGTGCTGGTGCAACTCATCGGAAAGGGGATTTATGAGCTGAAAGGAGAACGCTTTGTGGCACTACCGGGCACGGAGAGCCTCTCGCCAACAATGGTATCGTCCATCCTGCCCTATTCGGGCAACCGGCTGCTGATCACTACCAACAAGCACGGCGTTTTCCTTTGGGAAAATGGCCTGCTTACGTCCTGGAACATCGCTATTTCGGGAGAATTGAAACGAAATATCATCAATCGCGCAATCATTATGAGCCGCGACAGCAGTATCGTTTTCGGGACGATCCAGAACGGGGTTTATGTGGTTTCTAACAATGGCACATTAAGATATCAGTTCAACAAGGACACCGGTCTGCAAAACAATACCGTGCTCGCTTTGAAAGAAGATGCGCAGCGGCAACTCTGGATCGGGCTGGACCAGGGGATCGATATGGTCAAAATGTCGTCGCCGATCATCGCCTACCAAACCAGCGACAATCCGCTCGGCTCCACATATGCCGCGGCTATCTGGCGTGGCAATCTTTACGTAGGCTCTAATAAGGGTGTTTTTGTTAAAAAATGGCTTTCCCCCGAGCCGTTCAGGCCCGTGTGGGGACTAGAAGGCCAGACCTGGACACTCAAAGTGATCGACGACCAGCTGTTATGCGGCCATAACGACGCCACCTATCGCATTGAGGAAAACGGCGTCACCAAAATTTCAAATATCAATGGCGGGTGGGTGCTATTGCCGGTGAAGAACGGGCGTGATACGCTTCTTTTGCAGGGCGCTTATGTGGGTTTGCATGTGTATAAAAAAGATGAAAAAGGAGTCTGGACATACGCTTACCCGGTAAAAAGCGCCGCACCGATCCCGATCCGTCACATTGTGCGCGACAATGCGGGTACATTCTGGCTCGGGCATGCGTACAAGGGCCTGTTTCAAACAAAACTCAACCCTGCACTCGATTCGGCATTGCTATGGAAAGAATTTAAGGCGCCGCAGGACCTACCGAGTGAGTTTTCGGTGGAAGTGGTGCATTGGCTCAACGGCCAGGTACGTGTGCGCTCGGGTAATGCGTTTTTCCAGCCCGATGCCTCCGGAAAGCTCGTTCCGAGCACTGATTTTTCCCGGGAAGAAGAGAATTACAAAGTGAGGACGGGCCTCCACGGCGACTGGTTCAAAGTATTCATGAACCGCGTCGAGTTCTATCAACCCGGTAAAGAAACGACCAACCTTCCGCTCACGCTGGTGCGCAACAGCGAGACCGTGGTGCCGCTTTCGGAGGAATACTATTTCTTCTGCCTCGACAATGGCTATGCATTATACAACCGAAAAACCCGTGACGAGCAGAACGAGGCTGCCGGCGCTCCGGTAATACGCAAGGTGGCCAACCTTCGCAACCTCAACGAAACCTTCGCCATTTCGGGGACACCGTCCCTGCCTGCCGAGGTACGTTCGCTGCGCATTGCATTCGCATTGCCGGTCTACGGCCAGAATGTGCAATACAAATACCGGCTCAAAGGCCTGACCGATCAATGGTCGGAATGGACGGACCAGAGCTTCGTGGAATTCACCAACCTGGAATCGACCGACTATATTTTCGAGATCCGGAGCAGCCTGAACGACACGATCGGCACATACCATTTCAATGTGAAGCCCTATTGGCGCGAAACGCTGTTCGCCAAAATCCTTTTTGCAGTTATCATCGCAGTGGCACTGGCCGCACTCATCGTCTACCAGGAAAAACGGCTCTCGCGCCACCGCCGGAAGCTGATCCAGGAGCAGGAGGAAAAATTGCGCCAGCAGCGTCTTTCCAGCGAACGGCAAATCATGCAGATCCAGAACGAAAAACTTCAGACCGAGATCCAGAGTAAAAGCCAGCAGCTTAGCTATGTGGCGATTAACGTCGTCCGAAAGAACGAGATCCTCGAAGAAATCCGGGATGAGCTCAAACAGGTGAAAGCCGAGATGGGCCAGCAACTTCCCAACATCCATTATCAGAAACTGCTGCACAGTATCGAACGCAACGTAGCCGGCAAGGACGACTGGGTTTTATTTGAACAAAACTTCGACGAAGTACACGAGCAGTTCTTCAAAAGGCTCCGGCAGATTTACCCCACAATCTCCCCCTCGGAGCTCCGGCTCGCGGCATGCCTTCGCATGAATCTTTCCACAAAAGAAATGGCTCCCGTTCTGGGCATTTCTGTACGCGGTGTGGAAATCAAGCGCTATCGCCTTCGTAAAAAGCTCGGATTAGAGATGGAGGCCAATCTGGTACAATTTATGATGGACATCTGATCTAATTGCACTAATCCTTCACCAGCCCTCAAATATTCAACCAAACCTTGCATTATTCTCATTGATGTAGTGGTGATGTAGTGCTTTATTTGATTCCTCCCCGCCTTCGAAGTTAATTTTGAAGTCAATAAATTCTTATAATAATTCAATCACCAATTAGAAACTGATGAAAACTATTGTACGATTACTGTACATGCTCGTTTTCCTGGCCATAGGTAGTTATGCCTATGCACAGGAAATAAATGTGACCGGGAAGGTCACTTCGAGTGCCGATAACTCGGCGCTGCCGGGCGCCAGCGTGCTCATCAAAGGCACCACTACCGGTGTCCCTACCGATGCCGAAGGTAACTACGCCATAAAAGTACCGACACCTCAATCCGTCCTCGTCTTCTCGATGATAGGCATGACGCCCCAGGAAATAACCGTCGGAAACCAGACCACCGTGAACGTGGCATTGCAAGAGGACGCAAAGGCGCTGAACGAAGTACTCGTTGTGGGTTACGGTTCTCAGAAAAAACTCGACGTTACGGGAGCTATCACGCAAATCAAAGGTGCCGACATTGCCAAACAGCCTTCCATGAACGCCGTGAGCGGCTTGCAGGGTAAGGTTGCCGGTGTGCAGATCAATAACTCGGGTAAGCCGGGAGAAGCGCCGCAGATCCGTATCCGCGGTGTGGGAACTGCTTATGGCAGCGCCAACCCGTTATATGTAGTGGATGGTGTCTGGTTTGACGATATCAGCTTCCTGAACTCGGGCGATATCGAAAGCATGAACATTCTGAAAGATGCGTCCAGCCAATCCATTTACGGTGTACGTGCCGCTAACGGTGTGGTACTGATCACGACAAAGAAAGGAAAATCAGGACAGGCGATCATCGATTACAATGGATATGTGGGTTATCAGAAAGTGACCAACCAGATCAAAATGGCCAATGCGAATGAGTATGCCACGATGGTCAATGAACTGAGCCGCACTAATGGTAAAACGGACGTCCTCGACCCTTCGCAGTTTGGGGAGGGCACCGACTGGTACCACCAGATTCTCCGCAATGCATTTGTGACGAATCATCAGATCTCGATCAGTGGCGGCGGTGAGAAATCAA
>CBIHPQ010000111.1:0-16456 GCA_966211825.1 uncultured Dyadobacter sp. | reverse complement strand
AAATTCAAAACTGCCACAAAAACGGGGGAATGGACCATACTGAGCTCGCTTGGGGGTGGTAAAAACTACCTGGAAACACCAACCCAATCAGTCCCTCGTAAAGGCATTAGCAATTTCGAATTAGGTGGAGGTTATAAATGGAACTTCTACAAACATTTCAGTGATAAATTCGGCATTTTTGGCGGACCTGGTCTGATACTTAAGTATGCGTATGCCAGACAAACAGAACTGTCGGGAGATTTTGTTTTCAAACGGAGAGCAAATGAAGTTTCCGTCTCTTTCCAGGTAGCAGCCGGCGCCTATTATGCCTTAAATGAGCGATGGTGGCTGATCGGCTCACTCGCATTTTCAAATCCGGTTTCAGTGGCATACAATTTCGGGAAGTCGGAAAATCTGGCACTTGGCGACGACTCTGAAAATTCAGCGTTTCAGTACAGGTTGTCCCCATCCCTTAATTTTCCTTCCGTCGGGTTGGGTCTGCGCTATTTTTTTAAGGATTAACAGCCTAAATAACTACATAGTTATCATTAAAATCCCCGTGGATATGGCTTTTAAGGCCATATCCACTTTTTATTTATAATGAAAAAACACTTTCTCATTGTCCTCATCGCTGCATTCAGCGCTTGCCATAAACCACAAACAACCAACCTTGCAGGTCCCTGGGAGCCCGATTACGAGGTTACCCGTTCGGAAAATGCCATTAAGGAATTCGAGAAAAAGGACGCCGAGCAAATGCCTGCGCCGGGCGGAATGGTTTTCACAGGTAGCTCTTCATTTACCAAATGGCAGAATGCCGACAAAGATCTCGCGCCACTCCCGATCATTAACCGGGGCTTCGGCGGTTCTACACTGCCCGAGGTGATCCATTATTCCGATCGCGCAATCAGCAAGTACAAGGCAAAAACGGTTGTGATCTATTGTGAGAATGATATGTTCGGCAAAAAACCGAAGTCGCCTGAGCAAGTGCGCGATGCGTATGTGACGCTCGTGAAGAAGCTCCGCGAGAAGCAGCCCGATTTACAGCTTTACGGCGTGTCGCTCAAACCTTCGCCATCGCGCTGGGCGAAGCGCGAGGATGTGATCAAGGCCAACAAACTGATCCAGGATTATATTAAAAAAGACAAGAACCATCATTACATCGACGTGTGGCCGGTAATGCTCAAAAACGGTCGCCCCGACGGCGCTATCTTCGTGAGCGACAGCCTGCATATGAACGAAGAAGGTTACAAAAGATGGACGAAAGTGTTCCGCCCGATACTGGAAAAATCACTCTGAAAGTATCCTGCACTTTGCGGTTTTTTACAAAGATTTTAAAAGAACAGATAAGGGTATTGGTTTTAACGTAAAGTCACTATATTGACCGAAAAAATACATTTCCGGGTAAAAAAGTGATATTCCAGTAATGAAAGTAACAGCGGTTTTTGATATTGGCAGGACCAATAAGAAGTATGTACTTTTTGACGAAAAGTATAATATCGTCCATGAGTTTGCAGAGTCCCTCCCAGAAACAGTTGACGAAGACGGCTTCCCTACCGAAGATTGTGAATTGTTGACCAAATGGGTGCAGGACCGCTGGGCCGAGCTTCTGGCCAATCCGGAATTTGACATTAAGGCTGTGAATGTGGCCGGCTACGGCGCGAGCCTGGTGCATCTGGACGCCGCAAACCGACCGCTTACCCCGCTGTATTCGTATCTCAAACCGTTCCCGGAAGAACTTTTAAAGGAGTTTTACAGCACCTACGGCGACCCAACCCGCATTTCACTTCAAACCGGCTCACCGGCAATGGGCATGCTCAACTCGGGCATGCAGCTCTACTGGCTCAAACATACGAGACCGGAGATTTACAGCCAGATTGCCACGACTTTACATTTACCGCAATATATCCTGTACCTGCTCACCGGCCGCAAAGTGAGCGATTACACTTCGCTGGGCTGCCATACTGCATTGTGGAGCTTCGAAATGTGGGATTACCACGAGTGGGTGAAGCAGGAAGCTATCCATAAGAAACTTGCGCCAGTACTGGCTTCGTCTTCGTTCATCTACCGCCATGGCGACAAGGGCATTCAGTCGGGCTTCGGGCTGCATGACAGTTCCTCGGCATTGATACCTTACCGCATGGCCGTTAAAAAGCCATTTGTACTGCTTTCGACGGGCACCTGGTGTATCAATTTCAACTCGTTCGCTTCGAAACCGCTGACTTCCTACCAGCTCGAACGCGACTGTATGAATTACCTCACACCCGAAGGCAGCGGCGTTACCGCGTCACGTCTGTTCCTGGGCCGCGAGCACGATTACCAGGTGGCACGCATTGTTGAATATTTCAATGTAGCACCTGATTTCTACAAATCGGTTGGGTTCAATGAAGAGATCCTGAAACAAGACACGCCTAAATTCTACACCGCCTGCATGACCGGCAACGGGCCTTTCCCCGAGCCAAATACCCAGGAATGGCAGATCAGTGCATTCGCATCGGCTGAGGCGGCTTACCATCATTTGATCAAAGGCCTTACCGAACTGCTGTTCGTTTCGTTGGACCTGGTGAATGTGAACGATGTACACGCCATTTACGTCGACGGCGGATTTGCCCGCAACGAAATATTTACAAAACTGATCGCACGCCATTATCCGAACCATAAAGTTTATGTGTCGGATTTGCCTTACGCGACTTCGCTCGGTGCCGCATTGCACGTTACGCGCCCGCAGACATACGAGTTCGCAGATGAGATCCGGGAAATAAAACCATGATGATTAACTGATCCGACTCCAGTTGGTTTCTTCCTTGCGCAGATTTTCGAGATGGTTGCGTATCGGATGGTGAACCGGCTGGAGCAGATCCGGATCGGCGGTCAGGATTTCCTCGGCAGACGCGCGCGCTGCCTTCAATATCTCCCCATCCTGGGCCAAGTTCGCCACCAGCAAATCAACCAATCCGCTTTGTTGCGTTCCCGAAATATCGCCGGGGCCACGCAGCTGCAAATCTACTTCCGCTATTTCAAAACCGTCGTTGGTACGGCACATCGTTTCGATCCGCAGCTTGGTGTCCTTGCTGAGCTTATAATCGGTCATCAGAACACAATACGATTGCTCCGCGCCGCGCCCTACCCTGCCGCGCAGCTGGTGCAGCTGCGATAAGCCAAAACGTTCGGCGTTTTCAATCACCATTACGGATGCATTCGGAACATTCACACCTACTTCAATGACCGTCGTCGCGACCATGATCTTCGTTTCGCCGCGCACAAACCGCGACATTTCGAAATCCTTATCCTGCGAACGCATTTTGCCATGCACAATACTCAACGGCACGCCTGGAAATGCCCTGGCGACGCTTTCATAACCGTCCATCAGATCTTTCAAATCCATTTTCTCGGACTCCTCGATCAGCGGGTACACCATGTAAACCTGCCGGCCCTTGGCTATTTCTTCTTTCAAAAAACCAAATACCGACAACCGGTGCTTATCGAACCGGTGTACTGTCTTAATAGGCTTACGGCCTGCGGGCAGCTCGTTAATCGCCGAAATATCGAGGTCACCATACAATGTCATCGCCAGCGTACGCGGGATGGGCGTAGCGGTCATGACGAGCATATGCGGGTTAATGCGGGAATTCTTGGCCCAAAGCTTCGCCCGTTGCGCGACGCCGAAACGGTGCTGCTCGTCGATAATGCAAAGGCCGAGGTTCTTGAACTGCACCGCATCCTCGATCAATGCATGCGTGCCCACAATGATATGTAACGTGCCGTTGAGCAGCTCGCGATGTATGACTTCACGCTCCTTTTTCTTCGTAGAACCGGTGAGCTTGGCGATGTTGACGCCGAGGAGGTCCGCAAACTTTTTGAGGCCCTGGTAATGCTGGTCGGTCAGGATTTCGGTGGGTGCCATTAGACAGGCCTGTGCGTCGTTATCCAATGCAAAAAGCATGGTAATGAATGCCACGATCGTCTTACCCGAGCCTACGTCGCCCTGTAAGAGGCGGTTCATTTGCCTGCCGGTTTTCAGGTCTTCGTGGATCTCGTGCAGCACGCGTATTTGCGCGCCCGTGAGCTTGAAAGGCAAATGCTGGTCGTAAAACTCCTTTACCAGCATTGTTTTATCAAATATCAATCCCGGATATTCGGTTTTGTGTAGCAGCTTGTTCTTAATCAGCCTGAACTGGTTATAAAACAGCTCCTCGAACTTCAACCGCCGCTGCGCCTGATGGAGCGTGCGGGCGTCCTGCGGCAAATGGAAATGCCAGAGGGCCTGCGCTTTGGAAACGAGCCTGTATTTCTCAACAAGTGGCGCAGGCAGCGTTTCGCGGATGTGCGGATGCGCGATTTCGAGCAGGCTGCGCACCATTTTGCTCAAAGCCTTGCTATCGAGAAACTTCTTGCGCAGCTTTTCGGTAAGCGGATAAATGGGCTGCCAGTAGCCAGCGGCCGCATTTTCCGCTGTCAACACCTCTATTTCCGGATGGGTAATGCTCCACTTCCCCCCGAATAGCACAGGGGTTCCGTAAACAATATATTCTCCGCCGCGTTTCAGCCATTTCTCATACCAGGAAATACTCTGGAACCATACCAGCTCCAGATAACCTGTCCCATCCTGAAACTGGCCTACCCATCTTTTTTTGTTGCCTTATCCGATTACAACAAATTCACGCAAACGCCCTTTTACCTGCGCGGACGGCATTTGTTCGTTCAAATCGCTGAGTCTGTGGAAAACGCTCCGGTCCTCGTGGCGGAAAGGATAATGCTGGATGAGGTCGCCGAAGGTAAAAATATTTAGCTCCTGGTTCAGCAAGGCGGCTTTTTGTGGCCCTACGCCTTTCAGGAATTCGATCTTGGTATCGAAAAAGCGGGTTCTAACGGATGGGTTTGTTTCAGAAGTCATTATTCAAATATAAACTGAAATCACAAAAAACACCGTTCAGGCGCTGCAAATGTTAATCTCTGTTAACGGAGTAGCTAATCCGCCGTTTTTGGCTACTAGCTGCTTGATTCGCAACTTTCGAATGCTTTACTTGCTGCTTAGTATCTCTTAACCACCAATCAATAACAAAATCTACACGACTTATGAAAACCACATTGTTATCGCTTTTCCTTACCCTGATCGCATTCACCTGGGCATCCGCACAAAGCCCGCACGTAACCGCTGACGGCAAGAATTTAAGCGTAAGATATGGCCAGCCATCTAAAAAAGGACGCGTATTGTTCGGCAAGGCAGGAAGCGGCAGCCTCGAACCTTATGGCAAACCATGGCGTATCGGTGCCGACAGTGCCACCACGATCACCTTCAAGAAAGATGCAACGTTTGGTGGAAAGGCCATTAAAGCAGGCACTTACACCCTGTTCGCCACTCCCAACGAAAAGGAATGGACCATTATCCTGAACAGCCAGCTTGGTCAATGGGGTGCTTACAAATACGACGAGCACAAAAGCAAAGACGTAGCGCACATTACCGTTCCAAACAAGACCTACCCGACATCCCAGGAAAAACTGACTTTCACCGTGAAAGATACTTCCCTGGATTTCCAATGGGATAAGGCAGGTTTTTCGGTGCCTGTGAAATTCTAAAAGTTACTCATAACAAAAAGAAACGGGGTGTTACCAAAAGTAGCACCCCGTTTCTTTTCCCTCCTTCCTTTCCTCCTTCCTCCCCTTCCTTCCCTACTACAAATTCTGCCTGATCATATTCTCCAGAACCTGCAAATGCTCTGTAAACGCCTTATGCCCGTCGTCGGTGGCTTTGTAGGTCGTGAGTGGCTTGCGGCCATTGAACTGCTTCTGGAATTCGATGTATTTGATCTCTTCCAATGCCTTCAAATGCGAGGCCAGGTTGCCGTCTGTGAGCTGTAAAAGCTCTTTTAATTCATTAAAACTTAGGGAATCGTTTACCACGAGCACGGACATAAGCCCGAGCCTGATCTTGCTTTCGAATACTTTATTAAACTTTTCTAACCACTCCATTACAGGTTCCCTGTGACGCGGACGTCGAGTTTTATTGATTTGCTTCCAAAAAAAGCATGGCATCCCTGTTACGGAGCCATACAGCCTGGTCGCGTTGATTATTGGCGGCCATCGTAAATCCCGAGCCCACCAGGCCCGTTCCTACCGACACCCAAAAAAACGTTTTCAGATTATCGCGGTTGCCCGTGAGCAACGATATGACAGATCCCGCCGATCCGGCCAGCGAAATGACCAGGCCGATGCTTCGTGTCCTTCTCGATTTCAGATAGAGACCAAGGCCTGTCGGCGAAATCATAAATTCACTCCTTAATACCCTCTGTCCCGTATAAACGACATTGTTTTTAACAAAACTATTCCCATTTCTCAAATAAATGGTCTCCTTATCATACCATTTTCTCGCCTTTGCCGCCGTGCTGTCGGAAGGCACGCTCACTTGCGCAGAGCAAACAGAACCGGTAACAAGCAACAACAGGATCACCGCAATGCCCGATTTTCCGCCGGGCAACTTCTCTCTTTCGTAGCGATTATACATGGTCAGCCCGTAAACGATGTGCAAAATACCAAAACCTATCGCCCAGAAAATCAATGAGTAGCCCGTCAGGAACAATGCAATGCATCCGATGACGATTTCCGAAATGCCCATATAAAATACCTCGGGGTAAGTGAAACGGCTCGCATTGACAAGCGCCAGGCCGTAGAACAGCAACGATACCGGGAAAATCAGCCAGATAAAACCGTAATGCAGCATCGCGAGGCAGAAAATACCGCCTGTCGCGAGCGGTATGAGCATGCTGAGCAACAGCCGCTTCGAGCTGCCGTTCCAAAGCGTAAGGCCCTTTTTGCGGCCCCTGCGGACGGTGAGGATAATGCCGACTGCTAATGAAAACACCAGCACACAGATTCCGTCCATAAACAAAAACCGGATCACGTCCCCGCGCGAATGCCCGTTGTACGTCCCGAGCGGGATCAGAATGTCGGCCAGCCAGTCGGTTTTGAAGCGAATGTAAGCCGCCCCTGCGCCTATGAGTGCAAAAATGCCGGCAAAAACCCCGCTCAAACCACTGAGCGAAAGAAATTTGGACGACCGCTCCATCAGGTCGCGGATTTCGTTCAAGGTGTGCAAAGAATCCTGATTCGGGTTCATAAGCGTAAAATGTAATATCAGTCAGTAATTGTCAGAAATAGTCAAGTGGTGCTAAAAAAGCAGCAGGATTTTGGGGATGAAAACGATCCCGCCTACGATTACGGCTGAAATCGCCAGCAGCAATACGCCGGCCGCCGCAGTATCCTTCACGACTTTGATAACCGGGTGGTAGTCGGCCGAAACGAGGTCGGCCAGTTTTTCAATGGCAGTATTGAATGCTTCCGCTGCCCACACGAGCGCGATCTGGATCACGATCAGGCACCATTCGGTAGCTGATATATGAAAGTAAATGCCTGCTATGGCTACTACCACGCAGGCTATCAGGTGAATACGCGCATTGTTTTCGTAGCGGAACAGGCTGTAAATTCCCGCACCTGCGTAACGGAAGCTTCGGACGGCTTTAAGAATATCGATGGGTCCGTTCATGTTGTTTCAATTCGGCAAAAATATGGAACGCAAAGTACAACAACATGAGCACGAACGAAAACGTAATGGTGTGTTTGATCGCCAGCGGGTCCTTCATGCTGTGGTAAATGCCCCTCGCGAGCGCACCCGGCTGCGTAACAATGTCCCAGCTGTTCCAGCGGCCGTAACGTCCCAGAAAGACCCCGAACCCACTCAAAATCATGGAGTTCAAAATCGCGAACCACGCCAGGCGCTCGTTCCAGCGGTGGGCGATAATGCGGTGGACGATGCGGATGCTGTACAGGCCCGTCATAAAACCTGCCAGCGAAAATGTGAAGATCATCACCGCGTCGTACCAGATCATGTCTTCAGGTACGGACCGCAGGTGTTTCAAATCGGTGATAATGTAGGGGGCATTAGGGAAAAACAGCAGCCAAATCGCCAGGCAGATCATCAGCCAGCCGAAAGGTGCCGGCTTGCGTCTCTCCATTTCCCAAACCCATTTGATAAACAGGAGCGGTACCCACGCGAGAAAGAGGTTCCAGGCCAGAAATACGAAATTCCAGTTTTCCAGGACAATCCTGACAGACAATAATGCCATCGCAGCGGCAGAAACAAATGCAAGGAGCGCGACTTTCACATTGCTCTCCAGATAGTTGACCAGGTTTCTCAGCATTGTTAAAATATTTTAAAGTACTTTGAAATACAAAGTTACTATAAAAGCGGCTGAAACTCCAAGCGGAGGCGATGCATTTAACTAAAAGGTTACTTTTTATTATTGGCGGCGAAAGCTTTCATCATCGCCCACTCCCGGCCGGCAGTTTTGGCCTTGAAGGTTTCCAGGCAGCCCCGGTCCTGCAAGGTAATGTAGCAGGTCCTGCCGTTTTTGCCCCCGAAACAAATGTTCGAGACCTTCTTGCCGATCGTTTGAATGGTGTGGATCACTTTTCCTTCGGGCGAAAGTACGGCCACCTCACCTTTGCCGTGGCGGGCAATGTAGAGATTACCATGTACATCGCAGCGCATGCCGTCCATGCCACCGTCTTCGAAATGATGCAGGAGCTTTTTATTGGATAATGTGCCGTCCGGTGCCAGATCGAACGCCCATACATTCCGCTGCACGCTCTCGTTGACGTACAACTTCTTCTCATCCGGGCTTACGTCGATGCCATTGGTAGTACCCAGGTTCCCAAAGGCGAGGTTCACTTTTCCTTCGGGACTGATATGCCAGATCTGGCCCGTACCATCTTTCCAATTGGGATCGGAAGCAAAAACATGGCCTGATGCCGTCACAGCCAGATCGTTAGGCTGGTTCATTTTCGGTTCGTTCGCGAAAACGGAAATATCTTTCGTGAGCATATCCACTTTCAGAATATTGTGACCTGTGAAATCGGCCACATAGAAGGTGTTTTTGTCGACAAACCGGATGCCGTTGCCCGTGCTGCCCTTCGGCAGGGTCACAAAAAAGCTCGCATTGCCTTTCTTGCTCAGCTGAGCGATCGTGCCGTCACGGGCGAAGTTCACGGCGTAGACGTTACCGTCCTCATCCACGGCGGGGCCTTCGCAGGTGCTGGTAAACTCCCCTTCGTTGGAAAATTTTTTGCTTTTAGTCTGAGCCTGACTGATTCCCGGCGCCAATAAGGCGGCGGTGAGGAAGAGGGCGAAAATTCTGATCATAGGGCAATCCAATTCGATAATCACTGATTTTTCCACTTGATGGCGCAGCCCACCGGCTTGGTGACGGTTGTTACAACGGGTTTGCCACCGGCCAGGTTGGTAACGGCTTCATCGACATACAATTTGGTCACCCCGGAGGCATCCTGCGGGTTGTCGTCGATCATACCCATGTACCGCACCACGAACTGTGCGCCGTTTTTTTGCAGCACAAATGCCTGCGGCGTGCGGCCGGCCCCAAATGTGCGGGCGACCTGCTGCGTATCGTCGACAAGATAAGGATAACCGTAATGCTTGGCGGCAGAACGTTCCTTCATTTTTTCGAAAGTATCGTCCTGATGTGTCCCCGGATCGCTTGGATTGATGGCGATCACCTTGTAACCCTGGCCTGCGAATTTATTATTGAGTGCGATGATCCTGTCCTCGTAGGCCTTTGCAAATGGGCAATGGTTACTGGTAAAGACGACGATCACGCCCTTCGAGCCGGCAAAATCCGAGAGCGAAACCATATTCCCGTCGGTATTCTTCAAACGGAAGTTCGATACGGCATCGCCAACCTGGTATCCCCCCTGCCCCTGCTCACCCTCGCCGACGACTACCCGCGCATGCGCCAGTTGCCCGATCGACGCAAGGAACAGGACCATTAAAACCCACCGACTAACTTTTATTTTCATATCATTTTTATAAATCTACTAACTCTAAGACCCTTATCCAGGGCAAAAGTAAAAGCGCTTCCTGTTAAAGTTTGTTAAGGCATTCCATTACGCTCCATGTATAAACGCGGGAGTTCGCCCGGATCATATAAAGGTAACTTTTTGAACACTTTTAACCGCATCGGGCACATATAATTCCGGAACCTCCTACCCCGGTCCATGACAACCAGATACTGCGCTACCAACAATAAACCCGCGCCACGTTGCGAGATATTAAAAAAACTGGAATATTCCGCCTAATGCATTGTGATTCTGCCACTCTCTTTTTATCTTTGCACCTCAAAATTTGAATCCAGTTTAATAAACTATTAACATGTACGCAATCGTAGAAATCGCAGGTCAGCAATTTAAAGTTGAAAAGGGTCGCGAAATCTTCACGCATAGGCTTGAAGGTGACGTGAACGCTGCACTTGTATTTGACAAAGTCCTTCTCGTTGATAACGGAGGCACAGTACAGGTAGGTCTTCCGACAGTAGCAGGTGCTTCTGTAAAAGCAACTGTTCTTGAACACCTGAAAGGTGAAAAAGTGATCGTCTTCAAAAAGAAGCGCCGCAAAGGATACCGTGTGAAAAACGGTCACCGTCAGTATCTGACTAAGATCAGCATTGACGAAATCGTTGGTTAATACACCTGACGGAAGTCGGAATCAGTTCAAACAGAAAATTACAATTTAAGTATAAGATATCATGGCACATAAGAAAGGTGTAGGTAGCTCGAAAAACGGACGTGAATCGGAAAGTAAACGTCTCGGTGTAAAATTATTCGGTGGCCAGTTGGCGAAAGCAGGTAACATCCTTGTTCGTCAGCGCGGAACCAAGCATAACCCAGGTAAAAACGTTGGTATCGGCCGCGACCACACATTGTTCGCATTGGTTGATGGTAACGTAGTGTTCCGTAAGACCCGTGAAAACAGATCTTACGTTCACATCGAACCGATCGCGGTTGAAGCAACTGCAGAAGCGTAAGCCATTTCGCAGAAAGCACTTCCCGTGGAAGATACGAAGACCCGTCAGGCTGATGTTTGACGGGTTTTTTATTGGTTAATACCTGCGCCGCCAAACCAAAACCCCGCTTTCGGTGTTCATTTAACCGGAAAGTTGTTTTACCCTATCATTATCGACCATCCCAATGTTGTCACGACCTGTTTTTGTATATACCGAGCTTAGCCCCAACCCCAACTCGATGAAATTCGTACTGAATTTCGAGCTGGTACCCGACGGGCTTTCTTTTGATTACCCTTCGCTGGAATCGGCGTTGGAAGAAGGCAAAGCATCTCCGCTCGCCGGCGACCTGTTCCAGTTCCCGCACGTGAAGCGCGTGTTCATCGCGAGCAACTTCATTACCATTACCAAGGGCGACGATATTGCCTGGGAAGAAGTTTTGCGTGATACAAAGCAATTCATCAAGATCTACTTCGAAGAAAACCACCCGGTATTTGAGCAAAAAACGATCGACAGCAACACACTGATCGTCGATTCACGGGATTCGGACACGGTTCAGAAAATTAAAGCCGCATTGGACCAATATGTACGCCCGGCAGTGGAATCGGATGGCGGTGCGATCAACTTCCATTCGTTCGATGAAGGATCGGGCCTGGTGAAAGTGCTTTTGCAAGGCTCTTGCAGCGGCTGCCCGTCTTCGACACTGACACTCAAAGCCGGCATCGAAAACCTGCTTACCCGCATGGTGCCCGACGTGAAAGAAGTAGTAGCGGAAGGCGTTTAATACTAAAAGATAGTTTCAGAAACCCTGTCGCGAACCGGCAGGGTTTCTTTTTTTAATGTGTTTTGTTAGTTTCGGCGCATGAAGCCACTGCTGGAAGAATTTATAGACCGCATTGAGGCATTACAATCGACCGGTAATGCGCTTTTCCCCAAAGGTCTGTTCCCGGCGCACCGGTCCAACACCCTGCTCGGCTACCGGCGCCCGGACACCACGATGTTCTTCTCGGCCATCACCGCATTTACGCTTCAAAATATACGAAAGCATTGCAGCCCCGCCAGTCAGGCGAAAATCGACTCGATCCGAGCATTGGTAACCGCGAACTACCCCGATTTTCAGAACAAGGACGGTTTAAAAACCTATAACTTCTGGAAAACCAAACCGTCGCGGCATTTCCCCAATGGCCGCTGGTTCCACCGTTTCGAGCATTTCCGCATTCCCGACGATATCGACGACACGGCATTCGCGTATCTGACCACCGATCCTTCCATGGAAGAATTGTTTTGGTTAAAAGAAAAACTGACACTCCACGCGAACGGGTCGAAACTATGGATCAGGAACACTTACCCGGAATATAAGCCGCTGCGCGCCTATTCCACGTGGTTTGGCAAGCATATGTATGTGGAATTCGATGTGAGCGTGCTGAGCAACATGCTGTACTGCATTCTGCATTACAAACTGCCGCTTAACGTGCACGACGAAGCCAGTTTTGAATATATCCGTTCGGTCATCGAGACGCGCCGGTACATACATACGCCTTTTCGCTGCGCACACCAGTACCCGCGAACGCCATTGATCATTTACCACGTTTCCAGGCTGATCGCGGCGTTCGACCCACCTGCATTGCGGCCTGTGAAGCAACAGCTGATCAGTGACACCGAAAACCTTTTGAAAGATACCCGGCACGGCATGGACCAGGTTTTGCTAGCGACATCGCTCATGCGATTGGGCAGACAAACCGAACGCATTCCCGTTGAAACGTTTTCTGAAAATGATTTCAAAGGTTTCTTCTTTTTTATAGCCGGCCTGCTGACGGCCTATGAAAATCCGGTGCTTTACCGATTGTCGGTTAGCCCGCTGGTACACATGCACTGGACCTGCGAAGCGCATTGCTGGACGCTCCTGGCAGAATACGAAGCACTCTGGAACCAGCAACTACCCAACGGCGCTTTACATTTATCCAATCCGAGTTAGGCAAATGGCAGACCAAACGATATCATTAAAGCTCCGCGAGATCATCCGCGAAACCGACGACGCCAAAACCTTCGTTTTCGAAACCATCGACGGCAGTAGATTCAGTTATAAAGCCGGCCAGTTCCTTACCTTCCTGATCGAGATGCACGGGCATGAGGTGCGACGCTCCTACTCCATGAGTTCGGCCCCGGACGTGGACGCTTTTCCGGCGATAACCGTCAAAAGAGTGCCTAACGGCGAGATTTCACGCTTCTGGATCGACATCGTTAAGACGGGCGACACTTTCCGTGTGCTAGCCCCGTCGGGCCGGTTTGTACTGGAAAAGGAAGATACCGGCGCCCGCGACATTGTGCTCATAGGCGCGGGAAGCGGCATTACCCCCCTTTTTTCAATATTAAAACAAACCCTTACCCAGGAACCTGAAAGCCTGGTAACCCTCATTTACGCGAGCAGGAACGTACGCAACACACTTTTCTGGAACCACATTATCGAATGGCAAGGACGATTTCCCGAACGGCTCAATGTAATTAACATTCACAGCCAGCCCACCGAAGACTGGACGGGTATTCAGGGCCGCATTAATAACACGCGTTTGGAACAGCTCGTCAATAAATCCATCCGTTTCAGGCGGGAAGATGCCCGTTTTTTCATTTGCGGGCCATTCGAATTAATGCGATCGGCGGGCATTACGTTACATTTCATGGGTTTCAAGGGCACGCAGATCAGGAAGGAGAACTTCGTGATCACGGCGCCGCCGCCTCCGCCCCCCGTTTCAAATCCACATCGCATTACATTGAACTTTCAGGGAAACAGGTACGGCCTGCTGGTGCCGGCGCATTTTACCGTACTGGATGCAGCATTAGCGGAAGGCATTCAACTGCCTTACAGCTGCAAAGGCGGGCGCTGCTCGTCGTGTGCAGCCTTATGTACGAGTGGAAAGGTACATATGAGCGTGAATGAAGTCCTTACTGATCGCGACCTCGCAGAAGGCTGGATCCTTACCTGCTCCTCTTACGTCGATAGCGACGACGTGGCGATCGAATTCAGGCAGGAATAAAAACAAAGAAGCGCACAGACGATGCCGTACGCTTCATTTAGGTTTAGGATTAGAGGAATTTCAATGATAGAATTCCTGAAAAGGTTAAAGGTTAGGAATATTAAAGAATAAAATTTTCTTTCTTATCTTATTTACAAAATTAGTTGTCAAATTGGTAAATCCTAACAAAATTAAAAAAGTGTTCGAGCACGCAATTGAAAACACACACCGGGTTCGTACACGATAGTTATCACAAGTAGTGGTTTTTGGTCAGGTAAAGCTAATGGGCAAGCCTCAGAATCTCAAATTTATTATAAAAATAATTTGAAAAATTTTGTTCAGTATAGTTGTCTTCCACTAGAAACGCACTATTTCCTCCTTCTTGTTAATTACTTGTTAGATTTGCTGACTGGAACTGAAAAATCCCTGAATAATAGTCGAGTGTGAAAAAGAAAATTGTCAGAATTAAAGATATAGCGGAAAAGGCACAGACCTCCAAGGGCACAGTGGACCGCGTTTTACACAACCGCGGCCGGGTTGCCGATGATGTACGGGAACGAATCCTTGCCATCATCAAAGAGTTGAACTACGAGCCGAACCTGATCGCCCAGTCCCTGAAATCGCAGCGGGCATTCAACCTCGCCGCCCTCATCCCAGACCCCAACCTCGACTCCTACTGGGAAGCCCCACACAACGGCCTCGAAAAAGCCGAGAAAGAGCTCAGGCAATATGGGGTACACATTACTAAATTCATCTTTAATTCGCATTCCGAAACTTCGTTTATCGCCAAGGCAAAAGAAGTCATCCGCGAGCATCCCGACGGATTGCTGATTGCACCGATATTTTATAAAGAAGCGTTGCCATTTTTCAAGGAATGGGCAGATATGGGCATTCCTTATGTCCTTTTCAACACGCAGATCGAGCACGTGAACCCATTATGCTACATTGGTCAGGATTCGTACCGGAGCGGCTCACTGGCAGCGAAAATTCTGCGTTTCGGGCTGCATTCACCGGCTACGGTGCTGGTAGCGCATGTGAATGAGGATATTTCCAACTCTGCGCATTTGATCACCAAGGAGGAAGGCTTCCGCGATTATTTTAAAGGCGAGAAGCTGGAAGGCACATTTAAGGTAATCAGTAAGGAGATCAATTTCCCGGAAGAAGACGGGCCCGACGCGCAGCTGGATGAGTTACGTAAGCAATATCCCAACCTCGGTGCGGTATACGTCACCAATTCAAAAGCATTCGAAGTAGCCGCTTATCTCGAAAAAAATGCCCTTAGTGACATTAAACTGGTAGGTTACGACCTGATCGAACACAACCAGCAATACCTTAACAAAGGCATTATCGATTTCCTGATCAACCAAAATCCGCTCGGGCAAGGCTACTGGGGCATTCACCAACTGGCGAACCATTTAATTTTCAAAAAGGAAATCCCCGCAATCAAATTCCTGCCGCTGGACATTATTACCAAGGAAAACCTGGATTATTATCTTGATCCGCAATAGGGGTCAGGGGTAGTCATAAAAAGTCAGGTGTTGTCAGAGGGTAGTCATTGGAATACAAAAACTGACCTTCTGACAACACCTGACTTCTTCTCTAGCGTTGTGTCGCGCGGTAAAGTTATAAGTCGCCGAACTGGCTGTACATTTCTTTCAGCTTAGGTTCGGTTTCCTTGGCGCGGATATCCTTCCGGAGCGCTGTTACGCCTTGAATATCCGTAAGCAGGCCCAGCGCCTGAAATGCGCCGAAGCGTACGAAATACGAGGAATTATCGCGTGCGAGGCCTTCCAGGATCGGAATGCTTTTGCGCTGAATGTCTTGCTTTGACTTAATCAGGTATTTACCGAAAACTTGGAGAAAGTTATATTTCTCGGTCGGTTTCATGGCCTTCATTTTGGTCAGGAACCAATCGTACCGTTCGGGCTGGGCGAGGCCGGCGTAATAGTTACCTACGGCCGTAATAATGGCGTCGTTCGGGGAATTTTCAAACTGTGCGGCCACGTCGGCGGCATCGTTGGGCTGGCTCATCAGGTATTTCTCGATCGCCACCGAAGCCACCAGGTATGAGCTGTCGGTCAATGCAGCTTTGAAAATCGGATCGCTGTTATTGTCGCCGAAAGATGCCAGCGTAATGATCGCTTCCGATCGTACCTGCGGATGCGGGTCGGTTTGCGCGCGGTTTTGGATTACTTTTTCAATATCCGCAAAACCTTCGCCAGCGTACTCTGCAAAGTTACTGATCGCCATTTGCCGCAGTTTCCAGAACGGATCGTCCATCGCTTTCACGAGGATTTTGCGGGCCGTAGTATCGGCCAAAGCACCTTCCAGTGAGGATAATGCTTCATATTTATGGAGGAAACGGTCGGAATTAACATATTGGAACTCCATCTCCGGCCTGTTCTTCTCATGCTCCACCATCGCCAGCAAATGCGCATCCGCATCGAATATCACCAGGTCGGGCTTTTTCGCAGCAGGGAATTCAAGCGTCTGGTTCACTTTGTCCACCACCACATCATAGCGGCTTTTCTTGCCTGACACCCACACATCCACTTTCACCGGCAACCGGTACACCGTTGTAGCGACCGTATCCTGCGCCTGTTTTATTTTCAAAAGTACCTT
>CBIHPQ010000110.1:0-16460 GCA_966211825.1 uncultured Dyadobacter sp. | reverse complement strand
GTCGGGCAGGGTAATGGTGCCTGTTTTATCAAAAACGACGGTATCAATATGTGCCAGCCGTTCGATGCTGTGGGCATTTTTGGGGTAAAAACGGTTGCGGCTGAAAACGCTCAGCAAATTGCCGTTCGTGAATGTCGATGAAAGCAGCAATGCACAAGGGCAGGCCACCAGCAATGTAGTAGTGAATGCCAGGAAAGCGGTTTCTGGTTTTTGAAATACAAAGAACCATATGCTGAAAGTCACTGCCGCAATGCCCAGCACAACCAGCGAAAAATAGCGGTTAATGCGGGCCGCAAGGGACTTGTCGGTATCGTCTTTCTCTCGCGCAAATGCCTCATTATTCCAGAGTTGAGTGAGATAGCTCTGTGAAACCTCCCGCAAAACTTCCAGCTCAATCGCCGCGCCCTTTTGCTTGCCGCCCGCATAAATGGTATCGCCTTTCCGTCTTTCGACCGGCTGCGATTCGCCTGAAACGAAGCTGTAATCGATCATCGCCGCAGCACTTTGCAGGACGGCGTCGGCGGGGATCAGTTCCTCGTTCCGGACGAGCATTTGGTCGCCTTTTTGGAGGTCGGTAACGGGTTTGCGGGTTTCAACTCCATTGTCAATGACGGAAATAGCTATCGGAAAATAGGATTTATAGTCCCGGTCGAAGGAAACGCCGGCGTAGGTTTTGTCCTGGAAATAGCGGCCCACGAGCATGAAAAACACGGCTCCTGCAAACGAATCGAGGTAGCCGGGGCCGGTTTGGGTTGCGAGCTGGTAAATGCTGATGAGGAAAACACAGCTCAGCGCCAGGGCAATCGGCGCATCGATATTTAGGTACCGGCCTTTCAGCGCCGACCAGGCTGATTTATAAAAGTCCGCCGCGCAGTAAAACAGGACAGGCAGGCTCAATGCAAGATTCAGTATCCCAAAAAGTGTCCTGAGGTTTTGATCCGACGTGTTTTGCCCTAAATGAAAATACTCGGGAAAACTCAGCATCATGATATTCCCGAATGCAAAACCGGCGATCCCGATTTTGTAAAGACGCGTGCGGTTCCATTTCCCTGCTTTTTTGCCCGACAGATCATCCATGCTCAGGTAAGGCTCGTAGCCGATGCCGGTGAGCAACGCAGCAAGTTCGCTCAGCCGCAATTCCGAAGTATTGAAGGTAATCCTGACCTTTTTCTCCGGGAAATTCACGACCGAACTCCGCACTGCCGGACTGAGGCGACAAAGGTGTTCGAGCAGCCAGATGCACGAGCTGCAATGCATTTTGGGCAGGTACCAATAAACCGTGGTGAGTCGGCCATCCGTAAACTCGATCATCTTTTCGTGCACTTCCGGCTGATCGAGATAGTCGTATCTGTTCTTGTAAAAAGAAGGATCCGGGGAAATGCCTTGCGCGCCGTCGATGGCATAATACTGGCAAAGATCGCTGTCTTTCAGCAGGCTATAAACGGTCGCGCAGCCGTCGCAGCAAAAATTATGGTCGTCGGAATGCAGCACTTCATCACGGCAATCCTCGCCGCAATGGTAGCAAACATGCCGGGTATCTGGAATGGCCTCCGGGGCTGTCAATATGCTCATGGTGATGGGGGGTGGTGAACCTTCCACCAAAATTGGAGCAAACGACGGGGGTAGGGGATGACGGGGAGGAGTGGGGAAAACTGACTTTGGTCAGGAATTGAACTGAATGCCTTCGTTAAGCTCGAAAGCGTAGCGGTAGTTGATCAATGCCTTTTGTTCTGCATTAGCATGCCAGCCGGTCTCGTCGTGACTGAGATTGACAATATCGTCGGTCGCCAGTTTTCCATAGCGTTTGGCTACAAATTCCAGCACTTTTATTTCTTCCTGCGAAAACAGGCTTGCGTTAAACCGGGTTTTTGGATTGATTTCGTCACCATAGGCCCCATTTCCAAAGTATTGTTCGTCAATGCTGATTTGCCCCTGTTCCAAAAGATTTACATACATCTTCTGAAACTGCGAAGGAACGGGGCCGAACTGTATTGCCCTGTATTCCAGGCCGGTTATGGAATACCCCGTAAGCCGGTACGCGTTGAAATCAGTATAAAACAACAGCTTATTGAGCTTCGTCTTAAACAGGGGAATTTTCTTAACCTCCTGAAAGAATGCGATTATGCCTGCGATTTTATCAAAATCGGGCTGACGGTAACCGTTGAGCCTGGACGGAAATATTTTTTCAGAGAAGATCTGGGCATTTTGATTTTCCGCTGCCTGGGTCAATTTCCTGACCTCCTTATCAGCAAGAAATTGCGCACTTGCGGAAATCTGCTGGATGAAGGTAGCCGGATTCCGGATCGACATGATGAGCCTTCCGATAGCCACGGACGGTACTTCGCCGCCTTCATACAAG
Source organism: uncultured Dyadobacter sp. (assembly GCA_966211825.1). GTDB lineage: Bacteria > Bacteroidota > Bacteroidia > Cytophagales > Spirosomataceae > Dyadobacter. The sequence continues at coordinate 14,101 of CBIHPQ010000110.1, read as the reverse complement.
CGGTATGAATTTATCCCCAATCCCAAAATCTCGGACATTTTGCTGGCCGATACCCCATATCCCTCCCTGATCCGCCTGACCTCGTCCGGAAACGGGATCCCATACTTTTCCCGGTATTGGTTATGCACCTGAACAATGCTCAACTGATCCAGACGATCGTCCGTAAAACGCTCGCCGGAATCCTCGCATTCGTAAAAATGCGTGACTACCTCAAATTTCTCTTTTCTAAACGTAAGGCTCGAAACTTCGCACTTTACATTCATCTCCCTTCCTGTAACCGGACTTTTCATACTAGTTTTTTAAATGGATAGCGCATCGGTTTTTCGGCAATGTGAAATGATATGCACAAGACATTTGCATTGGCGCGGCCCATCGAAATTTTAATGTAGAGCTGATGCTCCTTAAAATTTTTGCCAAAAACCCACATATCGCTGATTTGATAAAGCACATCCTCCAACGGCCCTTCCACGTAGTCGTCCACGGTGATCGCTTCTATAATTTGCCGACGTTTCGACGGCGAGATTTCAAGAAGCAAAAGTGTCTCCGCATTTTTAAGGTTTTTTCTTTCCATAAATACAATGTCGAAAATCCTGTATTTGACTATGAAGTCATCCAGGAAGCGCTGCACTTCATGGCGGTAGGACATAGTGGTGTGTGGTGTGTTTTATTTTATAGTTGTAAATTTATAAATATTGATCTGATTTTAAACTTTAAAATTGTATCACTTACCAAACGGCATATAAAAAATGCCTTCCGGTCAAGAAGGCATTTTTTAACCTCGGACTGTCGACCGAAATGGTCACCGCTTCAAAAGCTGCGGAAGCCCCACCTTCCGCGTCGATGCCGCGGCGGCGTTGATTCCCAGGTTCTTTAAAATGTCGGTAGTCAGGTTTGAGGTGGAGTCGCGGGCGTAGAGGACGACGGGCCAGAGGTCGCCGCCGTTCGGGTTGAGGTCCATCCGGAGGAGGAATGCATAGCCTTTCTGACGCCCGGCGAAGATGATCGCCTCGCTCACTTTTTGTTTGATGGGATCGAATTTTTTGGAATAATAATCGCGGAGCTGGGCCATGGAATTCGTTTCAAAATCTTCGTAGGACTTTTTCAGATTTTCCAGTTCAAGGGCTTTGTCGCGGAGGATGGCCTGGTCGGCTTTATTGGCGACGAGCTTGTCGAAAGCGTCCGATTTAAGCCTGAACTCCTCATACTTACCTTTCAGAATTTTGTCGTACTGATCGCTTTTAACAACAATCTCCTCATTCAGCTTCTTGAATTCGGGCATGTTTTCAAGAATGTATTGCTGGTCGACATAGCCGATCTTCTGGTCGGCCGTTTGCCCGAAACTGGCCGCGGAAGCACACAGCACCATCAGAAAAAGTACAGATAATGTTCTCATTTTGAAAGGTTTGTTTAAGGTTTTTAATAACACAACAACGGTTACATAAGCGTTCTGTTGTCTTAAAAAATGTTAAAATTCCCCTCACTCCCCGTCGGTTTTAACCAACGGATGAGCGAACTTGCGAGCTCCTAAACCTTTCCGACAGCCATCATCCCCGAAAACCCAAATAGTACCGACGATACTTTGCTCGCCCGCATGCAGACGGGCGACAGCGATGCATTTGCCGCATTGTACCGAAAATACTGGCGCCGGTTGTTCGATGCCGCTTACCGGAGGCTCATGCTAAGGGAAGAATGTGAGGAGATTATCCAGGAAATTTTCACCGATCTCTGGACCAGGCGCGAGACGCTGCTGATATCGGTTTCGCTCGAAGCCTATCTTTTCGGCGCATTGCGGTTCGGCACCTACAATCATATACGTTCCCGCAAAATCAAAGAAACTTACCTCGAACATCTGCTGCAAGCGCCCGGTGAGCAGGGCAACTATATTGAAGACCGCCTGCATTATGAAGAGCTCGCCCACGCGTTGGAAACGAGCGTACAAAACCTGCCCGAAAAGTTGCGGAAAGTATATCTGTTGAGCAGAAGGGAGAATCTTACCTATAAGGAAATCGCGGCCCAGGAGCATATTCCGGTGGATACGGTGGAAAAAAAGATGGGGCGGGCCCTGAAAATCCTGCGTGAAAACCTCAAAGAATTTGCCTGGGCGTGGATCGTACTGGAAATGTGGGAACTATATAATTAATTAATAAAAACAATCCGGTCCGTGGCGGTGGCCGCGCCGGAATGTTACTGAATAAAAGCGGAGAAGCATATCGACAAATGGACAGAGAGCGGTTGTTGTATTTATTGGATAGGGAAAAAGCAGGGGAGAATTCGCCTGCCGAGGCGTCCGAACTGGAAGCCTGGTATCGTTCGGCCGACGAGCGACCGGCATTCACCGACGAGCTTTCGGCCAATGGCTTGCTGGCCATGGAGGACAAAATCCTCGCACGGATCCAGACAGCGGTGCAGGAGCCACAAGAGCAGGCTGCCATATCTTACCAAAATCAGCGCTGGCTCCGCTGGCGAAAAATTGCCGCGGCGGTCGCGTTCCTGGTGGTTGCGGGGATCGGTATGTATATGTTTCAGCGGCAAAACGGCCGCATTGTTGAGCGGACGGGCTTCGGCGAAACGCGGATAGTTACTTTACCCGACGGCTCCGAAGTGACGCTGAACGGGAATTCGGTACTTTCCTACGATGCCGAATGGCCGGAATTGCGCGAGGTGCGGCTCGAAGGCGAGGGCTATTTCAAGGTAGTGCATACGATCGACCACCGGAAGTTCCGCGTACGCACGGGAGAAGATTTTAGCCTGGATGTGCTGGGTACTCAGTTTAATATCAGTAAAAGGAACAGCGGTACGCGCATTGTGCTGGACGAAGGGAAAGTCCGTTGCAACCTGGGCGATACCGAAGGCGATACACTGGTACTCAAACCGGGGGAAATGGTCCAGTTCAGGAAAAGGCCGTCGGACTACCACCTCGAACGCGTCGAAAAAGGCCTCTATTCCGCCTGGAAAGAGCATAAGCTCGTTTTCAAAAATACTACACTCCGGGAAGTTGCCGCGATATTGCAGGACACTTATGGCTTCGAGACCGAAACCGGCAGTCCCGAATTACTCGACCGCCAGATTTCCGGCTCCGTACCGACGGACAATGTAGAGCTACTCCTCCAAGGCATCGCCGAAGCATCAGCCGTCAACATCACCCGCGACGGCGACCAGTTAATCATTGCGCAGAAATCCCGGTAGGGAAATAGTCAGGGAGTCAGGAATGTCTTGGCCCCATTTTTTTAGTTTTAATTAATAATTTAATTTATTAATATAGCTTAAAATTGACATTTAATATTCTCAATGACTATAAGTGGCTATTTACTGACTTCCTGATCAGCCCTTTTTAAAAATCTTTCGAAAAAAGTTACGCCGTCCATGGCGGTAGGCCGAATGAATCGGTACTCTATGGTTAGAATCGCGAAATAATGTGATACGTGTTCGGATTCTGACCATTTAAACTAACCCTATTAACGCGCTTTCGCCTATGAAACGACTGATCACTACCCTTAACCTGATCGCCATTTGCTGTTGTGCTGTTCCCGTGGCACAGGCGCAGACCGTCGCGCTATCGAGCCGCGCCGGGGTCGCACCCGACCGCGTCGCGCCAGACCGGGTCACGCCCGGCAGCGATTCCCGCCCAAGGCAGGCGGTGACCCTGGAATCGAAGCTCCGTGAGCTTGAAAAGCAATTCAATGTGTCCTTTTTGTACAACTCGGGCTATGTCAACGGAAAGACCGTGAAGGAATCGGGCCGGGCGGGTTCGCTGGAAAACTCGTTACGCAAAATCCTGGAACCAAATAATCTGGCTTTCAAGAAGCTGCGGGACAATTTCTATGTGATCTACATCAAGGATGAAACGACCGAAAAAACCGGCGAACGTCCGGATTCGGATCGGAAAACGTCGCCCGAGCAGCAGCCGACCGGTGCATTGCAGGTGACGCAGCCAGTGAATGCGCTCGCTTCATTGTTCCGGGGTGCCGCCGGGCAGAAAGCTGCCCATGTAGCATTGACGGTATCGGGCGTGGTGGCCGATGCCGTTTCGGGCGAGCCGTTGCCCGGTGCAAGCGTGATCGTGCAAGGCTCCGGCACGGGGACGACTACCAACGGAGAAGGCCGTTACGAACTGCCGAATGTGCCTGAAAATGCCACATTGGTGTTCTCGTTTATTGGCTACCTGTCGGCCGAAACGCCCGTCGAAAACCGCTCGGTGATCGATATGAAGCTGTCGGCGGATTCCAAATCGCTTTCCGAGGTGGTGGTGGTGGGTTACGGTACAGTTTCCAAAAAGGACGTAACCGGCTCGGTGGCTTCCATCGGCGGCGATGAGATCCGGAATATGCCCGTTCGCTCAGCGGCTGACGCCTTGCAGGGGAAGGTAGCGGGTGTGATGGTGACACAGTCGAGCGGGAGCCCGGGCTCGGCGGGCGTCGTGCGTATACGTGGGATCGGTTCGATCAATAACTCCAACGAGCCCCTGTACATCGTCGATGGCTTGCCGCAAACAGGCATCGGCTGGCTCAATCCGAATGATATTGAGACGATGGATATTCACAAGGATGCCTCTGCCGCAGCTATTTACGGTTCGCGCGCATCAAATGGCCTCGTGATCATTACTACTAAAAAAGGCTCCAAGTCGGAGGGGATGAGCGTTTCGTTTGATAGCTACTACGGCCTGCAATCGCCCTGGAAACGTCCGCATATGCTTAATGCAGAGGAGTTTATCACCTACAAGAACCGGGCGGCCGAAGCCGTGGGTGTAACCCCGCCGATTTCGCCCGATATGAAAAACCAGGCGCTTAATTTCGTGCGAACGAACACAGGCGCGGAGGGTACCGACTGGTGGAAGCAGATCATCCATGAAAATGCCCCGGTGCAGAGCTACAACATCACCGTTTCCGGAGGTAGCAAAAAGGTCGATTTCGCGTCTGCATTAGGTTTTATGGATCAGAAAGGGATTGTGAAAGGTTCGGATTACCGACGGATTTCGTGGCGGAACAATGTGAATGCGGATATCAATGAGCGCGTGCGCCTTGGCAGCAATATCGCCGTGGTTTACGAAAGCCGCCGCAATATCGATGAGAACAATCCTTACTCAGGGACGATTTTCAGCGCCATGACCGCCGACCCGATCACGCCCGTATACCGTGATAATCTGCGCGATATCCCTTCATTTTACCAAACCATTATGCAGGGCTACGACGCCAGCAACCCGTTTTCGAGGTATGCAGGGGTATTGTATTCCAATAAACCGAACCCGGTGGGACAGATCGAGCGGATGCGGCAGAGTATCTGGGAAGGTATCAGCCTGAAAGGCGGTGCAAACCTGGAAGTGAAGATTTTCGAGCCGCTCAAATTTCGCAGCAACTTTGGTCTGGACATTCACAGAGCGCTTTCCAAGGGCTTTACGCCACAATACTACCTCAATGGTTATGACTATGCGACCTATAATACGGTCAGTAATTATTCCTATTGGTCCAACTACTTTGTTTGGGAAAACACGCTGGCGTTCGACGAAGTCTGGGGCCAGCATCGCCTGAATGTGCTGGCGGGTACCTCGGCGGAGCTGACGAAAGGGCTGGAATACGGGGCTTCCAAGCAGGGGCTGGTGAACAATGAGGAGGATATGCGGATCATCAACGCCGCAACCATCAATCCGGGAGCATCGGGATACACCTATTCGAATGCATTGAACTCCTATTTTGGCCGGGTAAGCTATTCATTTGGAGGTAAATATGTGTTAACAGCCAATGTGCGCCGGGATGGAACTTCGCGTTTTGCAAAGGACTATCGCTGGGGAACATTTCCGTCGGTATCGGCGGCGTGGAACTTTACGAATGAAGGTTTTTTCAAAAATGCAGGCCTTAAATGGCTTTCGGAAGGGAAGCTGCGTGCCAGCTACGGGCAGATCGGTAACCAGAATGTTGCAAACGGGGCCTATCTGTCGACTTACGGCAACAATAGCCGCTACCTGTTTGGGGATAACAAAACCTGGTACATGGGCGCGGGCCGTAGCAGCATCGGTAACCCGATCCTGCAATGGGAAACTTCCAATCAGACGGACATTGGCGTCGACCTCGCTTTTTTGAATAACAAACTGACATTGACGGCTGATTATTTCAAAAAGGCAGTTGATAATATGCTCCTCATCGTGCCGTTGCCGACGACTTTGGGTTACCCTAATTTCCCCTGGTCGAATGCCGGGAAAATGGTGAACAAAGGATGGGACTTTGCGATCGGGTATGATGATGAAGTGGCTGGTTTTCAATATGGTATCAAAGCTACGCTCTCTACTTTTACCAACAAGGTGACGACGTTGGGCGGTGGTGAGCCGATCTATTCGACGGCGCATTTAGGTGAAACCATTACGAAAACCGAAGAAGGAATGCCGGTGGGCTACTATTTCGGGTGGCTAACCGACGGTATTTTCCAGACGAAAGACGAGGTCGATGCGAGTGCGCAGAAAGGCCTTTCCACGCCAGGTGACATTCGTTTCAGGAACATGAATGGCGACCAGCTGATCAATGCGGATGACCGGACGAAAATCGGTAATCCCTGGCCGGACTTTATCTACGGCCTCACGGTGAATGCAGCCTACAAGGGGTTCGATATCAGTGCTTTCGTGCAGGGTTCGCAGGGTAACGACGTCATGAACATCCTTCGCTACGATACCGAGGCGGGTACCGGCTGGTACAATGCGCCGAAAGGGTTTCTGGAAAAAGCATGGAACGGTGCCGGTAGTACCAATGAGTACTATAAAATCTCGCAGAATGCCGGTTTGAATACGAATGTCTCCCAATATTTTGTCGAAGATGGCTCCTACCTCCGCATGAAGAACATTCAGCTGGGTTATAGCCTGCCGGGAAGTTTGCTGCAAAAGGCGAAAATCAAGCAGGTGCGGTTCTACGTCGGCGCGCAAAACCTGTTTACGGTTACGAAATACAGCGGCCTCGACCCCGAAATGGGTTCGACGGATCCCAAGCTGACGGGGATCGACCAGGGTTACTTCCCGCAGGCGCGTACATGGATGTTTGGTGTTAATGCAAAATTCTAAGATATTCACTATGAAAAAGTTATCTATCATAATGCTCGCTTCGTGCCTGGTGCTGGGCGGGACGTCATGCTCCGACGAGTTCCTCGATCGCAAGCCGCCGGGCAATCTTACCGACGAGACATTCTATAAATCGCCCGATGCCGGATTTAAGTCATTGGTAACCTGTTACCGCGGCTTTGTCGGGAACTTCTGGGGCTATGAAGCGGCACGCGCCGAGTTGGGTAATATGGCTACCGACGATGCCGATAAGGGTGGTTCCGATGCCGGCGACCGTCCGTTCGTGACCGACCTCGGTTTTGGCAGGGCTATTTCTTCCAATGAGACATTAGCAGGTTACTGGACAGCGCGTTACACGGCGATCGGGAACTGCAACGTCGCCTTGGAGCGGTTGCCGGAAGCGAACCTGATCGACGCGGGCGGTGCTCCGCTTGATCCCAATCTGAAAAGCCGCTACCTGGCTGAAAGCCGGTTTTTAAGGGCATTTTTCTACTTTGAACTCGCGGAGGTTTTCGGTGGCGTGCCGCTGGTGACCAAAACAATGACTGTTGACGATCGTACCAAGCTGAACCGTGCGACGGGTAAGGAGGTATTTCAATTCATTGAAGCTGAGCTTACTGCTGCTGCTAACGACCCGGCAATGCTTTCGGCGACCAGTTTGCAGGCGTCGGAGCTCGGCAGGGCTACCAAAGAGGCTGCCTGGGCATTACTGGCGCGGACTTATCTGTTTTTTGCCAAAGACGATACCGCCCTTTTTGCAAAGGCCCGCGATGCGGCTAAAAAGGTGATTGATTCCGGCGCGTTCGCTTTACATCCTCAGTATCAGGAGATATTTATGGAAAATGGGTATAAGACCAGGGAAGCTGTGTTTTCAATCATTATGGGCGACGACCCGGCCGTGCCGATCTACGGAAGTACGATCAATGTGTACTGTTCGCCACGCGGCGCTACCGGCGGGTGGGGTTTCGATTTGCCGACGCAAGACCTTGTGAATGAGTTCGAAGAAGGCGATCCGCGCCTCCTCTATACCGTGCTCCAATCGGGGGATCAGTTTCCAAAGTTGAATGGTACGAAAGAAGTGCTGGACTTTTCAACTTACCCGAACACCGGTTACCACAGCCGGAAGGTGTATTTGCCCGAATCGCGCCGGGGACAGGGCTGGGGCAACGATGCCTGGACCTACCACCCGATCCGCTACGCCGACGTGCTGCTGATGTACGCCGAAGCATTGATAGAGAGCGGAGGGGATAAGGCCGAGGCGGCGAGTTACATTAATCAGGTACGCAAGCGCGCGTCCGGCTCGTCGCGCAAGGACGTGGAGGCGGCGTCGAGGGTGCTAAAAATTGCTGAAAAACAGCTGCCAGACGTCAAGCCGACCGATGACCTGCGCAAAGCCGTGCGCCATGAGCGCCGGGTGGAGCTGGCCATGGAGTATCACCGCCTGTTCGATCTGATGCGCTGGAATGCATTGATACCAACGATGAAAGCCTATTCCGCAAAACCGTTGTCGAATGGAAAGGGCGGGAATTTTACCGTCGGAAAAAACGAGGTCTTCCCGATTCCACAGATAGAAATCGACCGTTCCGGCGGATCGATTGCTCAGAATCCGAATTATTGATGAGTTGCGATGAAGGAGTTAATGATTGAATGATTGAATGATTGAATGATTGAATGATTGAATGATTGAATGATTGAATGAGTAAGTGGGGTGGGTAATGTCAGGAGGGCATTGATGTTTCCGGCCATACCTGACTCAATGACTTCCTAACGATTATTCAGTCATTCAGTCATTCAAAATTAAATTTCTTACATATCTGTATTTTGTAAACTATTTTATTAAGTTTATTGTGTGAAAAAATTGAAATCTTCGATCGGTCTTTTGCTTGCGGGGGGGCTTTGTGTTGCCTCGGTTGCCCGGCGTGATATTCCTTTATTTAGGGAGGTGGCGACTCCGGGGGCGGTGCGTGTTGCGGCTGTTTCGGAAGGGCCGGATTCCAGCAGGTTTACTTATACGAAACTGGTGTCGGGGCTTGATGAGCCAATGGGCATGGCGATCCTGCCGAATTACGACATGGTTGTTGCCGAGCGGAAGGGGGCGGTGCGGTATTTTAACAACACAACCAAAGAGCTTTCGACCATCGCTCAGTTCAATGTTTTCAGCGGGATCGAGGACGGGCTGCTCGGCGTGGCCGTGGACCCTGATTTTAAACATAACAACTGGATCTATTTCTACTATGGCGTCGGCGGGGACAAGAGCGTCAGCCATCTGGCGCGATTTGAGTTGAAAGGCCAAAATCTCGTGCAGGATTCCAAAAAAGTTTTGCTGGAAGTGCCTACACAGCGTAAATATTGCTGCCATTCAGCGGGTTACCTCACATTTTCCGGCGGGTTGCTGTATCTCTCGATCGGTGATAATACCAATGCGGAGGAAATCGAAGGCCATACGCCTATTGACGAACGCCCCGGTCGCGAGCTTTCCGACGACCAGGCTGCTACGGCCAATAGTAATGATTACCGGGGTAAAATCCTGCGGATCAAGCCCGAAGCTGACGGAACTTACAGCATTCCGGAAGGTAACCTTTTTCCGAAAGACGGCTCACAGGGAAAACCTGAGATTTACGCAATGGGTGTGCGAAACCCGTTCCGCATTTCCGTCGATCCCAAGACCAAATATCTGTATTGGGGCGATGTAGGTCCGGATACGGAGGTGCCCGGGAGTGAGGGGAAGATGAGTTATGACGAGATCAATCAGGCCCGCAAGCCGGGTTTTTTCGGTTATCCTTATTTTTTGGGAGATAATGAAGTGTTTCCGGATTACGATTTCGCGACTAAAAAGGAAGGCCCCGGAAAAGACCCGCAAAAGCCTCTCAACGACTCGCCGCACAACACGGGCATCCGCGAGTTGCCGCCTGCACAGCCTGCATTCATCTGGTATGGCAAAGGGCCTTCGAAGAAATATCCGCTGGTAGGAAAAGGCGGCGCCAGCGCGATGGCCGGGCCGGTGTATTACAGCGACTTATACCCCAATGCACCTTACAAACTGCCAGAGTACTATAACGGCAAGCTGTTTATTTTTGAGTGGATCAGAAAGTGGATTATGGCGGTGACGATGGATGCAAACGGCAACTATGTAGGTATGGAGCCATTCCTGCCGCAGCTGAAAGTCGTTGCGCCGATCGACATGCAGATTGCGCCCGACGGCGCTATTTATCTGCTGGCTTATGGTACCAACTGGTTTGCCCGGAACACCGATTCCGGCATTATCCGCGTGGAATATGCGGAAGGAAACCGAAATCCGATCGCGGCAGTTTCGACAGGAAAGACCATCGGCGCCGCGCCATTTACGGCCACGCTTTCAGCGAAAGGTTCCAGGGATTACGACGCTGCCGACCAGTTGACCTATGAATGGAAGATCGGAACAAAAAAATTGGCAGGACAGGAAATTAAGCACACTTTTACCAAACCAGGTATTTACAATGTAGTACTCACCGTCTCCGATCAGAATGGTGGGAAGGGGACGGCGACGACAGAATTCAAGATTGGCAACACGCCGCCTGATGTGAAGATCGAGACACAGGCGAACCGTAGTTTTTACTGGGATAATGCCCCATTTGATTACAACATTAAAATAACCGATAAGGAAGACGGCAAAATCGAGCGGGCAAAAATCCACGCGGGTTTCAGCTATCTGGCATTCGGTAAGGACCTGGCGGGCGCATTGTCTGGCCCGGAAGGGGAGAATATCCGGTACGCGGCTACGGCCAAACTGTATGCTTCGCTGGACTGCAAGGCCTGCCACACGATGGAGACCAAGTCGATAGGGCCGGCTTTGAAGGACATTTCCAAAAAATATACAGGTAATGCGGGCGCTGCGGATATGCTCGCGAAGAAGATCATCACGGGCGGGAGCGGCAACTGGGGTTCGTACCCGATGCCTCCCCACGCGGACCTGCCTGAAAAGGATGCGAAGGAAATAGCGGGCTACATTCTTTCACTGGGTAAAAGCGCTGAACAAACGCCGCTTTCAGCCCAATTGAAGCTTACCGAGCACATGGGCAAAGGAAATGAAGGCGCTTATGTGTTGCAGGCTTCGTATACCGATAAGGGTGCAAATGGCATCGGTCCGCAGAAGACGGCCAGTCACATTGTGCTGCGTAACCCGCTTGTCCAGATGGAGGATTACCAGGAAGGCAATGTGGGGGTGGTGATCGCCACGCAAAACACGGGCTACGTCTCGTACATCGCGAACATTACCAATGGAAAATATACCCGGTTCAATCAGATAGATCTTTCGCACATTAAAAACATCCGGCTGCGCATTCAGGAACATGGGGCCGGTGGGACCATCGAGCTGCGGCAGGATGGCCGGGAAGGTCAGTTGCTGGGCAAAATAGAGGTCCCAGGCGGGCGTCTGGACGACCTCAAAACCGGCTGGAAGGAAATGCTGTTGCCCGTGAGCGGCGGTAATGGCGTCCATGATCTGTACCTGGTTTTCAGAAATGAGAAGATCAAAGGCCCGATGTTCCATATCGACTGGATGTATTTTGAAAACGACTTTAATCCTAAACCTTAAATACAGGACTATTCCTAATCCTTAACCTGACCTTTTTTCATGCAACCCGAAAAGTATATTGACCAGTACCGCCACGCACTACTGAACGACGTGATCCCTTTCTGGATGAAAAACTCGCCTGATCACGAATCGGGCGGCTTTTTTACATGCCTCGATCGGGAGGGGAAGGTGTTTGACACGGATAAGTTCGTGTGGCTTCAATGCCGGCAGGTGTGGTGCTTCGCCATGCTGTATAACCAGGTAGAGCGGCGGCAGGAGTGGCTCGATATGGCGCTTTCGGGCGCCAGGTTTTTGCAAAAACATGGGCGCGCCAACGACGCCAGCTGGTATTTTTCGATGGACCGGTATGGTAATCCGCTTATGCAGCCGCACAGTATTTTTTCGGACTGTTTTGCGACTATGGCGTTCGGGCAGTTGTACAAGGCTACCGGCCATGAAGAGTTCAAGACCATTGCGACGGATACATTCTACAATATCCTGAAAAGACAGGAAAACCCGAAAGGTGTTTACAGCAAGGCGGTGCCGGGCGCGCGGCCGCTGGAAAGTTTTGCGCTGCCGATGATCCTCTGCAACCTGGTGCTGGAAATCGAATCGCTCTTGGAGCCTGCATTGGTCAATGAAGTGATCGAACGCGGTATCGATACGGTGATGAATAAGTTTTACCGGCCCGAGCTGGGCGTGATCCTGGAAAATATCAGTCCGGACGGTTCTTTCTCGGATTCGTTCGAAGGGCGCCTGGTGAATCCCGGGCACGGGCTGGAATCGATGTGGTTTATGATGGACCTCGCGCAGCGGACGTCGGACGACAAGCTGGCGCAAAAGGCCGTCGACATTGCGATCCAGCTTGTCGAATACGGCTGGGATAAGGAATATGGCGGGATCTTCTATTTTATGGATGTAAAAGGCAACCCGCCGCAACAGCTCGAATGGGACCAGAAGCTCTGGTGGGTGCATATTGAGACACTCATTACGCTGCTCAAAGGTTACCAGCACACGGGCGACGAGCGTTGCGCGCATTGGTTCGAGCGCGTACATGCCTACACGTGGAGCCACTTCCCGGACCCTGAATTTGGTGAATGGTTCGGTTACCTCAACCGCCAGGGCGAGCCGCTGCTGACCTTGAAAGGCGGCAAATGGAAAGGCTGTTTCCACGTTCCGCGCGGGTTATACCAATGCTGGAAGACGTTGGAAGCCATTCAGTCCAAAGTACCCTTAAACGTCTGATTATGGCCCAGATACCTGTTGCCGGCAATCCGCCCGCGGGCGTAGCCGACGGCCGGAGTTACCGGCCGGCCCTGGTGACGCTCGCGGTGTTGTACTTCATGATGGGGCTCATTACCTGTCTGAACGACACCCTGGTGCCCTTTTTCAAAAACAGTTTTCAGCTGACCTACACGCAATCGGCGCTGGTGCAGTTTTACTTCTTTGTTACCTACGGGATCATGTCCATTCCGGCAGGTGTCATTGTCAGTAAATTTGGCTTCAAATACAGTATGGTAGCCGGTTTTGCCATCGCGGCGGTGGGCACATTCCTGTTTTTTCCGGCATCGCTGATGCACCAGTACTACCTTTTCCTGGCGGCGCTTTTCATACTGGCAATCGGCATTGTGCTGCTGCAAGTGGCTGCGAATCCCTACATTACATTGCTAGGACCGCCGGAGACTGCCTCTTCCAGGTTCAACCTCATTCAGGCGCTGGGGTCGCTGGGGACCACGGTGGCGCCGCTGCTGGGGGCTTGGTATATTCTTTCGGATGCCAGTCGCAGCTCGCAATCGAGCGAGGCCGTCCGGCTTCCTTACCTTTGCATCACGGTCTTGGTGATCGTGATAGCGGTCGTGATCAGCCAGTTGAAGCTGCCCGTACCGGTATCGCAAGCGCCTCACACGCCGGAAGGGCAATCGGGCATTTTCGGTTTTCGCAATCTGCGGTTCGGACTCGTTGCATTATTCTGTTATGTGGGTGCGGAGGTTTCCATCGGCTCTTTTCTGACCAACTACATTTCGGATACTGCGGGTATTGCTGAAAACGAGGCTGTTACTTACGTCGCCTTATATTGGGGAAGTATGCTGGTGGGGCGGTTTGTCGGTGCCGGCGTGCTCAAAATCGTACGTGCTCCGCTGGTACTGAGTGTTTGTGCCGTTGTTGCCGTTGCACTGATCGCGACTTCGGTAATGAGCAGCGGAATGCTGGCTGCCTGGACCATGGTTGCCGTGGGATTATGCAATTCCATTATGTTCGCGACGATATTTTCATTGTCCGTGGCGGGGCTGGAAGAGCATGCTACCCGGGCCTCGGGCTGGTTGTCGACGGCTATCGTCGGCGGAGCGGTTGTGTCATTTTTGCAAGGTCTGCTGATAGATCATTTCAACTGGCAGATTGCCTTTATGCTGCCGTTGCTGTGCTATGTATTAATTCTTTTTTTTGGGTTTAATTGATATAAAAGAAGTAAATTTGACACCATATGAGCAGACCCCTTCTCGTAGCAGCCAACT
>CBIHPQ010000109.1:0-16486 GCA_966211825.1 uncultured Dyadobacter sp. | reverse complement strand
GACGCGTTGGAGGAAAGGCTCAAAAGGAACGGTATCACGATCCGGCAGGTAAATCTGAAAGACTTCAAAAACGAGGTCGTCAAGATCCGGGAAGTGTACAACAAGGCCTGGGACAAGAACCTGGGTTTTGTCCCGACAACGGAGGCAGAATTTGAATACCTGGCCAAGGACCTGAAAATGATCCTCGACCCACGGTACTGCCTGGTGGCTGAAAAAGACAACGAACTGGTAGGATTTATACTCGGTATTCCGGATATCAACCAGATTCTGATCAAAATCAAGCGCGGACGTTTGTTGCCTACCGGGATTTTCAAACTGCTGTTTGGCAAAAAGAACATTACGCGCATTCGCGTGCTTACGCTCGGGGTGATCGACGGCTACCGCAAAATGGGCATCGAAGCCTGCTTGTACGGCCGCATTATCAAGAACACCTACGGCACCAAAGTGACCGGCGGAGAATGCTCGTGGATGTTGGAAGATAATTATTTGATGAACCACGCCATCGAGCAGATCAACGGGAAGCTGTACAAACGGTACAGATTGTTTGAGAAACCGATATGAAGGAAAAAGTATTCATTACCGGGGCCAGCGGATTTATAGGTTACCACCTCGCAGCAGCGGCACTCGAAGCAGGCATGGAAGTCCATGCGGCAGTGAGGCCGAGCAGCGACCTGAGTTTCCTCAAAAAGCTGAATGCCGATCCAAAGGACCTGGTATATGTGAATACGGATTTCAGTTCAAAAGATACATTGACGAAGCTGCTGGAAGATGGGGGATATACCTACATCATTCACGCAGCGGGAGTGACAAAAGCCAAAACCGCTGCTGCCTATAATCGGGTCAACGCGGAATATTCGCTCAATCTGGCGCAGGCTGCCTTGTCTGCGGATATTCCGTTGAAGCGGTTTGTGTTTTTGAGCAGCCTCGCGGCATTAGGCCCCGCGGCGTACAATGCGGCCCAGCCTATAACAGAAGAAACCTTGCCTGTTCCGGTGACGGACTACGGAAGAAGCAAGCTTTTGGCTGAGCAATACCTGAGGACAGTAAATGGCCTGCCGCTGAGCATTATCCGCCCGACAGCAGTGTATGGCCCCGGCGAAAAGGACTTGTTTGTTCTTTTTAAGACACTCAGCAAAGGTCTGGACGCCTACATCGGCAAAGGACCGCAAAGGTTGAGTTTCGTATATGTAACAGACCTCGTGACGGCTACCATGGCCGCATTGAGGGAAACGGAGAAGGAGATTACGGTTTACAATATCTCGGACGGACAGGCATATGACCGTTACGCATTGGCAGACCAGTTCAGGGCTATCAGCGGAAAGCAGATTTTCCGCACGCACCTGCCGCTGCTGCTCGTCGAAACGATCGCCAGGTTCCTGGATCTTGTTTATGCAAATTCATCAACAACACCGGTTTTAAACCAGGAAAAACTAAAAGAGCTCACAGCCCCTAACTGGATCTGTAGTATAGATGCGGCCCGAAATCGCCTCAACTACCAACCGCAATACAATCTGCAAAAAGGCCTCGCAGAGACATTGATGTGGTATAAGGAGAATAAGTGGCTTTAACTATCGTACCCGCTTGATCATGAGCTGCGGCCGGCAAAATCGCCGGCAGGCATGCCAGGCCGGAAGCCCGGCGTACATGATTCTGAAACAAGCAGAGGGCAGCCAAAACACGTTACGAACGTTCCAACATGAAAGCAATCAGCAAGTCGATATGGCTACAATTACTCCTGGTGATCAGCATTTTGCAGATCGGCGCGGGTGTGGCCAAAGCGCAGTCGACAACTACTATAAAAGGTACCGTTACTGACGCCAAGACAGGTGAGACCCTGCCTTACGTGTCCATCCTGATCCCGGGAACTACCATGGGAACCGCTTCCGATGGCGAAGGCCGTTACGCATTGACATTGCGCGAAGACCACGCTACCATCAAATTCACTTATGTAGGTTATATGGCCATTGAAAGGCCGATCAAACCGGGCGTGAGCCAGGTGATCGACGTGAAAATGGCAGTAGACGCCTCGATGCTGAAAGAGGTGACTGTTAAAACCAAAGCCCGCTATCGCAATAAGGACAATCCGGCCGTACAGCTCATCCGCGAGGTGATCGCGCATAAGGATGAGAACAAGCCGACGGGCAACAATTTTGTTGAATACGAACAGTACGAAAAGATATCGCTCGCATTGAGCAACCTTTCTGACGACTTCAAGGAAAAACGGATTTTCAGGAATTATCAGTTTTTGTTCAAAAGCCAGGATTCTGCTGCCATGGGCGGCAAGAATATGCTTCCGGCCTATATTCAGGAAAAGCTCTCAAAAGTGTATTTCCGGAAAAGCCCCTACAACAAGAAACAATATGTACTGGCGAACCGCCGGGCGGAATTCGATGCGAAGTTTGTGGATAACGACGGTTTGAGCGCTTATTTCAACCGTTTGTATGAAGATATCAACATTTACGACAACGATATTTCCATCGCTACCAACCTGCTGCTGAGCCCGATCGCGAACTCCGCACCGACATTCTATAAATTCTTCATCCGCGACACCGTAAAAACGAGCACCCCATGGCTGATAGAGCTGGGCTTCGTACCGCGGAACAAAACGGATATGCTTTTTGAAGGTAAACTTTTCATTACCCTGGATGGCAAATACGGCGTGCAGAATGCTTACCTGACCGTCAACAAAGACATTAACCTGAACTTCATGCGCGACCTGGAAGCGCGCCTGGAATTCGAGAAAGGTACCGACGGCCGGTATTTCATGAACAAATCGACGCTCGCGATGGAATTTGCATTAGGCGAGAAGAACGGCGGCTTGTACGGTCAGCGGACAGTCAATTTTAAAGATTATACCATCAACAAATCCCAGCCCGACAGCATTTACAAGGGTCCGGGCGAGGAGATTGCGTACAATCCGGAAATGAAAACCGGCGAATCCTTTTGGGAGAGCAAGCGGCACATTCCGCTGGAACGTACCGAATTGGATATTTACAAGAACATCGACACGCTGCAAACCATCCCGTCGTTCAAACGCACCATGGATATTGCGACGCTGTTCCTGTCGGGTTACAAGTCGTTCGGTGCTGTGGAAGTAGGTCCGGTGAATACATTTTACAGCTTCAACCCCGTGGAAGGGTTCCGTCTCCGTTTCGGGGGCCGTACCACCACCGATTTTAGCAAAAGGGTGTATTTCGAGACTTATGCTGCCTATGGTTTCAAGGATCAGAAATGGAAATACTTTGTAAGCGGGACTTATTCATTTAATAATAAATCCGTCTACCATTTCCCGCTGCATTATGTGCGGGCGAGCTACCAGCGCGATACCAAGATTCCCGGCCAGGAATTGCAGTTTGTGCAGGAGGATAACTTCTTGCTGTCGTTCAAGCGAGGCGATAATAACCGCTGGTTGTATAATGATATTTATAAACTGGAATATGTGCGCGAGTTTGAAAGCCGCTTTTCTTACAAAGTTGGTTTTACCCAATGGAGACAGACTCCCGCGGGCATTCTCCGCTACGAAAGCCTGGATGAGGAAGGCCAGCTGAAAAACGCCGGTGCGCTGAACAATACCGAGGCGAACGTCGAGCTTCGTTATGCGCCGCATGAGCAGTACTATCAGGGGAAATTGTACCGGACTCCCATCATCAACAAATACCCGATCTTCACATTGCGCTATAATGCAGGTTTGAAAGGGGTGTTTGAAGGAGAAAACAATTACCACAATGTTGCGCTGAACATCCAGAAGCGTTTTTACCTGTCGCAGTTCGGGTTTGCGGACATTACTGCGGAAGGCGGCTACATTTTCGGGAAGCAGATCCAGTTTCCGCTGCTGACGATCCATCGTGCCAACCAGACGTACGCGTACCAGCTGAATTCATATAACCTGATGAACTTCCTGGAATTCGCGAGCGACCATTATGCGAGCCTGGACGTGCAATATTATCTGAATGGTTTCATATTCAACAAAATACCGTTGCTGAAAAGGTTGAAACTGCGCGAGGTGCTGAGCTTTAAAGGCTTGATGGGCGGCTTGCGGGATGAGAATAACCCGGCATTCAACCCGGGCCTGTACCGCTTCGCTACTGACCAGGATGGCAAGCCGGTCACTTACACATTGTCGCGCGAGCCCTATATCGAGGGTAGCGTGGGTATTGCCAACATTTTCAAGCTGTTACGTGTAGACCTGGTAAAACGTTTTACATACCTCGACAACCCGAATGTATCGGAATGGGGTATCCGGGCGCGGTTCAGGCTTGATTTTTAAGGCATTGATTTAAAAGAGACATTATTATGAATTACGCAATCATAGCAGCAGGAGAAGGTTCACGACTGGCGAAGGAAGGTTTTACACTTCCCAAACCAATGGTGAGCCTGCACGGCGAAATGCTGATTGACCGGCTGATCGGGATTTTCATGCGGAACAATGCGGAGAAGATCATGGTGATCGTCAACGAGGAGTCGCCGCTGCTGGAAATGCATTTGATGGGCCTCAGTGAAAACCTGCCTGTTCAAATTGTTAAGAAAACGACGCCCAGCTCGCTGCATAGTGTGTATGAGCTTTTCAAAAGCGACCCGGAACTGAGCGAGGTTTGTCTGACCACGACCGATACCGTTTTCCGCGAAGAGGAGTTCAGTGCATTCATTTCGGAGTTTGAAGAAAATAGAGCACTGGAAGGCCAAATGGCCGTGACTGCATTCATCGACGACGAAAGCCCGCTTTACGTGGCAGTTGACGACGACGACCGCATTACCGCATTCACCGATGACAATAGTACCGATACCCCGTTTGTTTCAGGCGGGATTTATTGTCTCAGGAGGAAAGCAATTGAAACCGTGAATGTGGCCGTGGAAAATGGCGTGAGCCGGATGCGGAACTTCCAGCGGCAACTGGTGGCGGATGGTTTGCATTTGAATGCATATCCATTTACCAAGATCGTCGACGTGGACCATGTAAGCGATATACAGACGGCCGAGTTGTTCCTGAGCGGGGAGATGGCTTTTTAGATTAAATTTTTTACTAACAGACCGGGGCGTTTTGCCGGTCAACACCATAGATGAACGAATTAGAAATTCTGGGCGTGCACCGAAACAAAAAGTTCTCGCCCAACCACATCGGGAACGACGATGCGATTTTTTCCCAAACGGCCAAAGAGCTCGAAAAACTGGGATGCCGCATTACCATCTGTTGCGAAGATGAGTTCCTGGCGATGGAAACAGTGCATTACAGCAAGATTTTCACCATGGCACGCCAAAAGCAGGTGGTAGCCAAATTACAGGAACTGGAAAGGAACGGAACACAGGTTTTGAACTCGGCATTCGGGATTGAGAACTGCTTCCGTACGAACCTGACCAACGCATTGAATAACAACCATATCCCGGTAGCCGACAGCTACATTGTGCCGACAGACTACCAGGGAGACGAAATTTTTGATCAGATAAAAGGAAAAGGTTACTGGATCAAAAGGGGCGATTTCCACGCCATCCATAAGGAAGATGTGTCGTTTGCCGCATCGCGCGAGGAAGCCAAGGAGATATTGCGGGAGTACGCATTGCGCGAAATCCCCGACGCGGTAATCTCCCAGCATTTGATCGGCGACCTGGTGAAGTTTTACGGCGTCAGGGGAACCGACTTTTTCTTCTGGTTCTATCCGTACGACAACAACCATCATAAATATGCCGAATACGAGCAGATCAACGGCCATTCGGTGTATTATGCGTTCAGTGCGGAAGGTTTGCAGAATACGGCCAATGAAGCGGCAGGGGTAGTGGGGATCGATATTTACGGGGGCGATGCCATTATCGGCAAGGACGGCGATTTTCGGATCATCGACCTGAACGACTGGCCCAGTTTCGCACCGTGCCGCGATCAGGCAGCCGGAAAGATTGCCGGCCGGCTTTATGAAAGATTTTTGAACAATAATTAATGGAGACAACCACCACACCCCGACCACTCGCAGAAGAACCCGAAAAAACCTCGGCATTCGAGAATTCGCTCAAATCCAGCGATACGGAGGAGCAGATCGACATCTGGTTTTATCGGCCGATAGGTTACCAGATCGCATTGTTTTGTGCGAAAGTAGGCCTGCGCCCGAACCCGGTGACGATCATCAGCATTTTCTTCGGCGTAGCGGCGGGTATTTTGTTTTATCCGCAGCAGTTGTGGATTAATGTGCTTGGAATGCTTTCGCTGATGTTTGCCAACTCACTCGACAGTGCCGACGGCCAGCTCGCGCGGATGACGAACGATAAAAGCCGTTTCGGCCGCATTCTGGATGGGGTAGCGGGTGATTTCTGGTTCATCGCCATTCACATTGCATTGTGTTTGCGCAGCATGGAAGAAGGTTGGAGCGCGTGGATTTGGGTGCCGGGCGTGGTTGCGGGTTTCTCGCATATGATCCAGTCGGCCATGGCAGATTACTACCGCAACGTGCATTTGTTCTTTATTAAAGGAACCAACGGCAGTGAGCTTGATAACAGCCGCGATCTCCAAAAGGAGTATGACGAAATGAGCTGGACACGGCAATTCGGAATGAAAATAGTGGCCAGGTTGTATTTGAACTATACCAAAGAGCAGGAATTTTTCTCACCGAAGTTGCAGAAGCTGCTGGTGGTGGTGAAGCAAAAATACCAGCATGGTCTGCCTGCAAAGCTCGTGACCGACTTCCGCGCGCAGAACAAGCCGCTGATGAAGTATACCAATATCGTCCAGTTCAATACGCGGGTGATATTCCTGTTCATCTGGCTGTTTCTGGACCAGTCGTGGATCTATTTCTTTTTTGACATATTCATCCTGAATCCGATCCTGATTTACATGATCGTGAAGCAGGAACAGGTGAGCAATCATTTTTACAAGAAGATAACCGCTGGCGAATACAATGGGTAGCAAGGCGTACAAAGCCCTTTTCATGGCAATCGGGATTTTCTCACTGGGCTATATGATCTATGGCACCGGGTTGCTCGTGATTTGGGAAAACATCAACAGGACGGGCATCTGGTTCCTGCCGGTGATCGGTAGCTGGCTGGTGATTTACATCCTTAACGCCCTCGCATTCCGAGCGATCATCCGCGAACCGCAACTACCCGAAACGGACATGTCGTTCTGGTCGGTGCTGCGGCTGACGATCTCCGGCTATGCGATCAACTACATTACGCCATTCGTAGCGCTGGGCGGGGAGCCTTACCGGATTCTGGAACTGAAACCGACACTCGGCATTCAGAAAGCGACTTCTTCGGTGCTGCTGTACAGCCTGATGCACATGTTTTCGCACGTGCTGTTCTGGCTGGCATCGATTATACTGATCGTTGCCGTGGTTCCGCTGAGCGATGTTATGCTGGCCGGTTGCGGCATTCTGCTGGTCGTTGGGCTGGTTTTAGGGTATTGGTTTATTAATGTATATAGAAAAGGTTTCACGGTAAGCACCTTCCGCCTGCTTGAAAAAGTGCCTTTTATCAAACATAAAGCGCGGGAATTCGCATTGAAGAATGCGGAGAACCTGTACGAAGTCGACGAGCAGATCCGCGTACTCTATTCCGACCGACGGAACGCATTCTACATTTCGTTGTTTTATGAGTTCGCAGGAAGGGTTATAGGTTGTCTGGAAATTTATTTCACGGCCCACGCCATCGGAATGGAAATGACCTTGGCGCAATCGCTGATCGTGAGCTCCGGCTCCTCGCTTTTCGCGAACCTGATCTTCTTCTTTCCGATGCAGCTCGGTACCCGCGAAGGCGGCCTCGCGCTCGCGTTGAGGAGCGTGGGATTGCCCGCAGCGCAAGGGATTTTTATTGGAGTAGTATTGAGAATAAGAGAGATAGTCTGGATTATCATCGGGCTGGCTCTCATTAATAGAAAAACTAAAAACAATCAGAAAGTCAGCAATACAGATCCAAAACTGGAACCGATTCCAGTCAGATCTAACTAATTATCTCCGGATTGAAATCCGGAGCGATTAAATGATGGTGCCTCCGGCACAAAGGGGGTAAACCCCGGGGCCGATAAATGAAGGTGCCTTCGGCACCAGGCTTTGGTTAATAATAACGAACGATAGCCAGGGATTTCAATCCCTGGAAACTGATAATAATGATTAAAGGGATTTTATTTGATTACGGCGGTACAATTGACACGAATGGCCTGCATTGGGCCAATGTTTTGTGGGATGCGTATGAGCATAATCATGTAAAGGTTGACAAAGACGCATTTGCGAATGCATACAAGTTTGGCGAGAGGGCATTGGCTATCCATCCGATCATCCAGCCGCATCATGTGTTTTATGATGTGCTGTTTCTCAAAGTAGAGCAGCAGTTTGGCTATCTGAAAGAAAACGGATACGAGTTGGATGGCCAGGCCATCGAGGCCATCGCCCGCGAATGCGACCGCGTCGCACGCACTAGTGTTGAAAAAGCAGCGCCGGTCCTGGAAAAACTGGCTGAGGAATACCCCCTCGTGATGGTTTCCAATTTTTACGGGAACCTGAATAGTGTTTTAAAGGAATTTGGCATTGCGCATTATTTCCAGGCTGTCGTGGAATCGGCAGTGGTCGGCGTCCGGAAGCCCGACCCCGCCATATGGCAGCTGGGCGTGGAGGCGCAGGGCTTTCTTCCGCATGAATGCGTGGCAGTAGGCGATTCGTATTCCAAAGACATCCTGCCTGCGAAGGCAACGGGCGCGAAGGCGATCTGGCTCAATGTCCAGGGATTTGAAGAATCTACCGAAACGCAGGTATCGGTTGCCGATGCCGAAATTACAGATTTTGCACAGGTGGCTGACACCATTAAAAACCTGGGCTAGCCTGGCATTTAAATGCCAGGACAAATAATTAAATGAAAAGTACCATGTACGACATTTGTACCATCGGGCACATCACTTTGGATAAAGTTGTGACTGCCCAGTCTGTCAAGTATATGCCTGGCGGCACTTCGTTCTATTTTTCGAAGGCGCTGCGGCAGTTCGATGTCCGCTATATGCTGGTAACGGCATTGGCAGAGAAGGAAAGCCATATTGTGGCTGGTTTGCGGGAAGAGAACATTGAGGTTTTTTCCCAGAACAGTCCTTATACAGTTTATTTCGAAAACATTTACAGCGCCAACCAGGACCACCGCGAACAGAATGTGCTGCACAAGGCCGCACCATTCACCGTGGCACAAATGCCGGCCATCGAAGCAAAATATTTCCATTTGGGGCCCTTGCTTTCGGACGACATCACCGTGGACCTGATCAAGATGCTGGCGGCAAAAGGCAAAGTTTCGCTGGATATCCAGGGTTACCTGCGTTATGTGCAGGATAAGAAGGTTTTTTATACTGATTGGGAGGATAAGAAAGAAGCACTGCCCTACATCGAAATCCTCAAAGCGAACGAATTCGAGATGGAGGTGGTAGCAGGCACGAGCGACGTGATCGAAGGCGCGAAGTACCTGGCCAGTATGGGTGTGAAGGAAGTGATCATCACCCTGGGCAGCAAAGGGTCATTGATTTACAAAGACAACCATTTCTTCCAGATTCCCGCCTACAAACCGACCGACGTCGTGGACGCGACGGGCTGCGGCGATACCTACATGGCCGGCTACCTGAGCCAGCGCGTGAAGGGTGCGGGTGTGCAGGAAGCGGGCGAGTTCGGGGCGGCGATGGCGACATTGAAAATCCAGTCGTCGGGGCCGTTTTCGGGAGATGCCGGAATGGTGCAGGAAGTTTTGCAATACGGCGAATGCGACCGCGAAATAATCGCACAAGCCATTTTTTGAATGTAGTTTTTTTATAAAGTCATGAAATACGTACTCAACATTCTGATGGCGCTTAGCCTGACGCTTGTTTCGTATGCAGGAGGATTAACAGACAAAAAAGCCGGCGCGACGGCCACGGAACCAGACGAATTTCCGATTCCCAACAATGTCCCCGGATTACTTTTTTACATTCAGCGTGATCCGAATACGAACACAATCTGTTACCAGCTTAACGTCGACAAACAGGGAAAAATCAGCGAAAAGAATCCCGTCAATACTTTCTGGATACGGTATCCGGAGGGCGGGATGCGCAAGGAGCTCAATTATTTACAGCGTAAGTTTGCCTATGGTATCAATTCGAAGGCGATCGGCAATGCCACCTACGAATTACGATCGGTAGCTTATTCCAAATTGCCGCTATACCTTCGGCGGGATATCCGGAACGAATACCATGTTTATGCCAGCATCGACAAGAAAGAATGCATCCTGAGCAGGGTATTCATCCGGATCGACGGCGGTACTTTCTGGTCGCCCAACGTGCTCTATATCGAGCTGAAAGGCACCGAGATTGCCACCGGTAAAACTATTATTCAGCGAATTAAACCATCCTGACATGCCTAAAAACTATGTCTCCAACTCCACGGAATCATCGAGGATGTTTAAAAGCAACTTTCTTGAAGCATTCTCCAAGGTACATTACAGCGTGCCCCTTTTTATTTTCATACCCGTTATCACGTATTTCTCCTGGAAAGCACTGGTGCCCGGGGAAATGGTCTGGTACACTTTTGTAGGTGTCGTATTCGGGGGCCTGTTCTTCTGGACATTCACCGAATACTTTATGCACCGGTTTGTGTTTCATTTTACACCCCGCGGCAAGTTTATGGAGCGCATCCATTTTGTCTTCCACGGCGTGCATCATGACTACCCCAATGACGCCAAAAGGCTGGTAATGCCGCCGTCGGTGAGCATTCCGCTGGCAGCGGGTTTCTACTTTCTGTTCACCCTTTTTATGAGTGAATATTACGTAGCGGCCTTCTATTCGGGGTTCATGGCTGGGTATCTTTTTTACGATATGAGCCATTATGCGTTGCATCATGCCAATTTCAAATCCGGGTTCTGGAAGAAATTAAAAAAGCATCATATGCAACATCATTATTCGGATGCTAGTAAAGGTTACGGTGTAAGTTCAGATATTTGGGACAAGGTTTTCGATTCCAACGAAAAGCGCACCCAAAAATCTAACCCATTCTAACTGTAACTTTAACTTATGAAGAACCTTGGAAATGAGAATTTGGACCAGGTCTTCAAAGATGAGATCACGAAAGTTTCCGACTTCAAGTTCGGGACGACGGTGGTCAATGTCTTTGACGACATGGTTAGCAGGTCGGTACCTTATTACAACGAGATGCAGCGGATGCTCGCCGAGGTCGCTGCCGACCATGTAAAGGAAGGAACATTTGTGTACGATCTGGGCTGTTCAACCGGCACGACGCTGATAGGTCTGGACCAACTCATTCCCTCGGATATCCGGTTCATCGGGATCGACGAGTCGCAGGAAATGCTCGATAAATGCGACCTGAAACTCAAAGAAGCGGGCTTTGTGAGACCCTACGACCTCGTCGCGGGTGACTTGCACCAGCAGCTTCCCATTACCAACGGCTCTGTCGTGATCCTTTGCCTTACATTACAATTCGTGAGGCCATTGTACCGCGAGCGGCTTCTGAAAAATATATACGACGGCTTAAACCCCGGCGGCGTGTTACTGCTGGTGGAGAAGGTGCTGGCGGAAAGCAGCATATTCAATCGTGATTTTATCAAATACTATTACAACTATAAGCGCCGGAACCATTACAGCGAGCTCGAAATCTCGCAGAAACGGGAAGCGCTCGAAAATGTACTGATCCCGTACAAGTTGTCTGAAAACATGCTTCTGCTGAAAGAGGCCGGTTTCGCTGACTGCGAAATTTTCTTCAAGTGGTACAATTTTTCAGGAATGATAGCTCACAAAAAATCATGATCGCGATCGGTAACTTCTTTTTCAAGTACAGAAATAACCTGTTTATCATCCTGTACCTGCTGCTGTTTGTGCCGTCGCCGCCGATCTTTTCGCCGGAGCAGTTTGGCCCCGAATATTATCTGTACCCGGTGATCCTGGGGCTGCTGGTGACATTCGCGGGGGAGATCATACGAGGCATTACCATCGGGCTCGCGTACATTATCCGCGGAGGTCGCGATAAAAAGGTATATGCCGAAACCCTGGTGACGGAAGGCATCTTCCGGCATTGCCGCAACCCGTTGTATGTGGGCAACATCCTGATGTTGCTCGGCGTAGGCATTCTGGCCAATTCGCTGTTCTACGTCGGAATCGTAATGCCTTTGTTTTTGTTTATATATCAGGCGATTGTACTGGCGGAGGAGAACTTTCTGAGGAACAAGTTCGGGGCACAGTTTGATGCGTATTGCAGTAAAGTTAACCGTTGGCTGATCAATTTCAGTGGTATCTCCGAAACGTTCAAAGACATGCGCTTCAACTACAAACGCTGGCTTTTAAAAGAGTATAATACATTGCTGGTATGGCTCATAGGGATCGTTGCCATATTGATTTTTAAATACCCGGAGATCGTGCCGGAACCCGACAACCGGATCGTCATTTTTGCAGTGGTCGTACTGGTGCTAGGGGCACTGTATGGTTATGTGAGGTATTTGAAAAAATCCGGAAAAATGACCGACAGTATGGCTTGAAACACCGCCCTGGCACACTATTGGTTGCGCCCTCCTGAACCGACCCGATGAATTACACTTATTGACAACCCCCTAATAATTTAAGCACCATGCATATCGTAATCGTAGGAGGAGGATTCGCCGGGGTGAACCTGGCGCTGGACCTTGCAAAGAGCAAAAAGTTTGAGGTAACACTGGTTGATAAGAATAACTACAACTTCTTTCCGCCACTGATTTATCAGGTTGCTACGGCCTTCCTGGAACCGTCGAGCATCAGTTACCCGTTCCGGAAGCTTTTTTCAGGAAAGGAAAACCTCCACTTCCGGTTAGGCGAGTTGCTGCGGGTGGTGCCGGGGGAGAACAAAATCATCCTGCATAACGGAGAGTTATCCTACGATTTCCTCGTGTTTGCTACCGGTGCGGAGACCAATTTCTTCGGCATGGAAAATGTGAAGCGGAATGCGACGCCGATGAAAACATTGGAAGATGCCATCGGAATGCGGAACAAGCTGCTGCTGCAAATGGAGCAGGCGACGCTCAGCAACGATCCTGCGGAGATCAAAAAGCTCCTTACGGTCGTGATCGCGGGCGGCGGGCCTACTGGCGTGGAGATTTCCGGCATGTTCGCGGAAATGCGCAACGGCATTCTGCGGAAGGAATATCCCGAGCTTGCAGGAAAAGGCAGCGAAATATACCTCGTCGATGGCAGCGAAGCATTGCTGTCGCCGATGAGCAAGGCATCGCAGGAAGATACCTATAATGATTTGCGGAAATTGGGGGTTAAGATCCGCCTGAACACGCACGTCTCCGATTTTGTCGACGATAAAGTGTATTTCTCAGAGGGCGACAGCATCGAGGCCAAAACGCTCATATGGGCTGCCGGTGTAACAGGCAGGGTGTTCGAAGGCATTCCGCCGGAGGCCTACGGGCGCGGCCGCCGGATGCTGGTGGACGCGTACAACAAGGTGACCAGCACCTACAATATCTACGCAATCGGCGACTGTGCACTGCAAACGACGGACGAAGGCTTCCCTAACGGCCACCCGCAGGTAGCACAGGTAGCGATCCAGCAAGGAAAGAACCTCGCACGCAACTTCGAACTGATTGCCGAACACCAGCCATTACACGCATTTAAATACCACGACAAAGGCTCGATGGCGATCATCGGCCGTGCCAAAGCGGTGGTGGACCTGCCTTCGCCCAAGTGGCATTTCAAGGGCGTGATTGCGTGGCTGGCGTGGCTTTTCATACACCTCATATCGCTTATCAACCATCGTAACCGTATGAAAACGCTTTACAACTGGATGGTAGCTTATTTTACCAAGGATCAGTCCCTGCGAATGATCATCAAGCCCTCGATAACGCAGGAAAAAGTCGAATCGGTTTAATGGAACCGTAATTCAACGTTTATCGTTGGCAGTTTGACAAAAAACACTGAATTTTAGTACCAGAAAGCCATTTGAGCATTCATTCAGTGTGCAAAAAACCAAATAATGGAACCGATCACTATTGATGTAACTCAAAACACACCATACGGTCTCCAGAAACTTGACTCTTCCATTTCTTTCCGGGGTTTTATCAGCTTCCTGGAAAGTAAGATCGATCAGGAAGAAACGGTCAAAAAGACATTTTTCTCGCTGGTTCTTGACAAGCTGAAATCCAACCCGGGTTTCAGCCAGGATATTCCACTCTCGGAAGTCACCAACTATAAAGAAGAACTGAGTTTGATCTATGGCATGCTCATGCCACCTATCGCCAACGAAAAGGAAGTTTTCTGGGCGTTGAGTGCTCCCGTGAGTCCCGTGGTTTTTTATGGGACGTCCGGCTTTTACAGTTTGCTTTTCCAGCAGGATGGAAACCTCCGCTGCGATCTTATCGAAGACCGTGGTGTTAACTACAAGCAGAAAATGCAGATGCTTTATTCCTTCATTCTGGAAAAGCTCTACCATTTTCCTCCGCTGCACCACCCGGATATGATCATTACTTTGAAGGACGACGCGTCGGGCCTTCAAAAATATTACCGGGTGCATATCGACAACCAGTTTTGTGAAGTATATGCCAAAGGCAGCCTCCCCGAGCTCGACCTCGACTCGCTGAGGACCGATTTGCAGGAAAATTTTGATATAAACGTTTTCAGTAGCCTGCTCCCGCACAGCCTGTTCCATTTCGAAGGCTTCTCGGTGATCACGCTGAACGACGTTACCGCCGAACATGCCGTCGAAAACATCAAGAACACGATCCTCGACCGGGCTTCCTATGATCCCAAAACGTATTTCAACTACGTGGCGGGCGCATTGAAAATGCTGGTTGAAAATTCCGGGATCGACTTCGGGCTGATGGCGGTTCTAAGGGTGAACAACAAACTTGTGTTCGACCGCAGCTCGATCCTGTTCAGCAAGCTGATGAGCGCCGCCACCGAAAACGATATGGCCGAGCAGACCTATCTTGACATGGCGACGCAGTATTTCGAAGCACCGAAAACGCTGCTGTTACGCAACCTGGGCTCGGAAGACCCGCAAAAACAGGACTTCATCCGCATTCTCCAGAATGACGGGGTGGAAGCCTACGCGTTACTTCCCGTTTACCACGATAATAAAGTGGTAGGCGTTCTCGAGGTGTATTCCAAAGAGCAGAAATCGATCGATGAACGCTTGCTTGCGAAACTGGATGTCGCATTGCCGTGGATTGCCCAGATGATGACCAACTACATCGATGAGTTCCATCTTCAGATCGACAATGTGATCCGCGACAAGTTTACATCGTTGCAGCCTGCCGTGCAATGGCGTTTCCGTGAAACGGCCTGGCATTACATCCGCGACAAGGCGCTCAATCCGCAGAATGCCGAAATTGAAAATATCCAGTTCCGGAACGTTTTTCCGCTCTATGGCGCGATCGACATCCGGAACTCCACCCTCGAAAGAAATGCAGCTCTCAGGGAAGACCTTCGCCTTCAATTCAATGTATTGATAGAAACCTTTACTGTTCTTAAACAAAAACTGGGATTCGGGCTCGCCGATGAGATGATCTTCAAATGCAAAAAGTGGATCGCCGACATTACCGACGAGAGTACCGACAATGACGAAATGAAGATCCGGGATTTCCTGGAAAACGAAGCACACCCATTCTTACAGCATTTCAAGGACGAAAGCCTGAAAGAGTTTGGATCGGGCGCGATGGATCCGGGCGAGCTGGTACTCCGCAACCGCATCGATCAGTACTTCGCGATGATCGACGAAGACCACGGTTCAGCATTCGCTAACCGCCGGGAACTGGAAGCGTCCATGCAGGCAATCAACTCGTCGGTCAATCTTTACCTCGACCTTTTCCGGAATGAAATCCAGGAATCGTATCCCTGCTATTTTGAGAAGTTCAGGACGGACGGGATTGAATACGACATTTACATTGGTCAGTCCATTGAACCGGAAAAACGGTTCAGCGAACTTTACCTGAAAAACATCCGCCTCTGGCAATTGACGACCATGGCTGCCATTGCCCGGATCACGCATTCGCTGATCCCGCAACTGGAAAAGCCGCTTGAAACGACGCAGCTGATCTTCATTAACTCGGGCAGTATCGACATCAGTTTCCGGGACGATGAACGGCGGTTCGACGTGGAGGGAGCTTATAACATCCGGTACCAGGTAATCAAGAAGCGGATCGACAAGGTGCACGTAAAAGGCTCGGGTGAGCGGCTTACCCAGCCTGGCAAGATCGCGCTGGTCTATTTCAACAGCAAGTCCGCAGAAGAATATGTAGGTTATATCCGGTATTTACAGGAAAAAAATACTTTATTGGATGACCTGGAATTCTTTGATCTGGAAGATTTGCAGGGAGTTACAGGTCTCAAAGCCCTCCGTGTGAGCGTCAACCTCGAATCGGAATGGAATTAACGAAGCGCTTTTATTATAACTGAACGTTCTATGAACTATAACCATCGGCTCGACAAGGTTAAGCATCACGTCCACCATTTTTTCGGCACGAAGGCACTGGCGCAGCTCAGTTACCATAACCTCGTTCACACCGAGTCGGTGGTAGGCAATGCCGT
>CBIHPQ010000108.1:0-16489 GCA_966211825.1 uncultured Dyadobacter sp. | reverse complement strand
GCCAGTTCCGTAACATGTGTATGCGCGGATGTCCGTACGGAGGCTATTTCAGCACTCAGGCGGCCACATTGCCGGCAGCACAAAAAACAGGCAACCTGACGTTGATTACCGACTCCATCGTTTCGGAAGTGATTTTCGACGATAAATTGAATAAGGCGACCGGCGTACGCATCATTAACCAGAATACCCTTGAAACGAAGGAGTATTTTGCAAAAATCATCTTCATGAATGCCTCGGCGATCGCGTCTTCGTCGATTTTGATGAACTCGAAATCGAAACGCTTCCCGAATGGCCTGGGTAACGACAGTGATCAGCTCGGCCGCAACATCATGGACCACCACCTGGCTGTGGGTGCAAGAGGTGATGTCGACGGTTTTGAGGACAAATACTACTTCGGACGCCGTGCGAACGGTATCTACATTCCACGTTACCGCAACTGGGGCAACGACAAGCGCGACTACGTTCGCGGATTTGGTTACCAGGGCGGTGCCAGCCGCGAAAGCTGGGGCCGTGGCGTAGGCACGGACGGTTTCGGGGCCGATTTCAAAAAGCAGATCTCGCAACCCGGCGGATGGAGCATGAATATCGGCGGTTTCGGAGAGATGATCCCCGACGAGAAAAACCGCTTTACATTGCACCCAACCAAGAAAGACAAATGGGGCCTGCCGATCGTCGTTTTTGATGCAGCTTATGGTGAAAACGAGAAGAAAATGCGTCAGGATATGATGAACGATGCTGCCGAAATGCTTGAAGCAGCCGGTTTGAAAAACGTGACGCCTTATAATGACGAGTCGAAACACCCTGGTATCGGTATCCACGAAATGGGTACTGCGCGTATGGGTAACGATCCTAAAACATCCGTACTGAACAAAAACAACCAGGTTTGGGGTGCGGAGAACGTGTATGTTACCGACGGATCGTTTATGACCTCCGCTTCCTGCGTGAACCCGTCGCTAACCTACATGGCGATGACCGCACGCGCGGCAGACCACGCGGTGAAGGAGCTTAAAAAGATGAATATCTAAGGGATTGCAATTCGTATAGTCCTAAAAACCTCGCAGGTAAATCCTGCGAGGTTTTTTCTTTTCGGAGGTAACCCTTTCCGGCTATTTATCAGTATTGCCTAAAACCGTTATCTAAACCACCTTGTTTTGAAAGAAACCACTACCCTGCCGCCTCAACGTGTTTCGTCTGTCGACGCCTACCGTGGATTTGTGATGTTCCTGATGATGGCCGAAGTACTTCGGTTCAGCAGGGTGGCCGAAGCATTTCCTGATAGCGCATTCTGGGCATTCATGGATTTTCACCAAAGCCACGTACCCTGGGTAGGCTGTTCGTTGCACGATCTGATCCAGCCGTCGTTTTCATTTCTGGTGGGGGTTGCGCTGCCTTATTCCATGGCCAGCCGCGCAAGCAAGGACCAGTCGGTTTCGATGATGTGGTTTCATACGATCCGCCGGTCGCTGATCCTGATATTGCTGGGTATTTTTCTCCGCTCCATGCATTCGGAGCAGACCAATTTTACATTTGAGGACACATTGACACAAATAGGGCTTGGCTACCCGTTCCTTTTTGCATTAGGATTTGCTTCTGAAAAAATTCAATGGGGCACATTGGGTGTAATTCTCGTGGGTTATGCCGCCGTTTTTGCATTGTACCCGCTCCCCGGCCCCGGCTTCGATTGGTCGCAAACCGGCAACACGGCCGACTGGGAGCATAACCTCAAAGGTTTCGCAGCGCATTGGAACAAAAACACCAATGCAGCCTGGGCATTCGACAGGTGGTTTATGAACCTGCTCCCGCGCGAACAACCATTCGAATTTAATGGCGGCGGTTACAGTACATTGAGCTTCATACCCACCTTAGGGACGATGATTTTGGGATTAATTGCAGGAAAATGGCTAAGGTCGGCGACATCTTATGCGTGGTTGCTGAAACGGTTTACCATTACTGCCGGGATACTTTTCGTACTTGCATTACTCCTGCATTTTACGGGCATTAACCCGATCGTGAAGCGCATATGGACGCCGGCATGGACACTTTTCAGCGGCGGCTGTGCCTTTTTGCTGTTATCAGGATTCTATTTTGTCGTTGATGTCAAAAACCTGAAATCCTGGTTCTTCCCGCTGATCGTCATCGGGACCAACTCGATCGCAGCCTACGTGATCGCCGACGGGTTTGGCAGTTTTATCCGCGGGTCGTTCAAAATCCATTTAGGCCAGCATTATGACGCGGTCTTTGGAGATGGTTACGCCTCCCTCGTCAGCGGTGCATTAATCCTGCTGACTGAATGGCTGATCCTTTGGTGGATGTATAAAAAGAAGATTTTTATCAAGATCTGACCTCCGCCCCTATCTTTGGGGTTATTTCAAATACTTTACAAATGCTGAAACTGCAAGCTCTACACCATATCGCGATCATCTGTTCCGACTATCCAAAATCGAAACAGTTTTACACAGAAATTCTTGGATTTAACATCGACCGGGAGGTTTTCCGGGAAGCGCGGAATTCGTATAAGCTCGATCTTTCGCTGAATGGGCTATATATCATCGAACTGTTTTCCTTCCCTTCCCCGCCTGCACGCGTTTCGCGCCCGGAGGCTTGCGGGCTCAGGCACATCGCATTTCAGGTAGCGGATGTGGAAGAAGCAATTGCGGATTTGAATGCAAAAGGAATTTTCCCCGAGCCGGTACGGGTAGATGAATTCACTGGCAAAAAGTTTACCTTTTTTGCAGATCCCGACGACCTGCCTATTGAATTGTACGAAATCTGATCAGTTTGAAGTTGATCAGGCCGCGGCCGTCAGACCGTAATTGCGCTGACCACCTGATTCCAGCTTGGAAAGCATTTCATAAAATTCCGAAGTGCGGCTCAGGTGCTCATCCATCAGGCGTTGTGCTTCGGGTTCCTTGTCGAGATAATGGTTGAGCGACTTGTAGAGTTGGATCGCCGCAGCCTCAATTTTTTTCAGGCAGGATGCCACTTCCTCTTTACCATTTGCATTTTCCAGCAATTGCAGGGAAGCGTGTGATGCAATCTGGTTTTGATCGGTCAGCTCCTTATCATTGAGAAAACATTTGAAATAATCGTACACAGCACGAATTTCCTTCTGGAAAAGCACGGCGCTTACGTGCCCCTGGCTCAGCACCCGCCTGAACGGACCCATACCATCTTTCTTCAATGCTTCCAGATACAGGACTTCCCGTTTCTTCTGCTCATTCCATAACGCCCTGATCATCTGAATGAACTCGTTACCCTTGCTCTCCTCCATGTTCTGTATAATTTAAAGCGTTGTAGAATAAGTTCTTAAAAAATTGTACCCAAATCAGTGTCAGAGTGCCCTTTAATGATATTTAAATACTAATTCCTCATTAAGTCATAAAAACCCTTTTAATAAACTTTTTTCAAAATACCGGCTACAAATTCTGACGCATTTTGTGGGCAAATTTTGCCATAGCTGTGTCGCCGGGGATGGGGAAATGTAGACCGGGTAAACCACATGCCTGTGCGCTTTTTTTTGTCCTGACCAGAAAGCGTCTAACTTTGCTGGCTTTACAATATTTGAGCGCTATCGCGGTTTTTACTAAGCAGCAGCGAAAGCCTATTACAAATTCTGAAAATGTCCAAAATTAAGTTCCATATTGGTCTCGTTACGATTTCCCTTGTCAGCGCATGTAAAACCTCGGCCCCACCCCAGCAAACGGTAGCCGAAACACAGCCGCTTCTTGAAATCGGAAAAGAGCAGTTTTCCATCGATGATTACCAGGATTCCTACAATAAAAACAAGTTCGCATCCGACTCGACCAAAGCATTGACCCCGGAAGAATACCTTCCACTTTACACCGACCAGAAAATCAAGGTACTTCAAGCCAAATCCGACGGAAAAGATACCACACTCGATTACCGCGAAGAAATCGTTTCCTATCGCGATCAGCTGGCCAAAAATCATCTTGTTGATAAAGATCTGGTCGAAAAACTGGCCAACGAGGCTTATAACCGCCTGAAACAGGAGGTACGCGCATCGCACATACTTATCGGCGTGTCCGAAGACGCCTCGCCGGCAGATACGCTCGAAGCTCACCGCGCAGCCATTTCTCTCCGCGGAAGGCTCGAAGAAGGCTCCGACTTTGCCGATATG
Source organism: uncultured Dyadobacter sp. (assembly GCA_966211825.1). Taxonomy (GTDB): domain Bacteria; phylum Bacteroidota; class Bacteroidia; order Cytophagales; family Spirosomataceae; genus Dyadobacter. Next base: position 12,351 of record CBIHPQ010000108.1, on the reverse strand, counting down.
GCAGCTCGTTTCTCGAAAGACCCCGCCGCAAAGACTACAAAGGGTGATCTGGGCTATTTCACGGCTTTCCAGACGCTCTACCCTATTGAAACTGCCGCTTACACATTGCCGGTTGGCAAAATATCGCAGCCGGTCAGAACGAAAGCGGGTTACCACCTCATCAAGGTCAACGACCGCCGCACCAACCGGGGCATGGTACGCATCGCCCACATTATGGTGAAGGTGGATACCGCAGCCACCGCGGCGCAAAAAGAATCTGCCAAAGCGAGAATCGAGGAAGCATATACGCAACTTCAAAACGGCGATGATTGGAATTTGGTAACCGACAAGTATTCCGATGACCGTGAGTCGAGGAAAAACGGCGGATTGCTGCCGATGTTCGGGACCGGCCAGATGGTACCGGAAATTGAAGAAGCGGCATTTGCGCTTACCCGCGTGCAATCCTATTCCAAGCCGGTACTGACGATCTACGGCTGGCACATTATCCGCCTCATCGAAAAACGTCCGATTGAGACATTAGCCAACATGGCGCCATCGCTCCGCAAAAAAGTGGTAACCGATTCGCGCGGTAAAATCATCGAACAAGCCAATGCGAAACGGCTTCGCGAGAAGTATGCCGTGCAGGAAGCCGCAGATCAATGGCAGCAGGTAGCCGCATTGGCCGATAGCACGCTCCGGACCGGCAAATGGGATTATCAGCGCGCCGTTTCAGCCGATTGGTCGGCGATTACCCTATTCCGGATCGGGCAGCAGCCTTACGACGCATTATCGTTCCTGAACTACGTCAAACGCAAGCAGCAGCCCCGCCCGAAAGACGCGTCGCCCGCAGTCGTTTTCAAGCGTTACTACAACGATTATGTCACAGAATCGCTGGTTGAATACGAGAAAGAGCATTTGGAGGAGACCGACCCGGAATTCCGAAGCCTGATGAACGAAATCCGCGAAGGAGTACTGCTTTCGCAGATCATGGAAGAGCAGGTTTGGCAGCGATCGCTGTCGGATTCTACCGGGCAGCGCAATTTTTATGAAAGAAACAAGGAGCGCTACAACTACCCTGAACGGGCATTCGCGACCATCGTGGCGGCTAAGGACACGCACACTTTGAACAGCGTAAAAAGGACGCTGGCGACAAGCCCTTACAAGCTCGAAAGGAAATCGAAAGAACTGCTGTTCCCCGTTAATTCTTCGGAAATAGGCAACCAGCAGCTGGAAGCGCTGAACGACCTCTATATTATCATGGAAAAAAATGCGGATTATGTCGTCGAAATAGCCGGATACCGCTCCGCCGACGAGCCCGAAATCATTTCTTCGACCCGCGCCCGCAATGTTGTTAAATATTTAAATGCACGAAACATCCCTATTCTGCGTATCATAGAAAAAGACTACGGTTCATTCCGTCAGTCGGCCGAGCCGGAGCGTAACCGCAGGGTTGCATTCCAGTTTTATAGCCAGTCGAAAAGCGACGTAGAGAAGGTTTATAACTCGGATACCCCAGGTACCGTAACGATCCGCGAAGGTTATTTTCCGAAAAGCGACCCATTGTTTGCCGGTTTAAAATGGCAGGCGGGTGAGCAGTCGTTCAGTAGTAACGGAAGTTTTTTGTGGGCAAATGTGGCTAAAATCGATCCGGCGCGCCCCAAAACTTTTCCGGAAGCGCGCGGAACAGTAATAAACGATTACCAGAAAGAACTGGAAAAGCAATGGCTGGCCAGGTTACAGGAAAAATTCCCCGTCAAAGTCAATGCACAGGAATTAGAAAAAATTAAGCGTTAGCCGTATTTTAGCATTTATAAATCGAATCTGTTTCATTTTTAGGAGTTTAATTCAATAAAACCCGCAATAATCCAAATCAGCATACAAAGGAACAATATGAAAGTAAATAAATGGATCGGGGCTCATTTGATAGCCGCTTTCATGCTGCTGGTCAGCGTGATAAGCTACGGACAAGGTCAGCAGGGAGTGAGCCTGGACAAAATCATCGCCAGGGTCGATAACCATTACATCCTGAACTCGGAGCTGGAAGAAATGTATAACCAGTACAAGGCCGAAGGACGGACCGCGCCGGAAAAATGCCAGCTGCTGGAATCCCTCATCATCAATAAAATGCTCCTTGCCAAAGCGGAGATCGACTCGGTGACGGTGGAAGACAAGCAGGTAGACGGTGAGTTGAATGCGAAAATGAACTACATGATCCAGCGCTTCGGTTCGGAAAAGAACATTGTGGAAGCGTATGGCAAAAGCATCGAAAACCTCAAAAACGAACTTCGTCAGCAGGTAAAAGACCAGAAGATCGTCGAAAAGATGCAGCAGACGATTTCCGGCAATGTGAAGATCACACCGGCAGAAGTGCGCAAATTCTTTAATTCTATTCCCAAAGACAGCTTGCCTTACATTCCTTCCGAAGTGGAAGTGGGCCATATTGTCAAAAAAGGGACGGTTACCCGTGAGCAAAAGGAAAAGCTGAGGCAGCAATTGCTGGAATTGAAACAGCGGGCCGAAAAAGGCGAAGATTTTGCCATGCTGGCGCAGATCTATTCGGAAGATTTGGGATCGGCCAAAGTCGGCGGAGACCTCGGCTTTGCGAAACGCGGCGCGATGGTACCGGAATTTGAGGGTGCCGCATTGGCCCTGAAACCCGGAGAAATGTCGGGGGTCATTGAATCGCAATTCGGATTTCACCTCATCAAACTCCTCGAAACAAGGGGTGCGGAATACCATGCAAGGCACATTCTCCTTCGCCCGGACTACAACAAGGGCACGGACATGACCCAGGCGACCCGCGCGCTCGACAGCCTCCGCACACTCATTAAAAGTGACACATTAAAATTCGCGAAAGCGGCATTGGATAACTCCGACGACAAGGAAACGGCAGAATCGGGCGGACTTATCCAGGACAGAAGCACCGCCCAGTCCAAACTGACACTCGACGCTTCGATGGACCCAGCACTGTATTTTGCGATCGACACCATGAAAGTAGGCGACCTGAGTTTGCCGGTTTCATACCGCCTGGAAGACGGCAGCAGCGCAATGCGTATCCTTTGGTACAAAAGCAAATCGGAACCGCATACCGCTAACCTCCACGACGATTACGAAAAACTTTCGCAGATCGTGCTGAACAACAAGCGGAACAATGCGCTGGAAGAATGGTTTAAAAAGGCGCAGGGCGACGTTTACATCAGCATAGAACCCGAATACAGAAACTGCAAAGTACTGGGACTGGCCGCCAATGCCGACGATTTATAGCGGGCTAAGGCGGTAATCATTGCTTTTAAACGAGTTGAAAATCTAACCAAAACATAACGTGAAGTATTCATCGGACGTTGAAGCTGCCGAAGCTATGAAAGTAGCTTATGAGAAAATCCGGAATGAGATCGGGAATGTGATTATCGGACAGGACGAAGTTGTTAAAAGACTGCTCACCGCCATTTTTTGCCAGGGGCATTGCCTGCTGGTGGGCGTTCCGGGGCTCGCAAAAACGCTTCTGATCCAGACCATCGCTTCCTCGCTCGACCTGAACTTCAACCGGATCCAGTTTACGCCCGACCTGATGCCTTCCGACATTCTCGGCTCTGAGACACTTGATCAGAACCGGAATTTCAAATTTATCAGAGGCCCGATCTTCGCGAATATCATTCTGGCGGACGAGATTAACCGGACGCCGCCCAAGACGCAATCGGCGCTGCTGGAAGCGATGCAGGAATATTCGGTGACCATTGCCGGTGCCAAACATTCGCTCGACAGGCCGTTTTTCGTACTGGCTACGCAAAACCCCATCGAACAGGAAGGTACCTACCCCCTGCCCGAAGCCCAGCTCGACCGCTTTATGTTCATGATACAGCTCGACTATCCTTCGTATGCAGAAGAGGTTAATATTGTCAAGAACACGACGAACGACAGCCGTTACCAGGTTCAGAAAGTAATCAGCGCCGAGGAGATCACCGACTTCCAGCACCTCGTACGCCGCGTACCTGTTACCGACCATGTGATCGAATATGCGGTAAAACTGGTGCACAAGACACGGCCGAAAGGCAGTCTCGCCATTAAGGATACCAACGACTACCTCGATTGGGGCGCTGGCCCACGGGCTTCGCAGGCGCTTATCCTGGCTGCTAAATGTAATGCATTGCTTTCGGGCAAATATTCTCCGGATATCGAAGACGTACAGGCCGTCGCATTACCGGTGCTGCGCCATCGTATTATCCGCAATTTCAAGGCCGAAGCAGAAGGCATTTCGGTGGACGACATCATCGGAAGACTGCTTTAACAGCATTTACACCAGTAGAATTTACTATTTCAACATTATAAGTTTGTGTCGTCCATGGATGGCACAAACTTTTGTTTTTTAAGCAAACCACTATTCCGCATCATTGCAATGACCAGCATTCAAGGTAAGAACATCATAGGATATGCATTGTCGTCGGAAGGCGAAAAGCACTTCCAGGCTTACGCTCCGGCAACCGACAGTTATCTTCCCGAGAACTTCCGTTGCGCCACCATCGGGGAAGTAAATAAGACCATGGCCCTGGCCGACCAGGCATTCGACGCTTATTCACAAATACCCGCCGCCGAACGCGCGGCTTTCCTGATCGCGATTACGGAAGAGATTATGGCGCTGGGCGACCAGCTCCTCGAACGGGCGCATTTGGAAACCGGATTGCCCATTGCCCGGTTGCAAGGCGAACGCGCACGGACTATTAACCAGCTTACCCAATTCGCAGAACTCCTTCGGGAAGGCTCGTGGGTGGAGGCTTCGATCGACACCGCCCTGCCGGAGAGGTCGCCTGCTCCGAAGCCCGACATCCGCAAAATGCTGGTACCCATCGGCCCGGTAATCGTATTTGGTTCAAGCAACTTTCCTTTTGCCTATTCTGTGGCCGGTGTTGATACCGGGCCTGCATTAGCGGCTGGTAACCCGGTGATTGTGAAAGCCCACACCGCGCACCCGGGCGTAAGCGACCTCACGGCGCAGGCGATCGTACGCGCGGCCGAGCGCACAGGTATGCCCGAAGGCACGTTTTCGATGCTTTATGATGATGGTTTTGAAGTTGGGACAGCCCTGGTGAAGCATCCGGCCAGTAAGGCTGTCGGCTTTACGGGTTCCTACAAAGGCGGAATGGCGTTGTACCGGCTTGCGCAGGAGCGTGAAGAACCGATTCCCGTGTTTGCGGAAATGGGTAGCGTGAACCCGATCGTCGTGCTTCCCGGATACCTGAAAGCGCATGCAGCTGAGCTGGGCAAGACACTGGCAGGTTCTGTCAGCCTGGGTGCCGGCCAGTTTTGTACAAACCCTGGGTTAGTATTTATTACAAAATCGGAAGGGCTCGATGTGTTTCAGAATTCCTATCAGACAGAAATTTTAAACACTCCTTCGGCCACCATGCTTACTGCGGGTATTTGCAAAAATTACAATAAGTTACGCGGCGAAGCGCTGCAACAGCCGAATGTTTCGGCATTGGCGGTCTCCGATAAACGTGCAGAAGGCGAAAATCAGGCGGCAGCGTCCATTGCAGTGGTTTCCGGGAAAGATTTCATTGCGAATCCCAAACTCCACGAAGAAGTGTTCGGTCCGTTCTCATTACTGATTGTCTGCGAGGATACCGAAGAGCTTTATGACGCCGTATTGCATTTGAAAGGCCAGCTAACTGCCACATTGATCACCGAGGAAACGGAGGTAACCCAATACCCGGGAATCGTACGGAAACTCGCGAAGATTTCCGGCCGGTTTATCATGAACGGCGTCCCTACCGGCGTGGAAGTTTGCCCTTCCATCCACCATGGCGGACCGTTCCCGGCTACTGCGGATTCGAAATTCACTTCCGTGGGCAGGCATTCGATACTGCGTTTCGTGCGTCCGCAATCGTTTCAGAACTGGCCGGATGCATTACTGCCCGATGAGTTGAAGAACCGGAACCCGCTGGGCATTTTCAGGCTGGTCAATAATGTGCAGACCAAAGACAGCATTTAACGGAACAGCGACTCGGGATAACCGACTTCCACCAGAAACAATCCTTCTGCCGGGGCCTGCGCTCCGGCATTTTTTCTGTTCCTGGAAAGGATAATCTGCTCAAAATCGTTGACCGATATTTTCTGGCGCCCCACGTCCAGCATCGTTCCTACCAGCGCCCGTACCATGCCCCTGAGGAAACGGTTCGCCTTGACATGGAACACGAGCATTTCCTCCGACTCCTCCCAGCGAGATTCGGTGATCGTGCAGCGGAAGTTGTTGACATTCGTGTGGATCTTGCTGAAACTTTCAAAATCGTTATGGACCAGCAGCAGCGCGGCCGCTTCATTCATGTGGGCTATATCCAGGTTTCGCCGCATTTGTGTGGCGAGGTCCGTCAGGAAGGGGTTTTTCTGATAGGTAATGCGGTACTCATATTTCCGGTGTGTGGCCGCGAACCTGGAATGCACTTCATCTCCCACCGGAATGATGCGCTGGACCGCCACATCTCTGGGGATGAGCGCGTTCAGTTTATAAACCAGCAGATCTGCATCGCCGACGGCTTCTGTTAAATCAAAATGGGCAAATTGTTGTTCTGCATGGACACCTGCGTCGGTACGGCTGCTGCCGGTGAGCTCAACGGACATTCTCAGGATTTTTGCAAGGGCTTCTTCCAGCACTTCCTGGATGCCCAATGCATTGTTCTGTTTTTGCCAGCCGTTGTAGGCCGTGCCGCGATAACTGAATTCTAGGAAATAGCGCATTCTGCAAAATTAAGCCAAACCTCGGGATTTACGATTTCAGCCGGGCGATTGCGGAATTTGCAGGAAGAAGGTTAACTTTGAAAATTGGAAAATTTCATTTTAGTATGATTACGGAAGAGAAAAAAGAAGAGAAAAGCCTGAATTTTATCGAGGAGATTATTGACGCTGACCTGCAATCAGGAAAATATACCCAGATTATTACACGCTTTCCCCCCGAACCCAATGGCTATCTGCACATTGGGCATGCTACGAGCATTTACCTGAATTTCGGGCTGACCAAGAAATTTCCGGGTTATACCAATCTGCGATTTGACGATACTAATCCGGTGACCGAAGACACCGAATATGTTGAAAATATCAAGAATGACATCCGCTGGCTGGGTTTCGAATGGGAAAACGAGAACTACGCTTCCGACTATTTCGACACCCTTTACGGCTACGCTGTCAGGCTGATACAGGAAGGCCTTGCTTATGTGGATGACTCCACTTCCGAGGAAATTGCCGCCTTAAAAGGGACGCCAACCGAACCTGGTAAGGACAGCCCTTACCGCAACCGGAGCGTAGAGGAAAATCTTGCACTTTTCGAACAAATGAAAAGCGGTGCATTCCCCGACGGAAGCCGGACGTTGCGTGCAAAAATAGACATGGCGCATATCAATATGCTCATGCGCGACCCGATCCTCTACCGGATCAAACATGCACACCATCACCGGACCGGCGATAAATGGTGCATTTACCCGATGTACGACTTCGCGCACGGGCAAAGCGACGCCATCGAAACCGTTACGCATTCGATCTGTACGCTGGAATTTGCCCCGCACCGGGAGTTGTACGACTGGCTGATCGAGAAATTGGGCATTTACACGTCGCATCAATACGAATTTGCACGCCGTAACCTGAATTATACCGTTACCAGCAAGCGTAAACTGCTCCAACTGGTGCAGGAACGCCACGTCAGCGGCTGGGATGACCCGCGTATGCCGACGATCAGCGGAATGCGCCGGAGAGGTTATACCGCTTTCGCCATCCGCGATTTCTGCGACCGCATCGGCGTCGCGAAGCGTGAAAATATGGTAGATGTAGGGTTGCTGGAATTCTGCGTCCGTGAGGATTTGAACAAGCAGGCATTACGCCGCATGGTAGTGCTCGATCCCCTGAAAGTGGTGATTACCAACTTCCCGGAGGGCGTCACCGAAATGTGCCACAGCGAAAACAACCCGGAAGATATTTCCACAGGCAACCGCGATATTCCTTTCACACGCGAGATCTTCATCGAGAAAGAGGATTTCATGGAAACCCCCTCGAAAAAATACTTCCGCCTTGCGCCCGGCAAAATGGTGCGTCTCAAAGGCGCGTACATTATCCAGTGCGATGATTTTGTCAAGGATGAAAACGGAGAAATCACCGAAGTTCGCTGTACTTATATTGAAAACAGCAAAAGCGGACAAGATACGACCGGTATTAATGTAAAAGGAACATTGCACTGGGTTTCCGCGGCTCACGCCGTTGAGATAGAAGTGCGGCTATACGACCGCCTGTTTTCGGTGGAAGACCCATCGTCGGAAGATGGCGATTTTAAAGATTACCTCAATCCGGACTCGTTGCACACCATCACCGGCCATGCAGAGCCTGCATTGCTGGAAGCGAAGGAAGGCGAATCATTCCAGTTCCTCCGCAAAGGCTATTTCGCCAAAGACCCCGACAGTACGGCTGAGAAACTGGTATTCAACCGGACATCGACATTACGCGATAACTGGGCGAAGGCCGGGAATTGATGTCAAATCGTCGTTGGTTTATACTGACGGCGATACTATATTTTTACACACTATATTATGATTGTTTCCATCCGGCATAAAGCATTGCTGGCATTTTACCGCGATGGTAATGGCGCCAAATTGCCGGCTCCGTATTTCAGAAAGATCAACCGCATCCTCGACCAGCTGGATGCCGTCTCTTGTGTGGAAGATATTCTGATGCTCGGATCGGGAGTTCATAAACTAACAGGAGAACTTGATGAATTCTGGTCGGTCAAGGTCTCTCCTAATTTCCGGATCATTTTCCGGTTTGAAAATGGTGATATTCATGATGTAGATTACCTCGATTACCATTGAAAGCTATGATCAAAAGAAACTTGCCGCCGGTACATCCGGGAGAAATATTAAAAGAGGAATACATTGCGGAGCGTGGCCTCACCATCACCGAAGTTGCGAAAGGACTAGGGATCAGTCGGAGCAGCTTATCGGCCATCGTCAATGAGCAATCCGGTATTACAGCCGAAATGGCCGTGAAACTTTCGGAGGCATTCGGCAATTCCTCCCAATTCTGGATTAACCTGCAAACAAATTACGATATGTGGTATGCGGAGAAAAAAGTAGATCGCACAGCCATCACCCATTTCGCCAAATCTCAAAAAACGGTCAGCTTACCTTCCGTATAACCCGGCGGCTATCGTTTTAATTAGATTGTTTACAAATAAACTTGCTTGACAAGAAGTTTGAATTTATCTTTGTGTAACAATTTCCACGATTCAAATTCCTTGCCGTCAGTGAATACCCAAAATGAATTGTTCAGTACCGCGAAAGGTTACAGCGTTCAGTGTGATTTAACTTCCCGTATCATTCTTCACTTTGGCGAAATCAAAGCTCCTTTTAAGATCCTGGATTTTTTGAATTTTCGCAGGTTTATCAATAGCATCGACATCCACAGCAAAATTTTCGATCTGTCGGATGAATCTGACTATGAGTTCGTTGAGGCTCCCCAACTCAATATCGGCCACAAAATGACGCTCTGTGAAGTGATCCAGCTTCGTGAGCTTGTGAACGGCACGCACTTCGCGATCGAGCTCAATTCCATGCTTCACCAGGTGCTTTATACAGAACAAGAATTAGTCTAAATAACTCATTCAGACTATATTAGACCGTTTCCAAATTTCTAAAACGATTTGGAATGCTGAACTTTCGCATGATATTTGCACTTGTTAAGACACGAATAAACAAGCAATATCATGAAAGACTTACTCAGAGCACGTACTTCCCTCAAAGAGGAAATAGAGATACTTTTGAACAACCAGGTAAAGATGGAAGCGGAAGCTTCTGCCAAATACCTCGCTATGGCGTCGTGGTGTGACCGCAACGGTTTCAAGCGCAGCGCCCATTACTTCCTGAAACAATCCGACGAAGAGCGCGGGCACATGCTGAAAATCTTCAACTACCTGATGACAGTAGGCGGCACGGCGGTTTCTCCCGAAGTTTCAGGTGTGAAACAGGAGTATCCTACATTCAGAAGCGTATTCGAAACAGCATTGCAGAGTGAGATCGCTGTTACGCAATCGATCAACCGCATTGTCACTGCCGCGCGCAGGGAAGAAGATTACGGCACTGAAAACTTCCTGCAATGGTTCGTAAGCGAGCAGATCGAGGAAGAAGATAACGCCCGCCGCGCAATCGAGCTATTTGATGTAATTGGCGAAGATGGCACCGGTCTTTACGAAATCGACAAGGCGATCAGCAAAATCGGTCACGACGAATAATATATAGTTTTCCTATCTTACAAAATTAGCTGCCCGAAAGAGCAGCTATTTTTGTTTTAAACCCTGGTGAAATACTTCCGTTCCCACACTTTGTACCAGTTTCTGTTGGCCGGGTATTTGCGGTGCGCCGCAAAACGGTTCACCATTACCGCTACGAACAGCAGGATCAGCACGCCGCTGAGTACCGGGCTGATCACATACATATAACCCAGCGCCTTGATTTTTTCAGAACCGATATTCGCGATCAGCGCCGTGGCACCGCCAGGAGGATGCAAGGTTTTGGTTACCTGCATTAATACAATGGATACCGAAACCGCAAAAGCGGACGACAGCCAGATATGGTCCGGAATAATTTTGTGGACCGTCACGCCCACGAGTGCGCATATCACGTGCCCACCTATGAGGTTGCGCGGCTGTGCGAGCGGGCTGTTGACGATACCATAAATAAGTACCGACGAGGCCCCGAAGGAGCCGATGAGGAATAACGAGTCGGAATCGGTGAATTGCTGATCATTGAGCAAGCCAATGAGCCCGATACCGAGGAAAGAGCCAAGGAAAGTCCAGAAATGGTCTTTAAAGTCAATCAGTGTCTCTTTGTAAACTACGTAACGGACCAATCTTGCGTTACGTCTGATCCTTTTTCTCAAAATAGGAAAACTTTTGGTTGAAGTCGAACTAAAATAGAACTATAACGGGATCACGATGGTTCGTAAATTAGGGGAACATTCCAAATTTTCTCCGGTTCACTTCTCCTAATCCCTTCCAAATATACAAAAAACAGCCCAGGCCGGACAGCTCTGCATCCCTGAGCGGGCATTAAAATTTGGTACACCTTTTGTTGGGTTGCGAATTTTAAAATAGTAGTATTGCAATAGTACACCGTGACATGATTCCATGAATTACCTCGACGAGTTCAAAAAGTTTATTTCCAGCCATTACCTGTCGACCGGTGTACGTCTAACCCTCGGGACGATCATCCCTAGCCTCATTTTTCAGCATTACGGCATCCTGAGCGAGATGATCGCCTTTCCCCTCGGCACGCTGCTCATTGGCGGCACCGATAACCCCGGCCCTTATCACCGCCGGCGGAATGCATTACTCGTCGCCATTGCGACCTGCTTCGTCGTGGCGTGCATTACAGGCTATCTCCGGCACTTCCATTTCATTATTTTTCTTGAAATTATCGTTTTCGGGATGTTCTTTTCGCTGGTAGGCGTATATGGCAACCGCGTGAACAGCATCGGGCTCATTTCCCTCCTTGTTTTTGTATTTAATATTGATGACCACCTAAGCGGCGACATGGTATTCAGGACGGCGGCGATATTTTCAGCAGGCGGGATCTGGTACTTCATATTGTTTATGGTGCTGCAAAAGCTTCTGCCCTACAAGCTTATCCAACAGCTTTTAGGGGAGAATTTTGTGGAGCTGGGCAAGTTGCTTTCTATCAAGGCAGGCTACTATTTCGCGAATCCCAACTATGACGAGCTTTTCAACCGGATGGTGCACCAGCAGGTGATACTTCGCGAAAATCACGAGAACCTGCGCGAAATTCTATTCAAAACAAGGGAAATAGTCACGGAATCGACCACGAAAAGCCGCATACTGATGCTGATGTTCCTCGACAGCATCGACCTTTTTGAAAGGATACTCAATTCGCAGCAGAACTACGCCAACATGCACCGGGCATTTGACCATACCAAGGTGCTGCGGCTTTTTGGAACCTACATTACCTGGCTTGCCGCCGAAATTCAGCAGATCGGCCTGGCGGTGCAGACCGGCTATGCGTCACACCCGCGCCACGATCTCGACGAGGCGTTCAACAAATGCCAGCGTGCGTTCGAGCGTATGCGCGAGCACAAGATGAACCATGATAACATGGAGGATTTCATCATGCTCCGGCAGATCCTCAACAGCTTGCAGGACGTCACCGAACGCGTGAAAAAGCTTCACAGGGCGACGAAATACGAAGCGGACGTTAGCAGCAACTACAAACTGACCGTCGAAGCGGAAGATTTTACACCGAAGCAAGACTACCATCCCCGCATTCTGCTCGATAACCTTTCATTGAAATCGAGTCATTTCCGCCATGCCGTGCGCGTAACGCTGGGCTTGCT
>CBIHPQ010000107.1:0-16798 GCA_966211825.1 uncultured Dyadobacter sp. | reverse complement strand
CACTTTTACGGCAAGACGCGGTTTCGAAGAATGCGCAGCTATTTCGGGAACAGCATCCGCGGCACTCTCCGTCGCGCTTGTAATGCTTCGTGCGGGCGAAGGTGCCGCCACCGATGCATGCGCCCGGACGCTCGCCGGCACTCCGAATGTTGCCTGGTTTTCGCCGGTAATGCGGCTGAGAAGTATCCCGAAGACCGAAATCAGTACCAGCGCGCCGGTAAACCACCAATATCTTCCCGTACGTGCGGGCTTGATGCGTGCACGTATGCGGTCGAGCGCGGTCGGGTTGGGCTGCTCTTCATAGTCATCAAATTTGCGTTTGAGGACGTCGTGCAGCGCTTCGTTGAATTTATCCTCAGAAGTTTTCATGGTGCACTATTCCTTTTAGTTCCAATTTTTTCATTAGCAGGTTACGTCCTCTCATGAACTGCGACCGGGCCGTGGCGTCCGACATGGACAACATTTCACCAATTTCGGTGTGTGTATAGCCGTCGATAAGGTGCAGGTTGATCACCGTCCTGTATTTATCCGGCAGCTCGTTGATCAGGTCCACCACGTCGCGGACGTTCATCTGGTCGATCATCCGCACATAATCATCCGATTCGACATGCCACTCCACGCCATCGAGCGAGCTGTGAAGTTCTTCGTTTTTGGTGGTTCGGTTATAATAATTAATGGCCGTCCGGATCACCGTCACTTTCACCCAGCCGTCCACCGCTTCAGGGTCTTTCAGGTCGTTGATACTGTTGAAAACCTTCACAAATGCATCCTGGAAAATATCGTCGGCCTCTGCGACGGTTTTGGCATAACGCCGGCAGATACCCGTCATCCTGGCCTTGTAGCGCTCGTAAAATACGGTCTGCGCCCTCGGGTCCTGCTTCTGGCAGGCCTTGACGAGGCTGGCGACGCTGTCGTATTTTTTGGAGAGAAAGAATTTCATTAGGGAACGTTGGCTCAGGAACTTACTTAAACTTAGTTAATTAATATTTATTGGTATAATAATACAGTGTAAGTTTTATTCAGTACATTAAAATCCTTATCGAAATAAAGCTCGCATTTCGAAAAGCTGCCGACGGTAACCGTGATGTAGTAGCTTGTGAGGCCGTTCACATTGTTGATCAGCTTCCTCTCAAACTCATAGCCGGCGAGTTCCGGGAGGCTGTCGAGTTGTTGCTTTATTTCAGCCGGAACCGTTTCGAGGTTAGAATTGGTGCTGAGATTACCCAGGCTCGAAAAAAACGTGCTGCTCCATCTCAGCTTGCCCCGGTCGTCAAACAGCATCGATACTGTTTCGAACCGATCACCTTTTTGCTGGCGGGTGAAGACATGGTAGTGCTTCGTTTCATCCATCCGTACCCAGGTATAACCCACCGTAAACCGCATATCCGGATTGGCTGCAATGGTGTCCTTCACAAACCCGGGCAGGTCATTAAGTTCGTAGGTTGTGATCCGGTAGAGAATTGGGTCAAACGCAGCAGAGCTATTTGCAATAGGATTAACCCCATCCCATCGGAACGAATAATTCTCTCCTTTATAATTGTAAATCAGTTTGTTTTTGGACGTCGTAGCAAAATGAGCCGTGGAATATGCCGACAAGACGCCGTCTCCGAATGCCGTTTTTTTCAGCGGCTCCTGCAAGGTCGAGGGCACGCCGTCGGGCATTATCTTGAACGTTTCCCACATTTTACCGTGATCCACCAGTGATGAATAGCGGTCGGCATCCGATTTCAGTTTCACTTCCCAGATTTGATCTTCGAGCACGGGCTTGAACACCAGGTCTTCGGCTTTCGGGAACTTATCTTTCACCACATTCACAACCATTTGCGGGATCACCTTGCTGGGGTCCTCCGGTCGCAGGTCGTTCAGGTTATTGCAACCTGAAAGCGCTATTGCAAGTACGATTATCAGTGCGAAGGGCTTCATAGTCTTCATTTAAAAAACAACGTACAGGGTGTGTTTGGGCGACGAGCCGTCTGCGTAGGGCCACATTTGCTTCAACACAAAAGTATAGTCTTTACCGTCTTGCTGATAATGGAACCGCATGGTTCCGGTTACCCGTCTGGCTTTGGCTTCCTCGAATGTTTTCAGACGGCTGTATCCTTTTTTATCCAGTTTCATCGTAACGTCTTCGGGAAAAAGAGCGGGCAACCCGTCGGGCTTTCCACGACCCGACACGATCATAGTCCCTTCGTTCTCATCCCAGCGGTACACTAAGCCAAGTGGTCGAAAAAAGAGCAGATTGACGTTAAAAGTTTCCGCCTTCCCCAGAAAGACCGTGTTGGGGAAACCCTCTCCGGCGTAATATTCAACCCACTGGTCATCCACAAAAATCAGATAGATATTTTTCATCACTGCTTCGTAGACCGGGTCTGCGTTCAAAAACATCGTATCCTTTCCACTGACGGCATACCACTCAGAAATGTGGTAGGGATTGCGGCTCAGGTTTGTCATCACCTCTTCTTTTTTCAACTCCGGCTCGGCAGGTGTTATAACCTCCTCCTGACCGCCTTTCTTTTTGGAACAACCAGCCAACACAAGCGTCAGCGCAAAAACCAAACAATACTTCATATTTAAACTACTAACTATCAATCAAATCAGGGAAACACCACGTACTTTGCGCTCACTTGCTGGCCGGGCTCGCGGTAATACTGGTACATCGGCCTCATCGTAATTTTATAGGTGACTTTGCCCAGTTTCGGATCGTCGTCTTCGTAAATAAACCGCATACCGGGTTTGACGACCGCGGTTTTCGCTTCTTCCATGGACATATCCACATTGAAACTGGCCGGATCGAGGTAGCCTTTTTTGCCGGGGACGATCATCGGGAAATACGTGGTTGTCCTCATCGTCTCGACGCCCAGCGTGCCCATTTCCTCATTCCATTTCAAATTCATTTCCGTGGGGAGGAATATGCGGATGTTCAAACTGAATGTCAATGCATTGCCGGGAATTTCCGTGTTAGGGATCGGGCTTCCGCCACCGTGAAACATGATTTGCCCGTTGCCTTTCTCGATGTAAAAGTTCAGGAATGCGGCGTTCCTATAAAGCCTCAGCAGCGTATCGGCCTTGAACATATCCACCGAATCCTTGCCGGCAAACCGCCACGCGTCGGTGATGTAGAACGAAGTTCTGGTGAGCAAAGCTGAAACCGTGTCGCGGTCCAGACGAATAGGATCGGGTTTGGGATCCTGCTTGGGATCTTCCTTCGAACAACCGAACTGCCATGCCGCGAGCAGTAAGAAACAACCTATGGATAAATATCTCTTCATAACCGGTGTCTGATTGGCAAGTAGATGCAGCGTTTTCGCATTTCCATTAACAGAGACACGAATGGGCATTTCAACCGTGGCGATCGCTGGCATTTTTTTTCAATTTTAAATAAAAAAAAGCATCGTGACCGTGTCACAATGCTTTAAAATCATAGAGAGGCATTCTATTTTTCGGGAAAGTAAACCCGTACATCGGGGTGCATGGTGTAAAACCGGTATTGTTTGCCATCGAACACCGGGAATCCGCTGGAAGAATCGTTGCCGACAATGGGATTGCCCTCATATTTCTTCCAATGAACGAGGTCTTTGGAAACGGCCACATTCATCGTCCACTCGCGCCAGTCTTTGAACGCCGAGGCATGGTAATAGGCATAATAAAGGCCTTTGTGCTGAATGATCTTGTTGAAAGCGACGGCGAATGCGTCGTACTTTTCCGGCCCGGCGTTCAGTACCGGCTCGTCCTGTACGTTTGTCCAAACCTTCAAATCCTTGCTGGTCGCGAGCCAAACGGCTGCGTCGTTCCGTTCATAGAAGAGGTACCAGATACCTTTTTCCTTCCAGATCGTAGGCGTTCCGTACGCACCTTTGCTGATGGGCGAGCCGTTTTTGAGGCGGATGTCGATCGCGCCCTGGTCGTTCCAGTGGATGCGGTCTGTGGACGTGAGCAAGTGCGCGATATCGTCCTTGCTTTCGGCGAACATATAGTAGGTATTTCCCTCCTTCAACACACACATATCCTCCACCCATAATGTGCTGTGAATGGGATTTTTCGCGTAGCGCGTCCATTTGATGCCGTCGTCGGAAGTAGCCAGGCCGAGATATTTCATGTCATTGCCCGTGGCTTTGGTATAGCCGGTGTACCACATCTAATACTTATTTCCTTCGCGGAGAATGTACCCGCGCTCGCGGATTTTCTCGTCCCAGGTTTTCGGATCGCCCGTCCCTTTAAAAAGCGGATTCCTTTCATATGCTTTGAATTTGACGATCTCGGCGGGAAATTCTTCTGCATTGACTGGTGCACGTTCGGCGATGCGGTTGGTCTTTCCTTTTTGTTTAATTAAATCAAATGCATCGTACAGCTCGCCGGTGGCGGTGTAGGTATCAAATGAAAGCTTTTCGCCCTCCACATTCACCACATGAAAAAGCTGGGTGTAAATGGCCGAGCGGTCCATCCAGGCAGCCTTGTCGACGTTTGAATCCGTCATCTTCGGGCCGCTTACCGACACGACGTACATCGTGCCCGACTCCGCGCCTTTTTCGCTCATCGGGATATTGACCATTCCCCGTGCGTAGGTATGGTCATGGCCTTGCAGCACGAGGTCCACCTTGTACTGATCGAACAAGGGCTTGAAAGTCTCTCGCATGCGCTTGTTGTCACGCGTGGTTTTGGGAGAAAAAATCGGGTGGTGGAAGGTGATCACCGTCCATTTATTAGGATTATTTTTTAAAATGCCCTCCAGCCACTCTTTCTGTACCTGTGTCCATTTTTCGGAAACATCTACCTGATCCGAGTTTAATGAAACGAACCTTACACCCTGAACATCAGAATAATAGCAGGTCTCTTCCAGCCCCTTCGGCCCGTTTTCAGGCAGTGTAAACTGCGGCCGCCAGAATACCGACGTCGTATTAATACCTTCCGGGGTATCGAAATGGTCGTGGTTACCCGGTGTCGGGAATGCGGGGATCATGGAATGGATAAACCCGCCGCCCTGAAACCAGTCGCCCCATTCGACGTCACGGTTGGCTTTGTTGATCAGGTCGCCCGCGTAGATGGCCAGGCGCGCATCAGGCGCCTTCGCATACGCCTCACGCGCCACGCGAGACCACAACGATGAGATATTCACCTGAACATCACCATAGTAGATAAACGTAAGCTTCTGCTCGCGCGAGCCGGCGGTGGTGAAATGGATCCACTCGCTCCACCCCTGCTCCCCGCCCACCCGGTACGCATATTTGGTACCGGGTTGCAGGTTTTCGAAGGTAATGGAATGGTAATGGGCCGCCGGCGTATCCTCCCAAACTAGCTTTTCCGTTCGGGCTTTGAGTTTTTTGGCCTTTGACACAAACCGCGGATCGGCCTCTGCCACCGCGAATTCGGCGAAACTTTCCGACACAGCATCGGAAGTCCGCCAATTGACTGCCATCGACGTCGACGGATCGGCCGTAACGTTGAGTACAATGCGGTCGGGCGTGGCTGTGGGCGCGTAGCGTTCCGGATTCTGTGCCGAAACCGTCAGCGCCCACAGGGCCAATGTACCCGTTGTAATAATTTTTGAAATACTGCTTTTTAAATACATACTAAAAACCGGCCTGAGCCGCTTGGTTACCAGGGCGCCGAAGTACCTTTCAGCAGCCACATTTTTGAATATTGATGGTCCCTACTCTGCCCGGTCGGCACAAAACTGGTCGTTTCCAGTTTTTCCACCGCCGCATTGTAATTCACCAGGTATTTGACGTCCGCATTGGCGATCGGGTACACGAAGCGCACGGGGATAGCCGCTCCGAACTGTGCCGCCGGGCCTGTTTTGAGCGCCGGGAAGCCCGTTCTCCGCCAGTGGAACCACGGCTCGATGCCCAGCCAGCCCGCGATCCATTTCTGTTCCGAAATCCTTTCCAGCTTGTTGGAAGCCGAAGTGAGGCTTACAGCATTCTGCGCATAATATTTATCAAAACTAAAACCGCCCGCCACCTGCGCATTGTACTTGTCGAGCGATGCTTTGATAGCGCTTTTGTAATGCTCCTCCGCCGTGCCGGCAATGCCCCAGCTCCCGTCCAGCGCAGCTTCGGCCAGCATAAACTCGACCTCGGCATACGTAATCAGGTTCATTTTCACATAGGCCTCGCTATTGGCGCGATACCGGTTATGCAGGAACGAAATGTAGGGGCTGCGCTCGGGGTTGTAGGCCGTGCCGTCGTCACCCTTATTGTAGGCGCTCGCATCCACAATCGCCAGGCCCACCGGCAAGCCTACATACAGCGACGTATCCACATTGGCCGTCCTGGCCGGCATGTACTTCACCGAAAACGTTTCACCAAATGCATTTGTGACCGTTTTGTCGGTGGCGGTGGTTGTTTTCGCGTCCCATTTGTTCAAAACAGGCTGGAACCAGCGATCGCGGCGGGGATCGCCGAGGGTTGTGAGCTTGTCGACAAACGGTTTCGAGGGTTTGATATAATACAAAGGATTGCTAGCATTGAGCTGGCCGCCCGTAGCGGAGTTATCTCTCGTAGTTCCGATAAATGCGAGGGAAGCATCGTCGGAATTAGCAGTGAATGTGGCACTTGCAGCGTCCTTAAACTCGGCAACAATGTCGATGCCGGCCGCTGCCGCCTCGGCTTTTTTCGCCGACAGCCGCAATGCGTAGCGCATCCGTAATGCATTCGCAAACTTCTGCCAGTTAGCAGCTTTTGCCCCGTAGAGCACATCCGAACCTGCGCTCACCACATCGGCTGTACCGAGGCTACCCAGCAAGGTGGAAGCGGTTTTGAGGTCGGTGAGAATGCCTTTGTACACGTCGGGCTGGCTGTCGTATTGGGGATAATATTGTTCACTGGCGGCTTGCAGCGCTTCCGAGTAGGGAATATCGCCAAAAAGGTCCGTCATTAATCCAAATACGAACGACTTCATCGTTAGGGCTATCGCCTGAAAGAAACGATTATTGTCGCGCACGGCAGCCTGGTACATCAGGTCGTTGTTTTTCAGGATATTATAATATTCCGACCAACTCGCCGCCGACCAGCCATACTGGTTAATTTTCGTCGCACCTTCATTGGTCCCCATCTGAATGTACTGCATGGCGCCCGAGAGCTCGGAACCTTCCGCGCCCAGCGCATAATACGCCCGGGCCGAATGCGTGAGCACGTAGCTCATGATGTAATTGGGCGATACTTCCTCGGGACTGTTCGGGTTTTCGTTCACCTCGCTCAAATCCTCGCAGCTCATCAGCAGCAGGCCCATTACGGCTACCGCACTATATATGATTTTTGAAATTTTCATGATCACAATCGTTTAAAAATCCACATTCAGCTTCAAGCCCACCGAGCCCGTCCACGGCATTACATTATAATATTCAACACCCTGCATCCACGCCGAGCCATCCTGCCTGAATGCACGCTCGGGGTCGATACTCACGCCCGCCGCCGTCCATTCGTAGAGATTGTTGCCAACGATCGACACCGACGCATTCTGCAATTTCAGCTTGTCGGTCAATGTCTTGGGCAAATGGTAGGTGATAGCGATCTCGCGGAGTTTCACGTAGGTCGCGCTGTACATATTTTCGCTCGGGAACGGCCGTGTGGAATAGCGGTAGGCATTGAATGGATCGAGCCAAACGGTGTTGGCGCCACCCAGGTTTTCGATGTAGGTGGTGTTGCCTTCCGCATCTTTGGCCGTCCGCACGCCCACATTAAAGCTTGCATCCTGCACGCGCGTGTCCTTTTTGGTGCCCGTCCAGGCGTCGAAACCGCCATATTCCGCATTCCGGCCGCCAACCCATTTGCCCAGAAATGCCTCCGGATTGGCCTTGATTTGCTGGTCGATGGGGATATTCCGGTCGTAAGCTACGCCGGAGAGCGATTCTTCGAGCTGGCCGTTGTTGCCGAGGAACATCATCGTGTTGGAATAAAACGAGCCGCCCTGGCGCCAGTCGATGTTCGCAAAAAGGCTGAAATTCTTGTACCGGAACGTCTGCTGAATGCCCATCAGGAAGTCGTGATTGTAGTTACCGATCTTCCGGATATGGTTAATGTCGGTGTCGGTCTGGTACAAACCGCCGCTTGTCAGGATCGGATAGCCATGGTAGGGCGAGTTCTGGTCGGTCACTTTCAGCATGGGTTGCTGATAAATGTCGCCCACGTCGCCGCCCACGTACGTGCGCACCTCCGCGCCGCTGTACGAGTTGAATGAAAAGTAGGTAATACCCTCAGCCAGACGCTTGATCCGCGTGCGGTTGCGCGTGAACGACACATTCACATCCCAATTGAAATTCCGCCCTTCGACGGGCGTTGCATGAATGCCCAGCTCGAAACCCCGGCTTTGTACCAGCCCCGCATTGATCAGCTTGCTGCTCGAACCCGATTCGATGGGAATACCGATCGTGAGCACCTGGTTTTTGTTGTTCCTCACATAATAAGTACCCTCGACGCCCAGCCTGTTTTTGAGGAATTTCAGGTCCAGCCCGATCTCGTTAGCGCTCGATATCTCCGGTTTCAGATTGTTGTTTTTCAAAATATCGTTCTGGTACATCCGCTTCGTCGTCCCCCAGTCGGTATCTGCTAGGTACGTCTGGCGTAGACTGTAGGGCGCCACGTCGTTACCCACCTGCGCCGATCCCGCGCGGAACTTGGCCAGGGAAATCCAGGAAGGCAATGTGAAAACATCGGAAAGGATCACGCTCAACGACGCCGACGGGTAGAAATACGACCGGTTGCTCTTCGGCAGGGTGCTCGACCAGTCGTTGCGGGCGGTGAGGTCGAGAAATGCAAAGTTTTTGAAACCGATGGACGCCGAAGAATACACGCCGTAGAGCAGCTTGTGCGTCCACTGGCTGTTGTAAACGATGGTGCCCGGCGCGCCGTTGGCAATGGTATACAAGCCAGGCGAAACGAGCTCGGTGGTGGCATTATTGATGAAATTCGAACGCTGTTCGAGCCGGTTGGCGCCGGCAAGGATGTTCAGGCTCCATGTTTCGTTGAAATTCCTTTTCCAGCTGGCGATAAAATCGAAGTTGGTCTCCTTGCGGTCGTTCATTTCAACCTCATAGCCGCCTTTTATTGCCTCGTAGTTGCTGTATGCCTTTTTGGCCTCCAGTTTCTCCTCATACGCATCGCGCGAGAAGCGGCCCATGAGGGAAAATTCGCTGGTAATGTCATAATCCAGCTGCAATTTGCTCACGGTACGGTTGCGTTTGAAGCCCGTCGGGTTTTCGTAGGCGATGAAATACGGGTTGTTCTGCTTCGATTTGTATACGCGCTGCTGAATCCCCTCCTGCCCCGGCATCCAGTAATTCTCCAAATCGAGGATATTCACCTGCGCGCCCATTTCGTAAATACTCCGCACCGGCGAGTTGCGGCTGGCATCAATGAGCGGCCGGTTGTCGGAACCTGATTCGGAGACATTGAAATTGGCCTGTGCACGAAGCTTGTCCGTGATATTATAGGTGGTATTTAAAGCCAGGGTCAGCCTTGAAAGGTCGGTATTGGGCACGATACCCTTGTTTTTCATATTACCAACCGACAACCGGAAGTTTCCTTTGTCATAATTGCCATTCACGGAAACGTTGTTGGTATTGGTAGTCCCGGTCTGGAAAAAATCCTTGAAACGGTTGGGATACGAAACCAGCGGCACTTTCTGACCATTGCTGTTCCATTGCACCCATTGCTCGCCCACGTCCAGGCGCGGCCCCCAGCTCTCGTTTTCCTGCTCTTCCAGGATGTGCGCGCCGGTTTTGCCCGAACCAAATTTGTTCTGCACGGGCACATAGCGCAGCGGCACTTCCAGCACCATGGCCGTATTCAGCGAAACGCCCAGGCCCTTTTTGCTGCCCCTCCCCGATTTGGTGGTGATCAGAATAACGCCGTTACCGGCGCGGGAGCCGTACAATGCAGCGGCGCTCGGGCCTTTCAATACCGAAATATTGGCAATGTCGTTAGGGTTAATGTCTGAGATCGCGTTGCCCATATCGGCACCTGCGAAGCTGTTGTCGAGCTTGTTGGCTACCGGCACGCCGTCGATCACGAAGAGTGGCTGGTTGTCATTATTCAATGAATTGGCGCCCCGGATGATGACGTTCACCGTCGAGCCGGCCGTGCCGTCCATTTGCGAGATCTGCACGCCGGCTACTTTACCCGATAATGCATTCAGGACGTTGTTTTGCGGTGTTTGGGTCAATGCTTCCCCCTGCACATTCCCTACCGA
Organism: uncultured Dyadobacter sp.; assembly: GCA_966211825.1. Lineage (GTDB taxonomy): Bacteria > Bacteroidota > Bacteroidia > Cytophagales > Spirosomataceae > Dyadobacter. The sequence goes on along the minus strand of CBIHPQ010000107.1, from coordinate 6,613 downwards.
GTAGCCCAGCGAACGCCGGTCGCGGGTAATGCCCATCGCCGTCACCACCGCTTCTTTCAGCGTTTCCACGCTTTCCTGCAAACGCACATTCACTACCGACTGGTTACCAACCTCCACGCTCTGGCTGTTGAACCCGATATAGGAGAAGATCAGCACCGCACCTTCGCCGTTGACATCGATCGAAAAGTTGCCCGCTACATCGGTTGACGTACCCGTTTGGGTCCCTTTCACGAGAATGTTCACGCCCGGGAGCGGCGCGCCGTCTTTGGAAGAGGTTACCTTACCTGTGACCGTACGGGCGGGGGCAGAACGGAGCTCCGGCCCTGCCGATCCGTTCATCGAGGAATCGCCGGCACTTTTTACGGGCGTCAGCACGATCTGCTTGCCTATCACCTTGTATTTCAGCCGCATCGGATCAAGGATTTCTTCCAATACTTTGGCCAGCTTCTCCTCACTCACTTCAAATGAGTACCGGCGGCTTTCGGTGATCAGTTCGGGCCGGTAGGTGAAGCGTACATGGGCTTGTTTCTCAATGGTCGACAGGATCTGCACTGCGCTCTGGTTCTGAACGCTGAGGCTGATACGACGGCTCAGCAGGTCCTGCGCGCCCGCTTTCCCTGCTATCGAAACGGTGGCAATACTCACTGCAATACAGAGCTGCATCAGGGAAAAGCGCATCAGTCGGTAGAGTATTTGATAGTTAAATAGCTTTTTTTTCATTACGTTTAACCGGTTCTTGTTTTCGAAAAGAGACAACAACACTCCTTGCATCCCGAAATGGATCGGATGTTCATAGCACATTCGGTAAGGAGCTGAGCCGGTAACGCTGGAACCGTTGCCGGCTTTTTTGTGTGGGTAATGGGGCTATTTGGTCATAGACGTGCGGGGTTTAGGTTCGGGTTTATGGTCAATTGCAATGCGGGTCGGAGATCGTGATCCGCGTCCCGGTTACCTGATAGTCGGCTTCGATGGCTTCGCAGATCACATCCAGTATTTCAAACAGCGATTCTTCCTGCACCGAGGACGTCAGCCTGCAAGCGGCCACCGCTTCCCTGTCATAAATGATTTCAATCCCATAAGCTTTGCCCAGCGAATCGAAAATGGTGCTTACCGGCGCATTGTTAAAGGCAAACCTGGCAAGATCCGTCTGTGGGACGACGGGCTGCGGCGCTTTCACAAGCCCCATGCTCAACCGCTCCTCCTTCCGGAAAAACGACGCCTGCTGATTCGGCGAGAGCACGACCGACTGCGTTTTACGGGTCGCACGCGCCTCCACGGACACGCTACCCGTACGCACCTGTACGGACGCGACGTTTTCCTTTTCAAATGACCTCACCGTGAAGCTCGTACCCAGCACACGGGTAGTAAGCTCACCCGCGTACACGAAGAAAGGCTGGGCAGGATTTCTTTTTACATTAAAAAAGGCCTCACCCGAAAGGTAGACTTCGCGCTTGCCGCTTTCCATTCTTTTCGCAAAACTGATGCGACTGCCTTCGGCGAGGGTAACACTGCTGCCGTCCGGTAGTTGCACGACCTTTTCCGCGTCGGTCCCGTTAACCTCCTCCCGGATGTCTTCCCGCTGTTCGGTACGTTGGGCGTAAATCGTCTCCGGCTCTCTTTGCCAGCGCTGGACCGCCCAGCCTGCCAGTAACAGCACCGCCGCCGCAGCTGCATAACGCAGCCAGCTCAGCCGGAAAACAGGCGCGGCAACGCGCTCTTCATCCATTTGCCCGGTAATCTGCGACCAGATCAGATCCGCCTCCTGCACATCGAATGCAGGACGTGAGAGGTCGGCAAGGTTCAGGACCGTTTGCCTGGCTTGCTCGATCACCTCCTTCTGATGGGGATACTGCGCTGATACCTGCTGCCAGAATGCATCTCCGGCCGCATCGGGCGACTTGGCCCATTGAATGAAGGCGTCGTCCTGAATAAAATCCGCTAATGTGTAGGTCTGGTATTTTTCTGTCATGTCAAAAACCCTTTCAAACCCCTAAACCGGGCGAATGCGGGTTTGTACTCAGCGGCCAGAAAAATTTTGTAAAGTGGAAAGAAAAACCAGCAGCCCGCCTGCGGTTTCAAAGAAAAGCCGCAGCTGGGTAATGGCCCTGTGCAGCAGGTTCCGCACCGACTGATTGTTCATTTGCATCATTTCGGCGATCTCATCAAGCGAAAAACCATGCAGGTAACGCAGCTGAATGGCCTCGCGCTGCCTCGGCGCAAGCCGGTTGATAGCCTCGGCCAGTTTTTCGTAGTTATCGGCGGGCCCGTCGTTATCGAATATGGCTGTTTCAAATGCATTATGATCTCCTGCCACGTCAGCTACCAGCCCGATGTCGGCGTGGAGGCGTTCAGGGTGCTTTTCGAGATTACGTACAATGCGGTTACGCAGGGATCGGAAGAGATAGAATTTAATGGAGTCCGTCGTGGAAAGATGGCCCCGGCGTACCCAGATATGCAGAAAAAGGTCCTGGACGCTGTCGCGGATCAGCTGGCGGTCGGCTGTAACGCGGTAGCCGTAGCTGAGCAGCTCGTCGATGTATTTTTGGTAAATCGCGGCAAATGCTTCCCTGTCGCCGTTTTGAAAGGCGCTCCACAAGAGCGTATCGTCATTTGCCTCTTTCAATGGAGATCGGTGGTTTTGGGACGTTACCACGATATACTGATTTTTTTACTTGAAATACTACCAAAAAATCAATTATATCACAATATACTACCCATAATACGGAATGATCGGCTGAAATAGCCGGCTGGTAACAAATTCTTAATGTCCCCAGGAACACCGTGCCTTGATCTCAACCCGATCACCCACTCCGATATTGACGATCCAGACATCATCAGCTGAATTAATTTGCAATAGCTAGCTGATAACTAAGTATAGCCAAAATTGTAACAATTTTTGTAAACTAAAATAACTAATTTTTGTAACCTTTTTTATGTCAAAATATTCTTTTACTAAACTGTTGTTTGATGGATTTGCTTGTCGACTGATCACTTTTTATCTTGATCAAATTTCGGGCACGTACACGCGCAGGCCTTTCCTTAAACCTACATGCAATGATGCAGCTGAAAACAATGGCAGTATCCGTTCTGGCGCTGCTGTCCGTTCAAACCATAGCCCAAAAACGGTACACCGATGCTCTCTCCCCAGCCGAATCTGCCCGGGCATTTCAACTTCGTGAGGAATTCAGCATCGAACCGTTCGCGACCGAGCCCGATGTGCTTTCGCCGGTCGATCTCGTTTTCGACGCGTCGGGCAATGCATTTGTAATCGAAATGGGCGATTACCCGTACGACGCCCAGCCGGGGCATTTCAAAGGCCGCATTCGTTTGTTGAAGGACGCGGACGGCGACGGGAAAGTCGACAAATCCTACGTTTTTGCCGACGGCCTGCCCAGTGCCACGAGCGTGTTACCCTACAAAGATGGCCTCATCGTATGCGCCGCACCCGATATTCTGCTCCTTCGGGATACCAATGGTGATTTCAAGGCCGATGCCCGCGAAGTACTTTTCACCGGCTTTTTTGCCAAAAACTCCGAGGCACAGATTACGAGCCTGCGCTACGGTGTCGACAACTGGATTTACGCCAACAACGGCGGCCAGGCGGGCATGATTACCTCGCCGCTGCGGCCAGACGTGCCGCCTTTGAATGTCGCAGGAGGTAGTTTCAGGTTCAGGCTTGATAAAAAGCTGTTCGAAGTCGAATCGGGCAATGGGCAGTTTGGGCTGGCGATGGACGAATGGGGTCACCGGTTTTATACCCAAAACACCTTGCACATTCAGCAGTCACCCATCCCGTGGCGGTATCTGCACCGGCATAGCTATTTGCCCTCGTTCCGGAGCGACGTCAATATCTCAGATCACGAGCTCGAAATGTTCCAGAAGTCAGCCACGCCCTACTGGCGCCAGCAACGCAGCGATCGCCGCCAGGCCAAATATGATTCACTCAAAACCGGTTTCAAGGAATATGCCCGCGACCATTTTACGGGCGCATCGGGCGGCACTTTCTACGGCGGGGATGGTTTTCCGGAAGCATTCCGCGGCAGCATTTTCACCGGCGAAGTGGCCGGCAACCTCGTTCACCGGGATGTTATCAATACCGCCAGCGCTTCGCCTGCATTTACTGCCAGTCGCGATGCGGCCGAAAAAGATCGTGAGTTTCTCGCTTCCACCGACCCCTGGTTCCGCCCGGCCAACCTCACGTCCGGTCCGGATGGCTACCTGTATATCGTGGATATGTACCGCCAGCACATTGAAACGCCCGTTTCCATTCCGGAAGACCTTAAAACGGATATGGATTTTGCTAATGGAGAGCAGTATGGGCGTATTTGGAGGATTTTTCCAAAGGAAGGTACGAAACGCACTGCCATATTCCCTGATTTGCGTAAACAAACAACCGCTGAACTCGTTGCATTCCTGGCACACCCCAACCAGTGGTGGCGCCTGAATGCGCAGCGGATATTGGTGGAAAAACAGGACAAGTCGGCGGTCACAGACCTGAAAAAACTGACTGCACACGCCGACCCGCGTGCCCGCCTCCACGCCATTTACACGCTCGAAGCCCTCAATGCACTGGACGAACCGCTGGTAAAAAGTGCGCTGAATGATCCACATGCAGGCGTTCGTGAGCACGCGGTAATGCTCGCCGAAAAGTATCCCGCCTTGCTTGCTGACATTATTCGTCTCAGCGGCGACACTTCGCCGCAAGTGGCTTACCAGGCGTGCCTGAGCGCTGGGCAGTTTTCGGGCAAGGAATCACTGGCTACATTAGCCGCCTTCGCTGAAAAGAACCCGGATAATGCATCCTGGCGACTGGCCGTGCTTAGCTCGAACATCGGGGCATCGCCCGAAATGCTCCGGCTGCTAATCGGCAGAAAGAGCTTTTTCACCGCCCATTCTCCCGGAAAATTGCAATTCGTAGACGACTATGCCTACATCACCATCACCCGAAACGAAAAAAATGAAGTAGCCAACTTACTGGAACTGCTCAATACCACACTGGCAGGCGATGAGTGGGCCATTGCCGCGCTTTCAGGCTTTTATAAAGGCGCCCGGAAGTCGGCAAACAAGGGGGAACCGGAAAAATCCGTGTTGAAGCAACTGGAAAAACTGGAAGGCCGGTCTTCTGAAAACATCAGGAGAAGCGCTGCGCAACTCCGGAAAGTGCTAAATATCCATTAGGCAAACTATCCATCCTAACCCGCTTATTTACAGACCACCATCACTGTATGAATTCAATTTCAAACCGACGGGCCTTTTTGCGAAACTGCCTTTCCGCTGCCGCTCTCGCCGGGGGTGGCCTGGCGTTCAGCCATTGCGCATCGTCCAAAAAGCCGCAACCACCCGAAGCACAAAGTGCCCAGGCCGATCCATGCAGCGACCTTACCGGCGTGGATCCGACCGACGTGCAGAAACGCAAATCATTGGGATACACCAACCAATCGCCCCTGCCCGACAGCCAATGCGACAATTGCAAGCTCTGGCTTCCGGCGAAGGAAGGTAAAGAATGCGGTGGCTGCCTGCTTTTTACAGGGCCGGTGAACCCCGGCGGACATTGTACTTATTGGGCTCCACAGGTTTAAACCCTACTTCACATGCTGCAAAAGCCATTTAACCGTCGTGAATTTCTAAAAACCAATGCTGTGCTGGGGGTTGGGGCGGCGGCTGGTACCGGGGCATTGTTGCTCGGTAATGCCCTCGGGGTGCAAGCTGCTGAAATATCCACTCCTGAACCGATCATTGATATTCACCAGCATGTCCATTATGCCGCGCGGCCCGACGACGTGCTGGTAGCGCATCAGCGGGCAATGGGTATTACGCACACGATTTTGCTGCCTGCCGGCACACCGGCATTCGGCACTTCCACACACAGCGGAAAAACCAACGGCTTGCAGGCGCAATGCGCAGGTAATGAGGCTTGTTACCAGATTTCACAGAAGTATCCGGGCGAGTTCTCGTTCGGTTCCAACGAAGTGCCCGACCTGCCCGAAGCCATTCAGGAAATCGAAAAGTACCTGAAACTCGGCGGACGCGTGATCGGCGAACTGAAATTCGGGGTGGATTGCGATTCGAATGAAATGCAGCGCATTTACAAACTGGCCGAAGAGCACCAGGTACCGGTACTCATGCATTGGCAATTTCAAATGTTTAATTACAACTTCGAGCGTTTTCCCAAAATGCTTGAAAAGTACCCCAAGGTGAATTTCATAGGCCATGCGCAGACATGGTGGGCCAATATCGACAAAGGCCACACCGACCAGCGTATTCTTTACCCCAAAACAAAAGTGACACAAGGTGGTCTCACCGACCGGCTGCTGAGCGACTACCCGAATATGTTCGGCGATATGTCTGCCGGCTCGGGTCTTCTTTCCATGACCCGCGACGAAGATCACGCCCGAGAGTTTCTGACACGCCATCAGGACAAACTCCTTTACGGCAGCGATTGCGACGACCATATCGGTTCGGGCGAAAAATGCCAGGGCGCGCAAACCATCACGGAGATCCGCAAACTGGCCGCATCGAAGGATATTGAAAGGAAAATCCTTTATGATAATGCTAAAAAACTGTTCAGGATTTCGTAGAAAAGCCCTTCTGTTTTCACAAAAGGGCTTTTCAG
>CBIHPQ010000106.1:0-16878 GCA_966211825.1 uncultured Dyadobacter sp. | reverse complement strand
GGTCTGATACCAGAGTGGCGGCACGATCACGCAGATCTTCCGGAGCGTGTAATTGTCTTTGCCAAAACCATTCGCCTTTCGCACCAGTAGCGTGTGCTGCCCGTGATCCAGGTTAGAAAATACAATGCTGAAATCGTTGCTCTGGATCGGTATCCAGTCGGAGGCCTGCACTTGCTCCCCCGCATTGGCGAGCGCGTAAGAAAGATTCAGGTTGTAGGCGTCGCCATAGTAAGGCGTCGAAAAGAAGAACCTCGCCTGCACGGGATTTGCCGGTAACATGAGCGTGTCGCCCAGGTCCGTGAGCCATTGCCTGTTCACGAGGATACGGTCGAGCATGACGCCCGCAGACGGTACTTTTTTGATCACCTTCTCCGGCCGGAACCACACCAGCCCATTCAGCGAAGGCAGCGAAATGGTACCGTCTTTCAGTGTCGATGCGCAGGGTTGGCATCCGCCATTGAATTCATTGGTCAGAAAACCTTCTTCTTTTGCGTGGTACAGGTAAAATATGTCAAACGGTGCATGCACATAGTCGAGCAGGTCTTTGACGGCCATTTGAAACAGGCCTTTATCGGTAGGGATCCAGAAAAACCCGTGTCCGTCATCCACAATGCAATGCGGGCTTCCGAGATAGCGGTTCCGGTCGAGCGGAAAGCGGGTCAATCGCCCTTTATCGTACATCAGCAGTCCCTCGGCATTGGCCGTGATCCAGATTCTGCCGGCCTTATCCAAATACAAACTTTTAATGTAAAGTCCGTCCGTGCCCGCAATGATGGCCCCTTTTCCCGTGTTCCGGTCGAACAAATAGAGCCCGCTGGTGGTCGCTACCAGCATCTGATCGTCGAAAGCTTGCAGGTACGTTCCCTTGATGCCCCCCATGATCAGTTTCGGTTGCGGATCTTTATCCGACAGATCCAGCTTATAAAGTCCCTGAATACTTGTCGCAATCCACACATTCCCATCCTGATCGGGGTAAATATGCTTGATCTCGACATCGAAACTCCATTTACGCAACATCCGGTTGTGCTCCACATCGATCTGATACAGCAAACCGGCTACTTTTACCCATAGCAGCCCTTTTTTGTCATAAAACAGACTGCGTTTATCGCCCGTGTTCAGCGCTCTGAGAATCGGCACTTTCTCCGTCAGGACTTGCCCTGATACAGGATCTTTGCTAAACACCATGCCCATCGGCGTCAATATGCTGCGGTCGCCCTTCTGCACGGTAGCGTAATAGACGTTTGCAATATCCTCTTCCGGTGTGATCAACGCTTCGAACGTTTGCCGGGTGAGGACGAACAGGCCTTTGGAAGGGCTTCCCAGGAAAAAGGTTTCCGTGGCCGGATCGCGGTAGATACACTGGATCACATTCTGGTCAAGGTCAAACCCATCGATCACCAGCCGTGTCGTGAACCCGCGGTTTCGTTCTTCCGTCACCAGGTACAATTTTTTGTGATGGTAAAAGAAAAGCTGGTCGGACGTAATGTTCCAGTAAACTTTCATGTCCTGAAACCGGGCACTGTATCCGTTATCGCGCTGAATATCACCATAAATAGCGACAGGACGTGTGCCCTGGGCCATGATGCCGAGCATTTGGCCGTCGTCGGTTTTGTAATAGAGCTTATCTCCCAGCATAAAGAAATTCCACCACGACCGACCGCCAGGCGCAAAGGCCGTATGCCACAACCTGCGGCTTCCATGATACAACTGCACGGAAACGCTGTCGATCACATAGTACTTGCCTCCGCCATAACTGTCCGGAATGATATAATGTGCCGGGGACGCCACTTCTTTGAGGTAGGTAGGAATGCCCACCGAGATAAGCGTTTGTTGATTGCCGTTATCGAAATGCGGGAGCGTCGTGATTTTGCTCTTGTAATAAAGCGAATCGATCTTGGCGCCGCCATGCTCGATCTTCACGAACTGGTTATAATCGGCGGCTGCGTAAATTTCACGTCCGGGTTTCTGCTGCCCGGGCCGGCCGGCGCCCGTCTGATTCATCGAGGGCGAAAGCATGTAGAAACGGTTGCTCGTGGTGCCTACGAACGATTTATCAAAAATACTGAACCGATGCCCGTCAAAACGTGCCAGGCCATTTTCCGTGGCGATCCAGATAAAACCTTCGGCGTCCGCGGCCAGACCTCTGACACTGTTCTGAGGCATACCATTGTCATCCGTGAAATGGCTGACGGTATATCCTTTCTGGGAAAAAGTGTTTTCCAAAAAGAAGAATATGCAAAAGAAAGTGAGCGCAACAACTAGCCTGTTCACAGAAAACCGAAAAAAAGGACCTCGTTTTAGAGGCGGCGATCAGCCGGATTTACTCCCGAACTATTTCGAAAAAATACTAAGGCAAAGATAGTCGCTGAAATCTTGTTATCAAACGCAGTACTAAAACTACTACACTTGTAACTCCAACTAAATTAAACAGTTATAAGCTGTAACAAAATTAGTTCTATTTTTATATACAATTAATTGATTAACAGCGCATTATATGTAGCTTTTCTTAAATGGCAATAGAAATGATTCTATTCCCCGCTTGCCCTAGCGCTACAAAAACAACGGGATCGGTAACTTACATTTACGGTTCGGGAACTGCCTTTCCGGTCCCGCTTGGAACACGCTCAGACCGCCTAGTGAATGAAACACATACTACTCGTAGAAAACCACTCCATCATCAGGTTAGCAACCCTTTTCATTATACGCGATATACTCCCCGCACACACCGCCTGGGAAGCCGACAATTTCCCGGATGCCCTGCAAGTTGTATCCACCCAGAAACTCGATCTCATTATTCTCGACATCAAGATTCCCGACGGAGAAGGTTTCCAAATGATCGGTAAAATCCGCCGGCTTCAACCCGATGTGTCCATTATGGTGTTCTCCGCGATCGACGAGGAAATATATGCCATGCATTATATCAAAGCCGGGGCTAATGGCTTTCTTTCAAAAAGCTCATCCACCCAGGAAATCCGTGCAGCATTAGTCGCTATCATCGCCAATGGCCGGTACATGAGCGAGGTGGTGCGGCATGCCCTCCTGCGCGGCCAGGTGACACCCGAAGCGCGCCAAACCAACCCGCTTGCCTCGCTTTCACAACGCGAACTGGAAGTAATGGACCTGCTACTGCAAGGCAAATGGACGAAAGAAATAGCCACATTCCTGAACATCACCGGCAGCTCCGTGAGTACCTACAAAGCCCGGATTTTCGAAAAGCTAGGTGTTAACACGGTTATCGAGCTCTACCAGCGGGTTACTGTGCTGCGGGAGTGGGAATGACGCTTCCGGCCAATTCCTCCCGGATCCTACGCCCCACAATTTTATCTTCCCCGGGTTGCAGCATCCAGGCTGTTACGCGGACCAGGTTGGCACCTTTGAGCGTCTCTTCCGTCGCCGGATCGATCGAATCCGAGCCTGCCTGATAGTAATACAAGGGCAATCCTGAAAACCCTGCTTCTATCGACGGGTTACCGAACCGCAGCTTGTCGCGCAAGTCGCGGCCGGTAAGTTTTACAATGCTGTCGTCCCAGCTGATCGTCAAAGTCGGTGTAATATTGCCCAGCTCGGGCACGGTGACTTTGGTCGTAATGCCCGGCAAATCCTTCACAGCGTTTTCGATGCGTGCGATCTGGCCTTCCCAATCCTTCCATTCGCGGTCGTGGTCGCCCGAAACGAATTTTTCGAGCGCCACATACATGCCCAGGATCTCCTCTTTATTGACCTTGTGCCCGCGTGCGACCGTGAACCCGCGCGGGGGTGCATTCAGGCGGGCGGCGGCGACGATATCCCTGCGGCCCATCAGTATCCCGGCACTTTGCGGGCCCCGCATTGCCTTACCTCCGGAAATAAAGACCATATCGAAGCCCATATCATTGAATTTCCAGAGATTGGACACGGGCGGCACATCGGCCGCAATGTCGATCGACGTGGGAATATTGTATTTTTTACCCAATGCAACCCATTCCTCATGCTTGATCTGGCCTGCATTGGCGGTAATGTTCAAAAAATGGAGTAGCGCTGTTTTTTCGCTAATCGCCTGTTCAACATCCGCAATCGTTTCAACTTCCACAACGGTGCAGCCGGTGTTCAGAAAAGCATGATTATACCGCTCGTTATGGGTTTTCTGGCAGATCACCTCCGATTTCATCCCCGTACCTTCCAAATGCGGCAACTGTTCCACCTTATGCACGTCCAGACCTGTGAGCACGCCGGCAAGCCCGAGCGTCATGGCCGAAAACGCACCGCAGGTCACCATTGCCGCCTCCGAATGCACAAGTTTCGCGATCTTTTCCCCGACTTTGTCCTGCACTTCGTCGATCATACAGAAATGCCGGGACGTATTTTCGATCGTCTCGACGACCTCGTCGTGCATAATACAGCCCGACATATAAGTAAGCGTTCCGGCCGCATTGATGAACGAGCGAATGCCCAGCTCAGCGATAACATCCCGCTTTTTCCTGCGTAAGGCATTCTCTCCCCGCGCTCCGCTGACCGGTAAAGCGCCGATCAGCGGCAATGTGGAAAGGCTTTGAATGAGTTTTCTTCTCTTCATGGGTTCAGGTGTTGGTTAGGAGATCGCTCGCCGGTTCCAGCGTTATTTGCAATGATCCCCAGAAATGGGAAAATATAGTCGTAAAAATCCTGTGGGATAAATGGCTTGATAAAATAGCCAGAAAAGCCGCTGGCCATCGCCCGCTCTTTCTCGTTCTCAAATGCGGAGGCTGTCAGGGCGATCACAGGCACTTTGGGGTCGAGCTGGCGGATAAGCGCCGTGCTTTCAAAACCATCCATTACCGGCATCCTGAGGTCCATCAGTACAAGATCATACCGGTTCCTGCTGAACATTTCGTAAGCTTCCTGGCCATTCGCAGCCGTGTCGTGGAGAATGTTCTTGCGTTTCAGAAGCTGCGTGGCCAGCACCAGGTTCGTTTTATTATCGTCGGCTACGAGTACCCGCACTTCCGGTATTTCCTCGGCAGTGCTGGCCGGTACCCGCCCGCTTACCACAATCGGCTGCTCCGAATAGGGCAGCGACAACCGGAACGAGAAGCGCGAACCCCTGCCCTCCTCACTTTCCAGCCGTATCTCGCTGTTGAACAACCGCATCAGCTCCTTTGAAATAGCGAGCCCGAGGCCCGTGCCGCTCACACTGTCGGAATGCGTCCTGGCCCTTACCTGGGTAAAAATACCGAAAATGCCTGCCTGCTCCGATTTTGGAATACCAATACCTGTATCGGTCACGGCGAAATCGAGGGTAATCTCTTTGGGGGTACGCCCTACTTCCGTAACATCCAGCGTAACGGAGCCTGCCGCGGTAAATTTGATCGCATTATGGACGAGGTTGGTAATGACCTGGCTCAGCCGAAGCCGGTCGGCAACCAGCTGCGGCGGCAGGCCGCGATCAATGGAGAATTCCAATGCGATGCCCTTTTCATTGGCTTTCGGATCAAAGGTTTTTTTGAGTATATCAAAGAACCCGAACGGATTGAACGGCTGGGGGTCGAGTACTACATGGTTGGAGTTGATCTTGTTGAAATCGAGCACGTCGTTCACCACGGCCATCAGATGGTCGGCGGAGAATTTCAGGGTTTTGAGCAGGTCGTCGGGCTTATCGTTGTTCTCTTCTTCCTGCATCATCAAATGCACCATTCCCACGATCCCGTTCAGCGGTGTGCGGATCTCATGGCTCATCATGGACAGGAAATCCGTTTTGGCGCGGGTGGCCTGCTCGGCAATGGTTTTTTGCTGTTCCAAAGCTTCATTCTGCCGTTGCAGGGTGTAGCGGAAATAGAACTCGCGCTTATCCTTGTTATAATTCAGCTTAATGACAAAAGGGAAAAGAAAGTGCCCGACCACCACAAAAATACCGCCCTGCTCAAAGAACTGCACGAGGGTTGTTTCACTAAAAAAATAGATCGACATCGGGTACAAGGTCAGGGCAAGCCCCGCAACCACCAGCGCATAACGCAAAGGCCAGCGCAGTACCAGCCCTGCGAATATGATCGCGAGCGTGAGGTTCAGGCACGACTGTGAGTAGGAAAGGTGCGGCCTCGAGAGCAGGAATGCATAAAAGAAGATGAGTGTGGCAAAAGTATAGAAGCTCATCTGCTGCCCTGAGATTATTTTCCTGTAATTCAGGAACATATACCCCAGAATGATGGCACCGGACAAGAGATGCGCGGGCAGTAGCGTGTAAAAAAACGGGTCTTCTGAGAGAAAAAAGGCGATTGCCGACAACGGATTGCAAACCAGGAACGTAATGCAGAACAGCCGGTTTTGCACCCGAGTCTTTATTTCCGCCTCCTCCTGCCAAAGCTGCTCAAAAGATTCGGAATAATGAATGTCTTTCAAATAGGAGCTTTATTGAACGTTGAAATCCGAAATTACCCCTAAAAATAGTAAAGACAGTGCATTTTGAGCACAAAATCGCCCTTTTATTCCAATATCACATCATCAAAAAACCCGCGTAGTTTCTCGGAACCGAGGATGCGGCGGCAGCTTTCCACGGTAAGCGGCTTCTGCTGGTAGTCGATCACCTGGCCGAAAGTCAACGCCCGGGCTTTCTCGCTTTCTTCGGTGGCCGAGCTAACCATCACGATCAGCACTTTGGGCAGGTACGGCTTGTCGCGAATGGCCCGCAAAAACTCCCAGCCGTTCATGACGGGCATATTAATATCCAGCAGCACGAGAAAGGTCGTTTCCATTGCCTGGTTCGTATCCAGGTATTCCAATGCTTCCCTCCCGTTGTAGCAAAGCACGGTGTCGCTCAATACCCCGCTCCGTTTGAGAAAGGTATCATGGAGAAACAACATGATCTTGTCGTCGTCCACCAAAAGGATTTTAAGTCCGTCGTTCGTCATCGTTCTGAACTTTATCTGCTTTGCGTACAATTTCCCGGACCACCAGGTCAAGCTCATCGGCCGACGACTTGATCAGTCCCAGCACCATTTCGACGGCCATATCCCCGGTATCACCCGTTTGAAGCAGATCAACAAGTCCCATCAGGCGTGTGAGCGGCGCGCGTACCACATGCGATTGCGTCCAGGCTATCTCCCGCAGCCGTTCGTTCTGCTGGCGGTACCGCTCGTTACTGACTTCGAGGTCTTTGGACTTTACAACCGCCTCGGTAATGTCCCGGGAGTTTGCCACGATTCCCCCCACTGCCGGATCATCGGTCATGTTGGTTGCGATCGTCACAATCCAGCGGTATGCCCCGAGGCCGTCCATAAAGCGAAAAGGCTCCGTTTTGATCTGCCTGTGCTCGCTAATTTTTAAAAACAATGCCAGCACCGCCTCCCGGTCCTCGGGATGGATCCAGTCGAATGCATTTTTACCTATAAGATCGCGGGGATGAATGCCCAGGATGGGATAACTGCTTTCGCTGACAAATTTGTAATTGCCCGCCTCATCCAGGATCGCAATGAGGTCTGCGCCCTCCTGGACCAACGCTTTGAACCGCCGCTCGCTGGCCGTAAGTTCACGCTTCTTTTCCAGGCGCTCGGTCACGTCCGTGATCACGCACATATGCAGGCCCGGCAAAATATTTGGTTTTGAATTGAAACTGCCGGTTATCAGCACACCGTCCTTCCTCCTTATTTTCATCAAACCGTTGAGAATTTCACCATTGAGGAAGTTCTTCCATAGCACATCGAACGGTGTTTCCTCCGGGAGTTGGAGAAAGTGATCTATACAAATGCCTGTGAAATCATCGGTTTCATATCCTAGCATCCGCCGCGACGCATCATTGAGATCGGTGCAACACCCATCGTCGTCGCATAATATGATGGCATCCGTCGTATTGTCAAAAATCGCTTTGAATTTCTCTTCCGACGCCAGGCGCTTTTGCTCCGAAGCCACCCACGTGGTAATGTCGGTCGAAAGGACGAGCTCCGCCTTTCTGCCATTGATGTAAACGATATTACTCTGGATCAGGACATTGATAATACCTCCGTCTTTCTTGCGGTGCCTGTGAAATCCCGAAGAGAACAGCCGCTCGTGCTGGCGCACCTCTTCAACGGCTTCCAGCACACCCGGTATCTCTTCTGCCGGCCTGAGGGATAGTATCGTCATGCTCAGGAACTCCTGCCTGGTATACCCGTAATGCCGCACAGCGGCCTCGTTGACGTCCAGTATCTCGTACGTTTCCACGTCGTACACCCACATAGGCTGCGGGTTGAGGTCAAACAAATCGTGGTACATTACCTCCGAAGCCAATGGCTTTCCCTTTTCAAATCCTTCCTGCTGCTCTGTACTCATTCCATTCCACCCCTGGCGGGATTAGGTGCTTTGTCAATCCGATAAATATACGCGCGTCCCCGTCAGGAACGGCTAATCGGTCGCAGCAATCTACTTTATTTTTTGAAATTTGTAGAACTAATATTACCAAACTAAAAATGTAACTGGCATAATAATTATCCCCTTGTTGCGAAATCAACAATGGTACTTATGCGCAAATACATATTCTTACTGCTGACAAGTGTTCTTTTTGCCGGTGCGGGCTGTGAAAATGACAATGAAACGGATCCGAACCTGATCAGCGAGATCGACAGGCAATTTATCCTCGCCGCCTCCGACGATGCCCTGTATCAGGTCAATGCGGGCCAGATAGCCGCTTCGGGCACGACCATGAAAACGATCCGTGACTACGGAGAACAGATAACTACCGACCAGACACAGGCCGGGCAAGAGCTGCTGAAACTCGCCGCAGCCAGGCAGGTAGAGATCCCAACTACCCTTTCCGACGACCGCCAGCAGCAACTCGACAGCCTCTCAATGCTGAAAGGCGCCAGCCTGGATACCCTCTACCTCGACCAGATGGTGGCAATTCAAGAGCGGGTTGTACACATGATGGAAATCGAAGGCACCTCCGGAAACGACCTCGAACTCAAACAATGGGCCACCAACCGATTACCCGCAACAAGGCAGTTCGAGGAGCGGGTGAAGGCAATGCGGGATTCGCTGGATTAATGAACCGCGGCCTGCGATAGGTGTTAAAACCAAAACCCCAGCTGCACGGCGATCCTCGGCTTCTCCTCGTTCTTTTCTTTCGGTATAAATGCGCCCGCGGCGATGGTCAGGGCGTCTACCGGTGAAAGCCAGATCCCGCCACCATAATTGTAATGCCATTTGTCGGACGATTCGCCTTCCAGCCATACACGGCCGTAATCGAAGCCACCAAAAATGCCATAAGTGAGCGGTAGCGTCGGGTTATAGCTACTGCCGAGCCGTAGGCGCAGGTCGGTGTCATGCCAGAGGGAGCTTTTCCCGTAGAAGCGTTCGGTGCGATAACCCCGAAGGCCCAGCTTGCCCCCGATATTCGGCATTTGGAAAAACTGGAACCCGCTGCCAAAGTTGACGCCGGTGCCGACCTGGGTAGCCAGGATCAGATTTTCTTTCTGATCGAGTGCGGTGTACCAGGCAAATTGTGCACGCAAACCGGTAAAATCCTGCTTGCTTTTAAGATCGGTCGTCCAGTTCAGCGCTGCATTGAAGCGGATGCCCGTGTGGGGAGAAAAGATGTTATCAATGCTGCTGAAATTGAAAGTAAACTTGGCTCCGCTGTAATATTTTGTTTTAAAAATATCATCCGGCAAGCCATTCTCGGTGCTGGTAATGTACCTGCCCCCCGTTGCCTGAATGTCGTTCAGTTCAAATACGGGCCCTATCGTAATGAAGCCACTGTGGCCCGCGAAACGCTTTTTTAATGCAGGGTAAATATAAAATGCGCTCTGCCGCACACGGTAGAAGTTCGCGTCGTCCACGGGCCGCTCGGTTTCATTCCCCAGCCCGGCGTAGTTGAATGCATACCTTGGGCCGCGGTAATGGCTGTCGAGGTAGAAATCGAATATTTTAAATGCATTGATAAAATCGCCGGTATAATTGATCTTGAAACCCTGCGTCCTCGCTGCAAAACTTCCACCGATGCTCTGTACCGATGCATAAGGCTCCTTTTTGAACCCGTATTTGGTCACGTTCACCGACCCGCCCAGGAAAAAGCCATCGTCGGGGTTCGCACCGAGCACGGGAATAGGTAACGTGATATCGTAGTTGCTGTCGGCACTCCTGCGGTCGTAGACATTGAAGCGGTACAGGCTCGTACGCTTGTCCTTCGTATCCGGACCGGAAATGATGGTATTGTTCTTCAAATCGTCGTAGACGAGTGTTTTCTTCCCGCCTCCGCTCACGCGCGCGCTGTCCGCGAAAACATCCTTACCCAGCCCGCCGATCAGACGAAGCCTGACGCCCTTGTGGACATCCCCCTTGACAATAAACTCATCGTCGTCACCATTTCCATAAACATTAATAGCGTGCGTTACGGCATTTTCGAAAACACGCTGGTAGTTCCGGTGCTTCACGCGCCCCTCCTTGCCCGTCTCGTACACGGTCACACGGGTATGCCCATTGTCGATCCGTTCGATCAGGAAGCGTTCTTTTTCCTCTGTACCGATCACATTCACTTCCTTGCTCACAAATTCGTAATGCGTCCGCGCGATCTCCATCAGGTGTGCACGGCGCGCTTTGAGGCCCTCGGTCATTTTGGGCGATGCCAATTCACGGGCTTTTGCAGGCCAGTCCTTGAAGGATGCTTCGATAGCCTCGTCGGTCAGGTTTTTCTGAATGAATTTCACCTGCTCTTCCCATTGTTCCCAGCTCAGCTCGTTCAGGAAAGTGCGGTCGAAAAGGCGGGCACTCCACGTCGTCCATTTCATGCTCTGGATTTCCGGGCCGTAGGTTTGCAGCTGCCGCAGGAATGGCAACGTTTGCCGCGCGATATTCGTCAGGAAACCGTCGTAGCGCGAAAACGCCTGGTCGCGGTCGCGGG
The DNA here is from genome assembly GCA_966211825.1 of uncultured Dyadobacter sp. GTDB lineage: Bacteria > Bacteroidota > Bacteroidia > Cytophagales > Spirosomataceae > Dyadobacter. The sequence continues at coordinate 6,056 of CBIHPQ010000106.1, read as the reverse complement.
GAATGGGTCGGTACAGTATCGTCCCGTCTTTTTGCTTGGTCGATGCCCAGGCCCATTGGTCGTCGTGGCGGTCCCAGTCGCCCACGATGAAATCCAGCAACCGGGTACGAATGGCCCATTCTTCGTCCACCTTGTTTTTACTATTTTCCAGTAATTCTTCCACCAGTTCCGGTGTGCTCACGATCTTGTCGGGATTACCAAAGAAATCCGCTGTTTTCCACCTCTTGCCATCGGCGCGTTCTTCGACGAGGTTCATCGTGCCGCCGAACAGGCTGTTAAATGCCCCCAAACCAGGCTGTGCCGGTACATAATACATCCTCGGATTGGTATGGTACACATTAATAGCCCCGGCCAGGGCAGGCATATTAAGTGGCGCAAAAGGATTGGTCGACAGGAAGTTATCCTCCACCAGGTATTGCGCCGCGATCATCTGGTTGAACGGGAACGGCAGAAAACGGCTTACGTCCTTGGTAAGGCCCCGCATGGCATATTCCTTGCCCTCGCCGTCGCGGAGGCGCAGCGAGTTGGTCTGGTTGCCGCCGCCTTGCTTAATGGGCGTCACGCCGCCTTTGTAGGTAGCCAGGTCCAGCACCGGAAACCGGTATTGTTGCAGGTACAATGGCCGGTAATGCTCGCCCAGCATCACTTTGTGTATTTTGCCGATCGGCTTCACCTCGTTGCTGACAATAAACTTTGTCGTCGAGTCGGCGTGCTGGTTATACTCGGTAAATGCAATGGCCGGGTCCGGAATTTCTGTCTGCTGCTTGTCCTTCACCTTGTGCTGAAATACCAGTTTGGCATCCTTTCCATCGGGTGTTACTTCCCAGAATTTGGCCCAGGTTTCGCCGCCTGCGTAGAAGCTTAATGTAGAGAATCCAAGTTTGGAAGACGAAAACAAAGATCCCTTACCAAGGCTGACAGGGCTATTCTTGGATCCGCTTCCGCTCACGATAAATTCCTGGCCGTCGTTCTCGATAAACTGCAATGCATGCTCATGGCCGCTCGCAAATATGAACTTGCCATTCTTTTTCGCCCCCGCGAGCACGGCGGTGCGAAGGTCCTTATAATGTTTATTGGCGACATCCTGCCGCGAGCCGATCGTCGCGCGGAACAATGCGCTCAGGCTTCCCAGTACCGGCAGCGGAATGTAAAGCTTCGGGTTCAGTTCGGTGAGCGGGAAAATATGTTGTTTGATGGTAAACCTCCCGCCGTGCGGACCGTACGTGTAAGGCGGGTGGTGCATGGCAATCACGACGTTTTTGTTGCGGTATTTGCGGACCACATTCTCCCACACAAACCGGAATTGCTCCCGGTTCCGGATCTCGCAGCCGTCGTTGATCTTCTGATCGCGGTCCCAGTCGGTAAGCCACCATTGCGAGTCGGCGACGATAATCACCACATTGTCGTTCAGTTCCACCACCTCCGGGCCTGAGCAACCGTTCAATGGCAGGAAATAGTCTTCATATTCGTCCTTATCTTTTTTACCACGGCGTTCATTGATGTATTTCTGAATGTATTATTCCTGCCGTTTCAGGCCTTTCACGCCCCAGCCGCGCCAGTCGTGGTTACCGGGCAGAAAAATAGGGTGGCCTTTGAAATTTTCGAGTGTTTCGAGCTGGGAGTCAATGCGGAATTCGGCTACTTTCCGGGCCGCAGAATCTTCCGACGGCGGCATCCCCGACTCATAGATATTATCCCCCAAAAACAATGCAGAGCTGTTTTCCGATTCCGTAGCCAGTTTTGTTTTGAGATATTCCAAAACCGGGGCGCGGCTTTCCGGCGAGTCGTTGCCCGCATCGCCGACGAGGTACATGGTATGTTTCAGTTCCAAAGCAGGATCCGGGGAAGTAGCCTGCCATTGTGCACCTTCCTTTGAAAAACGCGTCTTGTAACTTGCACAGGAAGTAACACCTGCCAGAACCGTCCCGAGTACGAGTAAACGGAGTAAATTTTTATTCATAGGATGTCAGCAAAGGCCCTACCGGCCCGTTTTTCTGAATTTGAGCACATTCCCGCTGAAAAGGTCATCCCCTTCATTGGAAATATAAAGATTGCCCGCATTGTCGAACGCAATGCCTTCCGGCTGGATAAACATGTTGCTGTTGAGATGATGCACGGCCTTCACCTTCCATTGCCGGTCGGTCACCACGATCATCTGGTTCACCGCCGAAATAATGTACCACTCCTTCGAGACAGGGTTCCGTGCGATACCCGACGGCCTGAAACCGCGTGGTACTTTGCCGGTAATTGCCTTGATCTCGTCCACACTGATCGCAAACTTGCCCGATTCCGCGATCACCGAATCTGGCCCGGTTTTCAGGATGTAGCCCGAAACGCTGTTCTTGGAATCGTCGTCCGCGCAGTTCTTGCAAATAATGAAGAGCTCGCCGGTACCTTCGTCCCCGTACATTCCCTCATATTCGCCTTTCGGTAATAAACCTTTCATCTCAGCCACTCCCTCCGGCTCCTCGAAAACCGCTTCCGCCATGGGGAATGTGTAAATGGTGCCATTGCTTTTCAGGATGTACGCACGGTCGTTTACGATGGATACATCCTCATAATCACCCTTTTTGCTGAATTTTGAATGCAGCTGCTTTGGCACATCCCAAGCCAGGCGGAACAGTTTCCCGTCTTCGTCCTGAATCGCATAAAGCGTATCGCTTTGCCCCTGGTCGAAAGCAATGCCGGAGACTTCGAAAAGGCTTTCGGGCAGATTGAATTTCTCGGGCTTGTTGAAATCATAATCACGGAAAACCTCCGCTTCCTTTTGTGTCGAGTTGCAACCGGCCGTCAGCAAGCCCAGCAATGCAACGGTCGCCACTATCGATCCGTATTGTGTTTTCATCAGAATGTCTTTTTAAAGTTCTCCACCGTCCCCGTCAGGTATTGGTAAATGGCCTCCTGTGAGCGTACGCCACCGGGAAGCGTGGTAACAGGCGTATTATGCAGCTTTTCATTGATCCACACAGCCTGAACCGTGTCGTTCCATTGCAACCCGAGAATGTCTATGAGCTGTTTTTTCAAATCTTCGTGACAGACCGGGAAACAAACTTCAATCCGCCGGTAAATGTTGCGGTTCATCCAATCGGCGGAGCCCATTAACACTTCCGGGTGGCGGTTGTTGTGAAAAACAAAAACGCGACCGTGTTCCAGGTAGCGGTCCACAATGCGCTTGACGCGAATGTTTTCGCTCTGACCCGGAATACCCGGTACCAACCTGCAAATGCTGCGCACGATCAGGTTAATGGTAATGCCTGCATTCGACGCCTCGTAGAGTTTGTTGATCAGAACTTCTTCTTCCAGGTTATTCAGCTTGATGGTAATGCCTGCGGAAAAGCCGTTTTTAGCATTGTCAATCTCCCTGTCAATCAGCTCAATAAAGCGGTTTTGAAGGTTAAACTGTGCTACCAGCAAATGTTGGAAGCTTAGCACGTCTATCTTTTCCGGCTTTTTCTTTTTACTCAAAAAACCAAACAGCTGCTCAGTTTCCCGCAGCATCGCCGGGTGTGCCGTCAGGAGGATGTGGTCGGTGTAAAAACGGGCGGTGCCTTCGTTTAGGTTACCCGTCGCGAGCAGGCCCAGGTAGGAATGCGATTCGTGTTTCCGCTTCACCAGTGCCAGTTTCGCATGGACTTTCAATGCATTGACGCTGTGGATGATCTTCACCCCCGCCGCCTTCATCTTCTTCGCCCAGCGGATATTATTGGCTTCGTCGAACCGCGCTTTCAACTCCACGAGTACCGTCACTTTTTTCCCGTTCTTCGCCGCGCTGATCAATGCGTGGGCGATTTTGGAGTCGTGGGCGACGCGGTACATGGTCGTGTAAATCTCCTGCACCGACCTGTCGATCGCCGCTTCGTTGAAAAAACGGAGGATCGTGTCGTAGGTCTGGTAGGGCGCGTGCACCATCAGGTCCCGGCGCGTCAGCGCTTCGAACAGTGTTTCGGTTTCCTCAAAACCATCCAAATGCTGCGCCGCGGGCCAGGCAGGATAGGAAATCGCCGGAGAAGCGACCGGTAACGACGAAAGGTCTTTGAGATTATGGTACCGCCCGCCTTCGACGAGCGACGCCATTTTGAGGTCAAAAACATTGACAATGTATTGCAAATGCCTCAATGACAGGCCAGGTTCATACAGCAGCCGGCTGGCGAAACCCAGGTCGCGCTTACCCAGCTGCTTTTCGACCTGCTCGGCCATGTCGTCTCCGTTTTCGTCGAGCAAATCCAGCTCGGCGTCGCGGGTTACCTTGATATTGAATGCCCGGATTTCGATGGCGTCCGGGAACAGAACCGCGAGATTGCAGCGGATCAGGTCTTCCAGAAAAATGATATATTCTGCGTCCGGCTGTTTGATTTTCACAAACCGGTCGAGTTGCGGCACGGGGATGTTCACGAGCGCGATCTTCTCCTTATCGCCCGGCAGTTCCAGTACTACTACAATGTAAATCTGGTTATTCTCCGGGAAAAAGGATGTTTTGTCGTTCAGGTAAACCGGCTGCAAAAAACCGGCGATCTGTGTGTAAAAATAGCGTTTTGCGAATGCCGCTATCTCTTCTGAAATTTCTTCTTTGTAAGAAAAATGGATGTTCAACCGCGCCAATGCCGGAATAACCGACCTGGTGAGAATGCGCCCGAACTCGTCCTGCTGCCTGTTTACAATGGCTTCCGCTTCCAGAAATGCACTGTTCGCGGCATCTTTTACGGCATTTTTTTGCAGGTAGGGCATCCGCACGCGGTAGAATTCGTCGAGATTGGACGAGTAAATCGATAAAAACCGGATCCGCTCCATCAGCGGAACGGCTTCGTTCGCAGCTTCCATCAATACCCTTTCATTGAAGGAAAGCCAGCTGATATCCCGGTTGAAATAGCGGAACGCTTCCATAATCGGCGGATCAGTGTTCGAACAAAATGGAGGCGATCACGAAAGCGACCACGGAAATGACTATTCCAAACATAAAAACATTATACCCCACGCGCAGCAGACGGTACTTTCTGCCGAGCACAACTCCCTGGGAATAAACATCTTTCGTAAGGCTTCCGTAGAGAAACTCGCGGTCGTTCATCATCGTCTGCATGCCTTTGGAATACTCATCGAACGACATCCGGTAGAAATTTCCGAAAAATAGCAGGTTCACACTTTTCGCGTCGATATCGTGTTGCGTAAACGTACCGCGCGGGATGGTAGGGCGGGTGGAGAGGATCGAGAACACCATCGTTACCATACAAACGGTAAGCAGCATCATCGTCGGGAGGATGAGGTAGGCATTGTCTTCCAGCTTGCGCACGAGCACGCTCAAGAGCACCGAAATGATGATCGACGTCGTGGTGATCATGATATGTGCTTTATTATCAGCCATATCACTCAACCGCTGATGGTTGTTGGAACTGATCCGGAACATCGTTTCGATGCCTTTGTCGGGCCGGTCGTCCTTTTTCTTTTTGCCTTCGGCTATTTCGGGAATTAAGGACTTTTCCTCTTTGTGTTTGGCAAAATTCGTCTCGTCCGCAGCCGCTGCCACCGGCGACGTTTCCACTGCCCGTGTTTCTTCCTCAGCCGCTTCGAGCGTCTCTTCAAGCAGCTTTTGCTTTAACTTTTCGAGGTTCTTTTTCTTCTGTTTATCTAAAAGATCGCGACAATAATCGGTCTGATAGGTATGATTTTCAAGCAGTTTGATCGCACTTTTGCGCCATTCTGCCTTATCGATCTTTTTGCCGAGCCTTTGCTCCGCTTCTTTGCGCACCAGCTTGTTCCAGTCACTGAATTCCGGCGTTCCCAAATGGAATAGGTCGGCGTCGCAAACGACTTGCTGGAGAAAATTAGTCGGGTTTTGCGGCCATACCGTTGCCAGAATGCAACCTTCCACTTCGGCAATCACATCTTCATCCACCTCTTCCGACCGCAAAAATTCCGCAGCCATCTCGGCGCCCCGTTTTTCGTGCCCCGCCGCCTCGCCGGTACTGTAACCCGTATCATGAAACCATGCGGCCGTGACGACGATAAAGGTCTCTTTGTCCTCCAACCGATAATGATTGGCGATCCTGACGGCATTGCCTACC
>CBIHPQ010000105.1:0-17035 GCA_966211825.1 uncultured Dyadobacter sp. | reverse complement strand
ACAGCAGCTGTTTGTTCTGTAATTTTTTCAATATCAGGCAAATAGCCGTGTTGAATATGCTTTACACCCGGCAACAGCGGTCGGAAATTGCGTTTGAAAAACTCGGCACCGGAAAGGCTTAACGCGCCCTGTGTGGCCCCATGATAGGCATTGTAGCAAGAAATGAATTCGCGCCGCCGGGTAAAACGCTTGGCGAGTTTCATAGCACCTTCCACGGCTTCGGTACCCGAATTGGTGAAATATACGTTGTCGATCAACCCGAAAGGGGAGGAATGCGGCAGGTTCAGGTTCAGGGTGTCGGCCAATGCCTTTGCCAGTTGCACCTGCGCGCTTTGCACGTACTCGCCATACACGAGCAGGTGCATATGCTTATCAAGTTGCGCGTGGATGGCCGCGAGCACCTGCGGATGCCGGTGGCCGACGTTGCTGACGCCTATGCCTGAAATGAGGTCCATATAAGACTTCCCGTCCGGACCGTACATATAAACACCTTCGGCCTGTTCAATTTCAAGGGCAAGCGGAAAGTCGGAAGTTTGCGCCAGATGGTCGAAAAAGTGCTGGCGATGAGAGATATGCATTCTAGTGTTCAAAAAAACTGGCACTGCCGCCTACCCAGGTGAAATCCTTGTTGAACCGGACACCGATCATTTCCCCGCGGCTCAACCGGCTGAGACTGATTAGCAATTCGGGTTTTTCGGCATTGTCGGGCCAGCCGTACATCATGCGGATTTCGCATTTGACGAGCCCGTCGGGCGCCTGGATCACCGGTTCGTAGGCGACTTTTCGCTGCAATATATAATTTTCCGGGTCGGCAATGGCTACCAGATCTGCATTTGTAAGGTGCAACTGCACGCCCGAGCCCGCGAAAGAGAACAGGGGTTTCAACACATAATTTTGAAGATCGTAAGGAAAGTTGCCTTTATAATCGCTCAAAAAACGGGTTTCCGGAATGAATTCCCCATTCAAAAAAGGCATTGCAAACTTGCTGATCCTGAAAAACCAATTGGGATGGCCTACCCATTGCACGTCGACGTCATCGGTGAAATGGTAGCTCGTTTGAAGATCGGGGTAGTTGAACAGGTCGTCGAAAATGAGGCGGTTGTAAATGCGTCTGACCTGGATTTTGCGCCCGTCTTTTTCGTAGAACAATTGCCTTCCTTCACGGATTAGTTTGGTATAACAAACCGCCTGAATGCCCAGCATTTGCTCGGTTACGGCAAAATCTATCCTCGTTTTTTGCTTTTCAGGGAAAATTTCAAGCAGAATCACATGCTCGGGCTGTTCGTCGCCAAGTACCAGCGCTTTGAGTTTTGACACATATTCATCATACGAATTCGTGCCAAAGAGATAACCGAAATTATCCTTTATTTCAAAAAACTTGTTGAAAGTCTCCGAAAGAAATGCCTGATAGCCAAATATGGACGGAAACCCCTGTAACTCAATCAACTGAGGTGTGAGTTCGCCTGCCGCATCCCGGCAAACGGCGTAATCGATCGCCAGGAAAGAGGTATGCGCATTTTCACCGGGCACGTTCTGGTTGGCAGGCACAGCCCGGTCGGTTTTCGCGCGGAAATCGGGGGATAGTAATGTGCCAATAATCTCTTCCGAAGTCTGCAAGATCTTATTTGTCAGCTCTTTCGGAATGAAAACGGGTGTTTCGGCAACCCTGAAATCCAGCTGTCCGGGAAACGCTGAACTGAGCGATTCGACGAATTCCTCGTAACCTTTCTCCGTGAAGGAGTTATTGAACGCTTCCCGGGCTTGCTTATGCATAGGCTGTCTGGAACGTTTTGTTAAATGCGTTTTTCAGAAATGCAGGGATAACGGCGGCTTCCGTCATCGAAATCTTATCGGGATCGTTCAAATGCGCGATCATGTCGCTGTACTTCTGTTCGCCGTGCGCTTTGATAATGGCTTCTTTTTTATCTTCGTTCAAAAAGTAGCGAAGCATTCCTTCGGCATCGGCCTCCGGATGAAACTGCGTGCCCACAACCTCCTTGGAGAACCGGATAGCCATCACCGCGCGTTCCAGCGGTACATGCGGACGGATTTTTTCAAGACAAAGCAACTTTGCGCCCAGGTTGTCAAATGCATACTGATTAGGCTGGGTAACCTGGAAATCCCGCGAATCGACGATCCAGAACGGGTCGCTCAGCGCATTCAGTAGCGGATCCCTGCGGCCCGCCGATGTTTTATGCACCGGAAATGTGCCAAACGACGTTTTTCGCCTCTTGCTCACCGCAGCCAGTTGCCAGTGAATGCAGGCCATCTGGAACGAATGGCAGATCAGGAACAAGTGTTTTTTTACGCGGTTCTGGCGGTTCGCATTGTAAACCAGTATTTTATCCAAAAAACCGAAGAATTTCTTTTCCCACGCTTCCCCAACCGGTGACGGATTTCCCGGGCCGCCGGTAGAAATATATGCGTCGAACTCCATTCCCGGTACTTCCAGCTTTTGCCGTACATCAAAAACGGTGAATTCAACGGGCACGCCCTCCTGCTCTCCGAATGCGGTGACGATTTTTTTAATACATCGCATGCCTTCGTTAGGATGTCCGGCGTACATGTCCAGGATCGCGATCCGGAAATGTTTTTCATTAGTAGTCATTGTCAATCGGGGCCTGACGTGTCAGCAATCCGGCCGTTAATGTTATAGAATCGGGTAACCTATTTTAAACAAATGTGTTCCTGATTAGTTCGGTATTTGAGTTAAAACTTTGATTTAATTCTAACTAAATCCCGATTTTAGTTTCCGAAACAATATAATCTACAACCGCATTCATACTGCCCGTTTGGTCGAAAACAGCCAGCTGGCGGTCAGCACCGGTACCCATTTCGAGGATCTGGTGAATGTACTCGGTCTCCTTGCGGCTGCCGAGGTCGTCCACGACGTCGTCGATAAATTCCAGTAGTTCGTGGATCAGTATTTTAAAATCCACCTCTTCCTGTTTCCCGAAATCGATGAGCTTGCTGCTGATCCCGTACCTTGCCGCGCGCCATTTGTTTTCATTGATAAGCATCCTGCGGTAAGGCCGGAAGCTCAGGTTCAGGCTGTGCAGTTTATGGATCTTGGCTACAAGCGCCTGCATGATCGCGGCAAGGCAGATTGTCTCGTCCGTACGCATGGGCACGTCGCACATGCGGAATTCGATGGTGTTGAAAAACGGGTGAACGCGAATGTCCCACCATATCTTCTTGCCGTTATCAATGCAATTGGTTTTGACCAGCAGCGCCACATATTCATCGTACTCGGCCGCGCTCGAAAAGAAATCGGGAATGCCGGTCCGCGGAAATTTATCGAAAACCTTGGAGCGGTAGGATTTGAAACCCGTGTTCCGCCCGCACCAGAACGGCGAGTTGGTAGATAATGCGTAAATGTGCGGCAGGAAGTACCGTACTGCATTCATGATCTGTATCCCTTCGTTCCGGCTTTCGATGCCGACGTGCACGTGAAGCCCGAAGATGAGGTTGCCACGCGCTACATCCCGCATTTCGTCGATGATCTGATCGTAACGCGGGTCGGGCGTGATGAGCTGGTCCACCCAGTCGGCGAAGGGGTGCGTGCCGGCGGCGGCCACTTGCAGGTCCTGCTTTTCGGCCAGGTCGAGGATCATTCTGCGCAGGTAGGTCACTTCCTCCCGCGCTTCCTGAATGTTATGGCAAATGTTCGTCCCTACTTCCACCACCGCCTGGTGCATTTCCGCTTTCACACGCTCTTTCAACGTTATTTTTCCGTCCTCAACCAGCTTTGACATGTGCGACCTCAGATTACGGGTAACCGGGTCGATGGTTTGAAATTCCTCTTCAATTCCTAGTGTGAATGTTGCCATAATGCAAAAGCTGCTGAATTTTAGTTGGTCAGGATTTTTTCAGTTTGGAGTTTTTCGCGGGCGCTTTGGTGGCGGCCGCTTTGGTAGTGGGGATTTTCGGTTCCGCTTCGGCGATAGGCTGCGTTGCGATAGCCCCCAGGGATTTGGCAGGCTTTTTCGGCGCTACCGTTTTTACTTTTACTTCTGTGGCGGAAGGAGTTGGTTCAACCGCTTCCTGTGTTTTAGCCGGGGCTGCTTTCGGCGCTTTTGGCTGAGCGACAGCCTTCGCAGGTTTATCAGCCGGTGCAGCCTTTTCAGCTACTTTCGTTGATTTGGAACTTGCGGCTGGCTTGCTTTTGGCGGATTCTGCCGGCTGAGCGGCCGGAGGTGCCGGGGCCGCCACTGCGGGAATCCCATTCACTGCCTGGTTGATAAATGTGCCCCAGGTAAGGTTAATCTGGCCCGGTGCCTGCTTTTTCGCTCTTTCTATGGCCATATTGGCCGCAGCTTCCACCACCCATTCAAAGTTATCACGGCCTACCGAGTAAATATCGGCGTCCGGGGCGGGGTTACAGAAATCGATCGCATAAGGGATGCCGTCACGAACAGCGAATTCAACCGTATTGAAATCGTAGCCCAGTGCGACATTGAGTTTCAAAGTGTATTCCTTGATCGTTTCAAGCAACTTTTCGCGCTCTTCTCCCTGGGCTTTCAAATCGGCGGCGTAGCGTAAATGATGCGGGTTGCGCGGTTCGTAAGGCATTACCAGCACGTCCTTCTGGCCAATGCAGTAACAACGCACATAGTCATCGAAGACGATCTCTTCCTGCAACATCATCACCAGCTGGCCCGTTTCTTCGTGTTTGATCCACATATCCTGCGGGTTCACGACGCGGTAAACACTTTTCCAGCCACCGCCATCGTGCGGTTTCATATACGCCGGAAAGCCTACATATTGGAAAATTTCCTCCCAGGCCATCGGGAAAGCCAGGTTGCGGAATGATGTTTCCGTCGTATTCTCGGGGCGCTTTTTGGAAGGAAGAAGTACCGTTTTAGGCACAGGAATGCCTATTTTCTCCGCCAATGCATTATTGAAAAACTTCTCGTCGGCGCTCCACCAGAACGGGTTATTGATCACCGCCGTGCCCGAAATCGCCGCATTTTTGAGATATGAACGGTAAAATGGCACATCCTGTGAGATACGGTCGATGATCACCGCGTATTCGCCGGGCGCTGCCTGTATGACTTTATCGATGGTAACGGCCTCTGCGATAATGCCGTCCTCACCTTTGCTGTTGACTCTGTCGATAAATGCATTTGGAAAGGTATTTTCCATTCCAAAAAGGATTCCAATTTTTTTCATATCAAGGTTTTGAGTTGTGTTTTTGATTATTGCAAAACAATGCGCGACAGGTAGTCGGGAAACATTTTGTTCCAGAGCGGCCAGTCGTGCTTCTCCCAGCCGCGGATGTCCAGCCAATGCTCGATTCCGTTGTTGTTGAGGATAGTCGACATTTTTATATTGCTGTCGAGGCAAATATCCCAGTCGGAAGTGCCGAGGACGATCTTCATGTGGCCGAAGCGCCAGCCCTGCTCGTTGGGCATAAAATCGACTGGATTACTGAAATACACCGTGTCGTCGTAAAAGCCGTCGAGAAAGCTGCGGATATCGAATGCACCGCTCATGCTGATCAGGTAAGCGACCTGGTCGGGGTGGCGGAAGGCGAAGCTGGCGGCATGAAAACCGCCAAAGCTGCAACCCGCAACGCCGATCTTGCCCACATTGCATTCATTACGGATGTAGGGTACCAGCTCGTTTTTGAGGAATTTGTCGTATTGAATATGGTTCGCGACGCGGTACTCGGGATTGAGATGCTTTCCGTACCACGACTCGGCGTCGATGGTGTCCACACAATAGATCTTATATTTGCCCGACTCCACCAGCCAACGCACCGATTCGATCAGTCCCATGTCTTTGGCCTGGTAATGCCGGCCGAGGGTCGTAGGAAAAAGCAGGATAGGGTAGCCCCAGTTGCCGTAAACAAGCATCTCTACTTCTTTGTCGAGATGATGAGAATAGTATTTAATGTGCTTCTCTTCCAAACAAAGACGGTTTATAGTTGATAAATGAAATATACAAAACAAATCATAGGAAGCAAATTATTAACTTTCGGGTTTTATTTTCATCCGTAGCCGAGTATTAGCAGTGAATCAAGTCCCTCCCTTCCCCCAAATTATGCCTGTCCAAATCGCTTTGCATTCCGCGTCGCTGGGGCGGGAGGTGGCCGTAACTGTCTTGCTGCCAACGGGTTTCCCCGATTTGGGAACCTACCCGCTGATGCTTTTCAACGACGGCCAGGATTTCGAAGCATTGCAGATGGCCGACACCGCAGCGGCATTGCAATCGGCCGGAACGATCGCTCCATGCGTGATTGCGGGCATACATGCGGGAGACGCGCGCATACACGAGTACGGGGTCGCCCGCCAGCCCGACTACGCGGGCCGTGGTGATAAAGCGGGCCTTACCACTGCATTTGTTTTAGAGGAACTGATACCTTACCTCGAACACCATTACCATACTGTTACAAATGGGATCACCTACGCCGGTTGCTCGCTGGGCGGGCTAATGGCGCTCGATGCCGTCTGGAACCACCCCGAAGTTTTTGCCAAAGCAGGGATCTTCTCCGGGGCGCTCTGGTGGCGGGAAAAGGCATTGAATGAAGGTTACTCCGAAGCCGACCGAATTATGCACCGGCAAATAAGGGATACCGAACGGTGCGCTCCGCTGCAATTCTGGTTTCAATGCGGAACGTGGGACGAGTATGATGACCGTGACGGCGACGGCGTGATCGATTCGATACAGGATACGCTCGAATGTATTGCTGAACTGGAACGGAAAGGTTACCGCTGGGGCCTTAATGCGTGCTATATTGAAGTGAAAGAAGGGATGCACAATCCCGAAACGTGGGCAAAGGTCCTTCCTGACTTCCTCGTGTGGGCGTCAGGAAGGTAGGAGCGCCTAGGCAATCGTAGCCAGGAACTCCATGGTGTCGATCCCGTCGGCATAGTCCGACAGGCCGGGGGCCTGGGCGCCGCCGAACGGCAGGGCTTCCGGCAAATGCAGTCCGGGCCCGGCCACGATGCATTGTATGCTATCCTCTGATGCTTGCAGTGTGGTTTTTAATTCTTCCACTGAGTCGTAATGCTGGTAATGCAGCACGCTGATCGGCGAAACGAGTGCTGTGCTTTCGGTCGCGAGCAAAAAGCCATTATCCGAATGCGCGATGCGGTTTACGAGGTAAATGGATTTGTTGTACTCGTAATTATTGAAATACTTGTGGTGGTTCACATAATCGTCAGCCATCTCTTCGATCGCCTGGTAAAACCCGGTAAAATCATATCCGTGCGGGACAAAAATGGTGGAGACGTTGCGGCAGCCGAGCCCGAAATATTGGAGGATGTCCGTAGCTAATGCCCTGAGTTCCTCCCGCGTTTCTTTGCCGGTGAGCGCAGCAACTGAAGTCCGGTTCTTACGTATAATGTTAGGTTTTTTGGCAAAATAATAATGGAAATAGCGGGCTGTATTGTTGCTTCCCGTGGCGATGTAGGCATCGGAATCGTTCAACCTTTCGACGAACTGGATATACTCGCCGAACTCCGGTTCGATCTCCACCAGTTTGCCCAGCAGCGCGCGGATCAGCAGCGGGTCGTCGGAGCTGGTTTTGGCCCATAATATGTGGCCGCTTACGAGCACGCAGAGGGCGTCGTGAAAGCCGACCGCCGGGATATTTCCGGCCATTACTACACCTATTTTGCGCGATTGGGCCGGTTCGGGGTAATTTTCCGCCCAGCTTTTCAGTTTTTCCTCACTCAGATACTGTTCGGCAATTGCACTCAGCGACAATCGCACATTAGCAGGTGTGAACCAGTTGTTTCTGCTCTTGGCGGCTGCTACCCATTCCGCGATCGTTTCCTCGTTTGCCGGGTCGCCGATGAATTGGCCCAGACGGATGAATGCATTTATTCTCCGAATTCTTGATATCATTCTACTCTGACTCTAAAAAGTTAAATGGCAAGTGCCGTATTTATTTTTCTGATTGTTGGGAAACTATAAATAGTTATATTTGTTACCCTAAACAGAAGAATAGCAACAAATATAAACAATCCGGCGACTATGGCTATAATGATAACCGACGAATGCATAAATTGTGGGGCTTGTGAGCCAGAATGCCCGAATACAGCAATTTATGAGGGAGGTGTGGAATGGACTTGGGGAGATGGAACGAGTTTAGATGAAGTGGACTTCGGCGACGGCACCATCGTAAGTGGCAAAGAAAAGCAGTCCCCTGTTTCAGACGAATTTTATTATATAGTAACAGATAAATGTACGGAGTGCGTAGGTTTTCATGAAGAGCCACAATGTGCTGCTGTTTGTCCGGTAGACTGCTGTGTGCCCGACCCCGACAATGAGGAGGAAGAAGAAACGCTGCTTGCTAAAAAAGCATGGATGCACGGTGAATAGACCCTGCTGAATATAAAAAATACCAAGCCTGCCCCACAGCAGGCTTTTTTTGTGCCCTTTCGTTTCTGTAAATGGCATTATAATAATAAAATTTCTTAATAAGTGCAAGGGCTTCTTTTAAAGAAAATTCTGTTTTGTTGAGCTTATGCAGAATATTCGATTTTTGATAAAAATTGTCTTTTTGGTCTCTTTGTGTTTAAAAAACGATAAAAAACATGATAAAAATCAGAAAATTGGATTTTTTGATATAAATTTTGGTTTGAATATTTGATAAATATAATTTAAGTACAATATTTGATCCAGTAATGCAGCCGGAGAGTAGTATTAACTTAAACAGAATATAATTATGAAAAAAGTCTATTGCACAGTATTATCTTTGATGGTTCCTTTTTTGGGTTTTGCGAAGTCGGAAGATGATAAGAAGACCGTGAAGGCGGATACTGCGGTGGTAACGGAAGCTAAGGACGAGGAGGAGGCAAAAGGAGCGTTCGCATTCTCGGGCTACCTGGATTCCTATTACATGGCTAATTTCAACAAACCGGCGTCCCGCTCCAACATGGGTGCTTCCAACGCACGGGTGTTCGATCAGAAGTCGGGACAGTTCTCCCTGGGTCTGGTACAAGCGAAAGTGGCTTACACCAACAGTAAATCGGAAGCGGTCGTTGACCTTACTTTCGGTCCGAACGCCAACATGGGTAACTACGGTAATGCGTTGTTCAGCACCGCATTGGCTATCAAGCAAGCATACTTTACATACAAGTTTACCGACAAGTTCTCGATGACAGCAGGACAGTTCGGTACACATATCGGGTACGAAGTGATCGACGCACCGGCCAACTTCAACTACTCACTCTCTAACCTGTTCAACAACGGTCCGTTCTACCACGCAGGTTTGAAAGCGACTTACGCATTCTCCGACAGGGCGTCGTTGATGGTGGGGGTTGTGAACAATGTCGACGGACTTGGCGATAACAACCGCGCGAAGGGCATCATCAGCCAGTTGTATTTCAAACCGGTTGAAAACTGGAATGTCTACGTGAACTACATCGGAAGCAATGAAGCCAACACGGATACCCTTGGAAAACAGCCGGACGGTTTCTACCAGGTGTTCGACCTTACGACGAGCTTCCAGGTAACTGAAAAATTCCTTTTGGGTCTGAACGCCGCGTACGGATCCCAAAAAGGCGATTATCAGGGAACAGGCGGTCCGCTTAAAACGGAATCATGGGGTGGTGTTGCCGTGTATGCCAACACAGCGATCACAGACAACTTCGGAATCGGTGCGCGTTACGAATATTTCAATAACGACAACGGCGTAAGAGGTTTGCTCACAGCTGCAAAAACCGGTACCAAAGTTAATTCGGTGACTTTGACAGGAAATATCAGCCTGGCCGACGGACACATTCTCGTTAAACCGGAATTCCGCCTGGATGCATACCCTAAACAAGACGGTGCAGGCGAAGCCCAGCAATTCGAAGACTCGGAAGGCGGATGGACTAAAAACAGCCAGACAACTTTCGGACTGGCATTCATTTACAAATTCTGACAATCAGTGCAATTCACAGGAATACCTTCTTAATCAATACAATAACAATAATTTACAACAATGGAAAAACGTAACTTTATCCCACTGATTATCCTCCTGGTAATCAGCATCCTCGGTGCCTTCGTCCCCAATGTTCCGACACAAATTGTGACGGAGGGCATCAATTCGGGCGACACGGCGTGGATGCTCGTATCAGCCGCGCTGGTATTGCTCATGACTCCTGGTCTGGCGTACTTCTACGGAGGAATGGTTAACACCAAAAACGTCATTTCCACGATGCTCCAGAGCTTCATCGCAATGGGTGTAATCAGTGTGATATGGGTGGTATTTGGTTTCAGCATCGCATTCGGTGAGGACATCGGCGGCTTCATTGGTAACCCAATGACCCACTTTATGTTCAAAGGCGTTCTGGATGGCCCGGTTTGGGGAACAATTCCTTTCGCCCTGTTCGCCATGTTCCAGTTGAAGTTCGCAGTGATCACTCCGGCGCTTGTAACCGGTTCGATGGCTGAGCGTATCAACTTCCGCTCTTACGTTCTTTTCATTATCCTGTTCTGTGTATTCATTTACTCGCCGCTTGCTCACATGACATGGCATGCAGATGGCCTCCTTTTCAAAATGGGTGTGCTTGATTTCGCTGGTGGAACTGTGGTCCACATGTCTGCCGGTTGGGCTGCTTTGGCTGGTGCATTGTACCTGAAACGCCGCAAGTCGTTGCTCGAAGATCACGTACTTCCTCCTGCAAACATTCCATTCGTATTGCTGGGAACTGGTTTGCTTTGGTTCGGATGGTTCGGTTTCAACGCCGGTTCTGCTCTGACAGCTTCTCCATTGGCGGTTTCAGCTTTCGCTACTACCAACACTGCTGCTGGTGCCGCGGGTCTTGCATGGGTTCTTTTTGATGCTGCAAAAGGTAAGAAAGTATCTGCACTTGGCTTCTGTATTGGTGCGGTTGTAGGACTGGTGGCTATCACGCCTGCTGCCGGTTTCGTAACTGTTCCTGCTTCATTGTTCATCGGTACTGTGGCTGCGATCATCTCTAACTACGTTGCCCACCTGCGTACACGTTCCACTTTGGACGATACTTTGGATGTATTCCCTTGCCACGGTGTAGGTGGTATGGTAGGTATGCTGATGACCGGTATCTTCGCGACAAGCGGTGTTAACTCACTTGTAGTGGATCAGGGTCTTGCATTCGGCGAAACCAAGCTGTTTATCAACCACGTGATCGCCCTGGTAGGTGTATCGGTATTCGCATTCGCCGGTTCATTGCTGCTCCTGAAACTGGTTGACCTCGTTCTTCCGCTTCGTGTATCTGAGCAAGATGAGAAAACTGGTCTGGATGTTAGCCAGCACGACGAATTCCTTGTAGAAGCTTAATCTGAACTATAAGAATAAAAAGTAAGCCCGGCCAATTTGGTCGGGCTTTTCTTTTTATAACAGATTTCTTTTTCAGTGAATTAAAACTTCCTCGTGGATTTCAGTGACTTCCATCAGGCCTTCTGCGCCGATGTGGTCATAGCGCACTTCCTTCGTCTCGTTGATCAGCAGCGGGTCGTATTTCACGGCTACGCGAACGTAGTTGCCCGTGAAGCCCAGCATTTGCCCGTTTTGAACTTCGTCTTCAAACAATACTTTACCTTCCTTGCCGATCTGGCTTTCATAGAAAAAGCGTTTCTTTTTGTCGGATAGGATATGGAGCATCTTGGAACGTTCTGCACGTTCGCTTTTGGCAACGATCGGGCGAATGGCCAGTGCGGTGGTGTTTTCTCTTTCGGAATAGGTGAACACGTGGAGGTAGGAAACTTCCAGCTCGTTCAGGAAATGGTAGGTTTCTTCAAAAAGCTCCTTCGTTTCGCCCGGGTGGCCTACGATCACGTCCACACCAATGCAGCAATCCGGCATCAGCGATTTGATCTTCGCCACACGTTCGGTGTAAAGTTCGCGTTTGTAGCGGCGCTTCATCAGGCCCAGAACTTTGTTGGAGCCCGATTGCAGCGGGATATGGAAATGCGGTGCAAACCGTTTCGATTGCGCCACGAATTCGATGATCTCGTCGGTCAGCAGGTTAGGCTCAATGGAAGAAATGCGGAAGCGCTCGATGCCGTCCACTTCGTCCAGCGCCTTTACCAGGTCCAGGAAAGTTTCTTCCCGAACGCCGTTGCGTAAGCCGAAATCACCGATATTCACGCCCGTCAACACAATTTCCTTCACATCGCGTGCCGCAATGTCACGGGCCGCTTTCACAATGTTTTCGATACTGTCCGACCGGCTTTTTCCGCGTGCGAGCGGGATCGTGCAGTATGCGCACGGGTAGTCGCAGCCGTCCTGCACTTTCAGGAACGTGCGTGTGCGGTCGTTGAGCGAGTAGGAGGTGTGGTATTCGACGGCGTTATCGATCGAAGATGCAATGACTTGTGCCGGCTGGCCGGATGGCGCTTTTTCAAATGTATCGATCAGTTCTACAAGGCGGAATTTCTCGGCAGCGCCCAGAACGGCGTCCACACCCGGTATTTCGGAAATCTCTTTCGGTTTCAGCTGCGCATAGCACCCGATGATCGCCACATAACCGTCCGCGTTGATTTTCTGTGCTTCGCGCACGATTTTGCGGCATTTCTTATCCGCATTCTCGGTCACTGAGCAGGTATTGATGATAAAAATATCCGGGTTTTCGTTGAATTCTACTTTCCTGTAACCCTTATCCTCGAACATCCGCCCGATGGAAGAGCTTTCGGAGTAGTTTAGCTTGCACCCTAATGTATAAAAAGCGACTTTCTTCATTGTTTTTAAATATCCTGCAAAATTACACCTTTATTATCAACGCTTTAAATAATCCCCAAAAGAAGATTGCAGGTAAGCCTTGCCCAGTGCCTCTTCCCGCTGCGGTAATGCGCCGTTTTTTTCGGTGATGTTACCCCCGATGTTGTCCCGTACCAGGAAGCCGTCGGGGCGCATCCAGCCCAGGCCGTTGTTGAATGCGAAATAGGCAAAATCCTTACGGCCCTGTTTGAAAATGTCGTTACTCCACGCAAAAGTTCCGGAAGGGAGCTGCATTTGGTTCAAAAGCGTGGCTGCGAGGTCGGTCTGGGACCCGAGCGTGTCTACGCGTGCGGGAGCCGCCGTGAGCGCGCCACCGAGCCAGAGCATGGGTATGTGGAACTCGGCCGGCTTTTCTTTCCGGGTTTCGGGCAGCGGATGTCCGTGGTCGGCGATGATGACGACGAGCGTGTTCTTCCACCACGGTTTCGTTTTGGCCTCCCGGAGAAATTTGCCCAGCGATTCGTCGGTATAATGCAGTGCGTTCAGGAACAAATGCTCGGGATCGTTGCCGGGAATTACGGTTTTGGCTGGTACTTCAAATGGTTCGTGGCTGCTTAGCGTAAATATCGTAGAGAAAAAAGGCTGTTTTGCCTGGTCGAGATCATGCATCAACCTGTTGAACACAACATGATCGTGCGCACCCCATTTGGAATTCATATCTCTGGAATCGAACTCATTCTTGTCAACAATGCGGTCGAAGCCCTGTTGGAGAAAGTAGGACTTCATATTCGCGAACTCCGTTTCACCGCCATAGTAAAAGGAGGTATTCCAGCCACGCTCCCTGAAAATCGTCGGCAGCGACGACAATGACGCTGTTTTTTTGGGTATTTTAATGATGGAAGTTGTCGGCTGTGCCGGGTAACCGCTCAGGATCGCTACCATTCCTTTGTCGCTGCGGTTGCCGCTTGCGTAGATATTTGTAAACAGCAGCCCTTCTTTTGCAATCTGGTCAAATTGCGGGGTAATGCTTTTCAGTCCGCCTAGCGACCCGACCGCCTTGGCCGTAAAGCTTTCCCAGATTATTATAAGCACATTTTTCTTACCGACTGTGTCAATCACCTGTTCCGTAGCGCTGTCGGCGTTATAAAGGTTAGCCACAGTTTGGTCCGCTTCGGCATCCTCCTGGTAGCGGAAGGGATTTTTATTGGAATAACTCTCATTGAGTACCGATCGCATGTAATTCCATGGCACATTCACAGCCGCATAATTTGCAAATGATTTATCACTGAAAAACACCGCGCTCTCATTCATCGGCGCCAACTGGAAACCGCCGCGGATCGGAATGATGAGGCTGCCCGTGATGAGCAGGAATGCGGGGATGGCATACCAATGCGGCAAAGGCCGGAAAGAGCCGGTAATGCGCCGGATGATCGTCTGCATAATGCGATTTACGAGATAGATCAGCCCTGTTAACAACAAAAGCAGGGGAAATACCGGTGCGGCGCCCATGGATGCCAGTGCCTCGGTGGGCGTTTCGAGGTAATGCAGCGAGGTGGCGTCGATCCGGAAACCCCACGCCCTGAAAAGTTCGAGGTCGATGACAGTCAGCAGGGTGATGAGCACGACGATGATCGCCGTGTAAATGGATAATGTCTTGCGGTACCAGTCCCAGTGCTGGCCGGTGAACATCATTAGCAATGCAGGGATCGCCAGAATGTAGGCGGCGAAGGAAATATCCATCGGCAGGCCGTGGCTGGAGCTCGCAACCCAGAGGGAAGAAGGTAGCTCAATGGCCTTTTTATAATGGTATGCCAGGAAAACGATACGGAAAAACTGGAAAATAATGACCCAGGCCAGCCCGTACAAGGCAACAAATTCAAGTCTCTTACGCATTGGTGTCTTTGAACAATTTGCAAAGTTCTTAAAAATGCGTTAACCTGTGGCAACCGTTGGCAGCTATTGTGAAAATGTGAGAGCGATTTGTTGTTCGTATCGGTAAATAGATAATTTTGGGGAGAATTAATATAAATCAATAAATACATGACGTTTCGTTCCAAAGCTTTTGAGATCGCGCAAGGCCGCATCTCGCCTGTTTTGACCCCTCCCACAGAAAAAGTAGCCGACCTTTATGGTAGCAATACATTCAGTGATGATGTGATGAAGACCCTGCTTTCCGCAGAGGCATACACTAAAATTTCCAACGCGATCCGCTCCGGCTCGACGATCGACCGCGAGGTAGCCGAGGAAGTGGCCGCCGCGATGAAATCGTGGGCTATTTCCAAGGGCGCTACCCACTACACGCACTGGTTCCAGCCATTGACGGGAACGACGGCCGAGAAACACGACTCGTTCTTCGACCTTACCATGGACGGAAAAGCGGTCGAGAAATTCAAAGGCAGCGCATTGGTCCAGCAGGAGCCGGATGCATCCTCGTTTCCAAGCGGCGGCTTGCGCGCTACATTCGAGGCGCGAGGGTATACCGGTTGGGACCCAAGCTCGCCCGCGTTTTTGATGGACAATGGGGCAGGCGGAAAGACATTGTGTATCCCGTCGGTTTTCATTTCTTATAATGGAGAGGCATTGGATTACAAGGCACCGCTGTTGCGCTCGCTCATGACGCTCGACAAGGCTGCAACGGGCGTCTGCCAGTTTTTCAACCGCGATGTGGCCAAGGTAACACCTACATTGGGCATTGAGCAGGAGTATTTTCTGGTGGATAAGGCATTGTATTACGCCCGTCCCGATTTGCTCATGTCCGGCAGGACCGTTTTCGGGCATAACCCCGCGCGCGGGCAGCAGCTGGACGACCATTATTTCGGTTCTATTTCACCGCGTGTGAATGCATTCATGGTGGATTTCGAGTTTGAGGCATTGAAACTGGGGATTCCGGTGCGTACGCGCCATAACGAGGTGGCTCCCGGCCAGTTCGAATGCGCACCTACTTTTGAAGAGGTGAACCTTGCCATCGACCACAATGCATTGCTGATGGATCTGATGCAAAAGATCGGCGACAAGCATAATTTTCAGGTACTGTTCCATGAAAAGCCTTTTGCGGGCATTAATGGTAGCGGAAAGCACAATAACTGGTCGCTTTCGACGGATACGGGCATTAACCTGCTCGCACCGACGTCGAAGCCGAAGGAAAACCTGCGGTTTCTGACATTCCTGATGAATGTCGTGAAAGCTGTTCATGACCATGCCGATCTGCTGCGTGCTTCGATTTCGTCCGCAGGCAACGAGCATCGCCTGGGCGCGAACGAGGCGCCGCCTTCCATCGTGTCGGTGTTTTTAGGTGGCGAACTGACCAGCATGCTGGAAGAGCTGGTAAACAAAGGCGAGATCACCCTCGAAAAAGGGGAGAACTTCTACTATAAACTCGGTATTACCCGCATTCCAAACCTGCAACGCGACAATACCGATCGTAACCGTACCTCGCCATTCTGCTTTACAGGAAATAAATTCGAATACCGTGCGGTAGGAAGCTCGCAGAACAGTGCTTCACCGATGATCATCCTGAACACGATCGTTGCCAATCAGCTGCTCGAATTCAAACGCGAAATGGACGAGCGCCTGGCGGCAGGTGAGGAGAAAAAAGTAGCGACCGTGGAGATTCTGAAACGCTATTTCCTGGAATCTAAAAATATCCTTTTCGAAGGTAACGGCTATTCCGACGAATGGATTGAAGAGGCTGCCACCCGTGGACTGAGCAACATTCGCGAGACTTTCGATGCATTGTACGCTTATAAGACAGAAAAAACGATTTCCGTATTCGAGCGGACCGGTGTGCTAAGCTCCCGCGAGCTGCATGCGCGCTACGAAATCGAGCTGGAAAATTATGTGAAGAAATTGCAGATCGAATCACGGGTGATCGGCGACCTTGCATTGAACCACATTGTATCGACGGTAGTGAAATACCAGTTCAAACTCGCGCAAACAGCCCGCTCGCTGACCGACCTGGAAATGCTGGAAGAGGCAGAGCCGATCAAAGAAATCATCCGCGATATTTCATCGCACGTGGTGGTGATCAAAAAACTGGTGCACGAAATGACCGAAAGCCGGAAGAAAGCAAACAATATCGATGAGCTTTTCGAACGCGCCAAATGCTATGGATCAGAAGTTAAAGGGCATTTTGATCAGATCCGTTACCATGTCGATAAGCTGGAATTGTTGATCGACGACGAGGATTGGCCGCTGGCGAAGTACCGCGAAATGCTATTTTTGGAGTAGTTTTGCAATTAAAACAAACAACAGAGAATATGAATCCCGGATTTGATCCAGAAGAAATCGCTCAACTCAAAGAGGAATGCAAGGCGGAGAATTCGAACTTTATATATGTAGAGGACGAGTTTGAAGACGACGACGATAACAACGAGCACGCCCATGTGCAGTTTGTAGGCA
>CBIHPQ010000104.1:0-17047 GCA_966211825.1 uncultured Dyadobacter sp. | reverse complement strand
TGACGGATCAGGTCAACCGTATCCACACCCTCTACCACACGGCCGAAGCAAGTATGGTTTCTGTCGAGGTGCGCGGTGTTGTTGCGGCTGTGGCAGATAAAGAACTGTGAACCACCGGTATTGCGGCCCGCGTGTGCCATTGAAAGCACGCCACGGTCGTGGTACTGGTTACCGCCGGTCAGCTCGCAATCGATCTTGTAGCCAGGACCTCCGCGGCCGGTACCGGTTGGATCGCCACCCTGAACCATGAAATCGGGGATAACACGGTGAAAAATCAAACCGTCGTAAAAGCCTTTTTTAGAAAGGTCAACAAAGTTTTTCACCGTGTTGGGAGCATCCTCATCGTAGAATTCGATCAGCATTGTCCCTTTGTCGGTGATCATTTCCGCTTTTGTCATGTCTTAAAGTGAGTATTAAAAGTAAAGAACGTTTTCCGGGGGCGTGTTGGCCCATGCCATAACAACACAAAGAAAAGGATAATGTATCCTTTTCTTCAAATGAACTTTCAAATAAAATAAGGGAGATTATGATCCAGTCTCGGCTGTGATCTCGGCCTTGGCAAGCGCTGCGGCTTTTTTCTGCTCGCTCTTGAATGCAGAAAGGCGGTCGACCACTTCTCCGCTTCCCCATTCGCGGCTTCTTTCGGGGTTGGAGAACCATTCTTTTACAGCGAGAACCTTGTAGAGGTACCTTGCAGTTTCGGAATTAAGGCGAAGTTTGAAATAATCATCTTTGTTCTGCGAATCCATCCGGTTCTGGATGTGCGTTGGGCCTGCATTATAAGCAGCAGCTACCAATGTCCAGGAACCCAGTTGTTTATACAGATTGCGCAGGTACTTGCCTGCCGCGTGGGTCGATTTGACCAGATGTTTGCGGTCGTCCCTGGTTTCATTTACAACCAGCCCGAGAGATTTTGCGGTGGAAGGCATCAGTTGCCAGTATCCGCCTGCGCCGCGATGAGAAGTTGCCTCATCCTTCATGGCGCTCTCTATCAATGGAATATACTTAAAATCGGCTGGTACTCCGTACTTCTTAAGAATGGGTTCGATGATCCGCATTCTTTTTCTCGTTGTGGTCATCAGCTTACGAAAAGTGGGGTTGTCGTAATTTCTGATCATGTTTTGATATCGCTCGGCGATTCGAAGCTCTGATAAAGGAACGGCTTCGCCACAGAAGTCAATAGCAAGAAGATCTGAATCAATAATGGTTGTTTCTTTCAGTTCCTTCTTTTCCACCTCCACCTCGCTCACCGGGGATTTCCCAAATATTGCGATTGAGAAGGCCATAAAGATAAGTTTAATCATGCATGTTGTATTTCGTGAAACATCATTGTAGGCACAGGGCCGAAGTGCAAAGATAACGGTATTGAATTAATAAAGTTTCAATTTGAGGTAAAAAACTGATTTATAGGGTATTGGTAAAACTAATTCTAGGACAAAAATAAGAACGTTACGTTTTGCTTCAAGCAAGTGATCCTGAATAAAAACCGCGCCAGGTCCATGGAACATGAAATTTTAATTGGTAAAAAGTGATTAGCACCAAACGTAAATTCTTGCATTGAATGTAATTATGACAAGAGGGTGACTTTTTTTGTAGAAGTTATACCTATTGATGGCCAGTCGGTTACAAATAATCAGTTTGTAGTATAAATGGTATTATTGTAGAAAATGTCGCCAATTGTATGCCGGAGCTGCGTTCCCGGCCACATTTTCAGGCGATTCCGTTCACTCCTCTGAATGTATTAACTTGCGGTTTCTGCATAGTATTTTTTCGAAATATGGTTACAGTCAACGAGGCGAAACAGAGGATTATTGCAAATACTGCAACGTTATCCGCAGTGCGGATGCCACTTGCGGAGGCTGTGGGGAGCTTCCTGGCCGAAGATGTGATCTCGCCGATAGCGCTTCCGCCGTTCAGGCAGTCATCAATGGACGGTTATGCGATTGTGCATTCTGATGTCACGGAATCGGGCACAGCGCTGCGCTTGGCGGGTGAATCCAAAGCCGGCCAGGCCGATTTGCCAGAGGTGAGCGCGGGCATGGCGGTTCGCATATTCACAGGCGCACCCGTACCGGAGGGCGCTACGGCCGTGGTGATGCAGGAAAATACGTCGCTTGTTGCGGGCTCGGTGCAGATTCATGAATATCCGGTTGCGGAAGGTAAGAACGTCCGCAGCGCTGGGCAGCAGATCCAGCAGGGAGCCATTGCATTACGTGCAGGGTCGCTCGTATCGCCGGGCGCCGTCGGGTTTTTGAAAGGAATGAATGTGAATGAGGTGACGGTCCGTTCAAAACCGCGGGTTGGTTTGCTGGTAACCGGCGATGAGTTGCTGAAAGCCGGTGAGGCATTGGAGCCCGGGAAGATCTACGAATCTAATTCTGCCATGCTGCAAGCCGCGCTGTTGCAGGCCGGTATCGGGGAGGTTTCGGTAATCTATGCTTCCGACGAACTGGATGCCACCATCGCGGCCTTAGGGGAATTGTTGGAGCAATATGATGTCATACTCGCTTCGGGAGGCATTTCGGTGGGTGATTACGATTTTGTGGGAAAAGCGCTGGAAGCCCTGGGCGCCGAAACGATCTTTTATAAAGTGAGGCAAAAGCCTGGTAAGCCGCTTCTTTTTGGTAAAAAAGGGGAAAAACTGATTTTTGCATTACCCGGTAACCCGGCGTCGTCGCTCGTTTGCTACTACGAATATGTGTTGCCGGCATTGAAGAAAATAATGGGCAGTGAAGACCCGTTTTTAAGGTCTGTCAGGCTGCCTTTGCGGCATGCTTACCGTTTCGATGGCGAGCGCGACGAATTTCTGAAAGCGCGGGTCGAAGGTGTTGAGGTAGTTTCGCTCGATGGGCAGGAGTCGTTTGTGATAGGCTCGTTTGCGATAGCGAATGCCATCATCTATTTACCTGTTGGCCAACATCGTGTAGAAGCGGGCGACCTCGTGGAAGTGCATTTGCTGCCGCTCTGAACCCGAAGGACGGGATGTGGGTTATTGGTTTAAATGTATGATGAGGTACCAATGAGTTTTCAAGTCAAATATTTCGGGATGCTCGCGGAGATCGCCGGGTTGTCGGACGAGGTCTGGAATGAGGCAGGCGACCTGACGGTGGGCAAATGCTGGACAAGTACCCGGCCATGCGTGATAAAAAATTCAAAATAGCGGTCAATCAGAAAATTTCGGAGGATTTTGTATTGATCGAAACCCCGGCCGAGATTGCATTGCTTCCGCCGTTTGCAGGAGGATAACATATTATGGAGAAGGTTCATAAACCCAAAAAAGTGTTCGTTCAGGGCCCGATCAGCCCCGATTTCGTCGCAAAGTCGATCGCTAGCCATCAATCCAAGACCGGTATTGGTGCCCATGCGATCTTTCTCGGACAGATCCGCGCGGACCAGAAGGAAGGCGGCGTCGTGACGGGCATCGATTACACCGCATATGAGGAAATGGCCGAGCAGGCGTTCCACGACATCCGCGAGGCTGCATTCGCCAGATTTGAGCTGACATGCATGCATATTTACCACAGCCTGGGCCTCGTCCCGACGGGCGAGATAAGCCTTTTCGTCTTCGTTTCATCCCCGCACCGCCGGGCTGCATTCGAAGCATCCGAATACATCGTCGAGGAAATCAAAGCGAACGTGCCCATTTTCGGCAAAGAGCTGGTTGGAGACGCAGGGCATGTTTGGAAGGAAAATTCATAATTGTGAATGAGAGAATGAGTGAATAGTACATTCAGTCATTCTCTCATTCAGTCATTCAAAACTATAAATGGTCGACATTACGCATAAATCCAACACGCTCCGGATCGCCACTGCGCAGGCTATTGTGCAGGTGAGCAAGCCCGAAACCGTGGAGGCAATCCAGAACCGGACCGTGCCGAAAGGCGATGTTTTTGAAATGGCAAAGGCGGCGGGATTTCTGGCAGTGAAGAAAACGCCGGATCTGTTGCCCGACTGCCATCCTATCCCGGTGGAATATACCGGAGTTCAATATAGGATCGAAGAATTGACGATAGTGATTGAGTTGACTGTCAAAACAATATACAAAACCGGCGTCGAGGTAGAAGCTATGCACGGGGCGTCGGTTGTCGCGCTGACGATGTACGACATGCTTAAACCGATCGACAAGGGTGTTGAAATTCGAAATATTCGCTTATTGGAGAAAAAAGGCGGCAAAAGTGACCGCAAAGCTGTGCCGGAAGACTTAAAAGTGGCGGTTTTGGTTTGCTCTGACAGTATTTCAAAAGGCATTGGCGAGGATAAATCCGGAAAGAAAATCATCGAAAAACTGGCTGCATTCTCGCTCGAAGTGAGCGATTACGGCATTGTTGCAGACGATAAGGCAGGTATTCAACGTAAATTGCATTCACTACAAGACGCTGGTTACGATATGGTATTAGTTACCGGCGGCACAGGATTGTCGCCCCGGGACGTGACACCCGAGGCCGTTTCCGAGCTGCTCGATCGCGAAATTCCGGGCATTGCCGAAACGGCGCGCCAATATGGCCAGGACCGGATCCCGACGTCCATGCTGTCAAGATCTGCTGCCGGTTTCATCGGCCAGATGCTGGTGATCACCATGCCGGGGAGCACGGGCGGCGTTACAGAATATATGGATGCACTCTTTCCGCATGTTTTGCACGTTTTTAATGTTCTGGAAGGGAAAAGACACGATTAACAACAACAACAACAACCCATGGCATTGCCTATTGTAGATACATTTGGTCGCAAGCACACTTATCTGCGCATTTCGCTGACGGATAAGTGCAATCTTCGTTGTACCTATTGTATGCCGCAGGAGGATATGCAGTTTATGCCATCCAAATGGCTCATGCAGGCCGATGAAATTTCGCACCTCGCTGGTCTGTTTGTTGAAATGGGTGTTGAAAAGATACGGCTTACAGGCGGCGAACCTCTGATCCGCAAGGACGCAGGGCAGATCATTTCCGATCTGGGGAAACTGCCTTCTTCGCTCACACTTACTACCAACGCCGTTTATATAGACCAGTTCATTCCGCAGTTGAAGGCGTCGGGGGTTACTTCGCTGAACGTCAGCCTGGATACGTTGAAAGAGGAGCGGTTCCGGTCGATTACCAAGCGCGATCATTTCACCAAAACGCTCGATCACATTCGCCTGCTATTGCATGAGGGTTTTGTGGTGAAGCTTAATATGGTGGTAATGCGCGGGACAAATGACGACGAGGTTAATGACTTCGTGCGAATGACGCTGGAAGAGCCTAATCTGCACGTCCGCTTTATCGAATTCATGCCTTTCAAAGGCAATCAATGGGACCTTTCGAAAATCGTTTCCTATGCCGATCTGCTGACAGGAATCGGTCAGGAATTTGAATTTCAACCTGTAACGGGAGAAATGCACGATACTGCGCGGCGGTTCCGCGTGCAGGGTGGTGCCGGCACTTTCGGAATCATCGGTACGGTCACGCACCCATTCTGCGAAGGCTGCAACCGCATTCGCCTCACCGCTGACGGTAAGCTCAAAAACTGCCCTTTCGACACCTCAGAAGCGGATCTACTCACACCATTACGCAAAGGCGAAGACGTACGCCCGCTCATTCACGCACATTTTCATAAAAAACACTTCGCTCACGGCGGTCACGCGGGCTTCTCTGAACAACAAGCCAAATCGGAGTACGAGCAGAATAGGGAGATGATCGCAATTGGGGGCTGACGCCATTCACCCTCATTTTTTTGCCGTTCAAACTTTGTATGCAACAGCGGGCTTAGCGGTTACCTCATTGGTACGAAATCAGTTTCAATTACCAGTCAGTTAACCTTCATAAGCCATGAAAAACATCTTAAAAGCCGCCGTTGCTGCCACATTCGCATTATTTACAGTCGCTGCCCAGGTGCAGGCAGATCCGATCGTTTCGCCGAAAGCAGAATGCAAGAACAACACCTGTGAGAAATTCCGCGTCGGCATGTATCGCGTGCGCAACACCATGTCCATGAATGTCATGATGGAAAAAGAGAAAGGCGAAAAAGTGGCGATCCGCCTGATCGACAGTAAAGGAAAGCTGATCCACGAGGAGTTCGTGCCGAAGTACATCACCAAAACCGGGCGGAAAATCAGTTTCGATGAGATGGGCGACGGCGTGTACACCCTCGAAATTTCCAACGATTACGAGAAAATCGTTAAAAGTATTTACCTGTCGACCAAGGAAGTAAGGGAATTGAACCGTACGCTTCAGGGTGTGAATTAAGCCGGAAACAATTTTTTGTGCGCGTTACAGGATGCCGCCGCAGCGTTCCTGTAACGCATTTTTTTGCCCATACTTATTGCGCCGTCTCCATTTCCGCTGGCCGGGGAAGGAGTTCGGTAAATAGCAGGTCGTAGATGATCTTGCCCCAGATCAGGATACACGGCACGGCTTTGACCACGTAAGGCCAGAAAAACTCGTTGCGGATAAACGGTGGGAACAGGTCGGTAGGGGATAGCGTGGTGAATACAAATGCCAGCACAAGCAGCACGTAATTCAGCCTGGACGGTGCCTGCAAATAATACCACACGGCCACTCCTGCAATGGCGATAATGAAAGTTGGCGATTCGGCGCGGTGGTTGAAAATTACAACCCAAACAAGTACCGAAGCCAGCATTAACGCCCGGAAAACGAAGTTGCCATACGATTTGATTTTAAGCAGAGGCAAGCAGAATAGTGCCATTCCTATCAGGTTGACGTAGGTTTTGTTCACATTCAGCGAAAACCAGATTTTCAACCAGCCGATCACCGATAAACCGTCGGAAAAGTCACGGTCGGCTGCCAGCAATTTCCACCAGGTTTTATACAAAACAACAAACTGATCGGGACTCACCGCGACAATCGGAAGTATGGTCAGCAGAGCAACCCACGCTGCGGTCGTATAGGCGAGTTTAAACTTGTTGGGGTAGAGCAGGTACAATGCCAGTGCTACAATGCCGAACAATTTGATGAAGATCGTGCAAACGATGCAGAGCGAAGCCATCCAGTATTTGTCCCTTTCAAGAAACCCGAACCCAAACAGCAGCAGGCCAGCGATGAGCGCATTACTTTGTTCGTTCTGGGTTGCGGTAAGCAGCTCTACCAGCATGAAAGTGATCATCAGCCCTTTGGTTCGCAAGTCGATTCTGGGAAGAAAATACACCGAGAAAAAGAGTACCGCGACATTCAGCAAATTCCAGAAAAATAGGCCTACAAACGTTGGCATAATGGAAAGTATGCCAAACACCAGGGCAAATGCAGGGCTGTATTTGTATAAATCCCAATGCTCGGTCACGTGCCATCTGTACAAATTCTTTCCTTCTATCAAATGAAAGAAAGACTGTTTGAAAATGACATAATTATTGTAGGTGGTATAAAGTTGGGGTTGGTTTGCGAAGATTTTCGGGTGGGAAAATACCGATTGGAGCGTAGCAAAAGCCGCAATTCCCAATACAATAAAGAGGAGTGATCTCTTACTGATCACCAGACGGTTAAAAGCATTCATAAAATGATTAATCCCTAGCGTTGAATTTTTCTCAAAACTAGGGATTAATTCATCGTCGAAGTCAATTTTTCTGGTATCCCATTGCTTTCAGCCAGCCTTCCATGGCAGCCGGCCAGTTGGCGAGAGAGCCTTTGCCCTCGGTGCGCATGCCGTAGCCATGGCCGCCCTTGGGATACAAATGCATTTCAGCGGGGATTTTTTTCTTTTTAAGCGCCAGGTAATACTCGATGCTGTTCTCAACCGGCACGCCCGTATCATCCATCGCATGAACAAGGAATGCAGGCGGTGTCTGATCCGAAACCTGCAATTCATTGGAGTAATACTTGATCAACTCTTCCGATTTTTCAGGACCGAGCAGGTTGTCGCGCGAGCCTCCGTGCGAGATCGCCGGCTGGAATGAAATAACAGGGTATATGAGTATGGAGAAATTCGGTTTGCCGTCGTTGGAAGCCTTTGCGCCCATATTGAAATGCGTCGAAAGCGTGGCTGCGAGGTGCCCGCCGGCGGAGAAACCCATGACACCGATCTTGTTCACATCGACGCCCCATTTGGCTGCATTCTGCCGGATCAGTTTCATACCCTGCATCGCATCCATCAGCGGTACTTCGTGCTGGTGCTGCATCGCTTTCTCGTCCGGCAAGCGATATTTGAGGACAAATGCCGAAATACCACGATCGTTAAACCATTTTGCAAAGTCACTGCCTTCATGCGAAGCGGCGAGGATGCCATAACCGCCGCCGGGACAGATCATCACCGCAGCGCCTGTCGACTTCTCTTTCGGGGCGATGTAGGCGGCAATCGTCGGGACTGTCACGCCGCTGATCCGCAGGATGCCCTGGGCGTCGGTTACCGATTTTTCTTCAACTTCACTCTTTTGATAATTGGGGATCTTGCCTTCCGGCCATAGGTTAAGGATCTCTGTTTGTGCCATAGATGGGCTGGATAATGCGAGCAGGCTCAAAACGGTAAATGCAGCTATTTTCATTGATTCGCTTTTTGATCGAAAAGACGCCTGCGTTGGCAATATACCCTCAAAATGACCGCCAAGACTATGGTTTAGGCGGATTGATCATAATGTGCGCCCTATGCGTGCCCGGGTCCATGATCCACGGCATGCCCGGCACATCCGGTTTCAGCGGCAGCCCCGTACTTTCGGCGGTTGCGAACGGAATGTAAACCACATACCGCAGGTAACCGTTTTTGAGGGAGCCGGTGGCGGCGTCGTAATTGTCTTTTGAGCCGGACAAGACATATAATGTCGACGACTGCTTCGGCATTTTCAGCGTGCCATCTTTCACTTCTTTTTCGCGGATATCGAAAATTTCCTTAGGGCTTTTGCCTTCTTTGGCCAGCACCCGTCCCCGCTCCATAAATGCATCCAGCTCGGCCAGGTAGCACGACACGCCGATATCATCTTTTTTAGGATCGTCGGCCAGGCAAACAAAATCGTTGCTGCCTTCGCGCAGGATTTTGAAAGTGCCGTCAGCGGCGTAACCGTAAACTTTTGCGCCCGCCTGTTTGTCAGACGGGGCCGCCATCACGGCAGTCTTGATCTGAATGTCGGGCGAAGGGATGTTTTGGGCCGAAATTTCAGCGGCAATGCAAAGCGCAATGCAGGAAAAAAAAGTCTTTTTCATGATAGTAAATATAAGTCGGTGGTCTCTTATACACTTAATTAAATTTATTATTGTAAAAATGACACGTTTAGGCGTTGGGTCAGACTAATGCTTTCTGATTCAAGGCCAAAAAGCGCTCGATTTACCTATGAACTTCAAAAAATCGCTCATCCTCTTTCCTGCCGGTTGTTTGCTGGCTGGTCTGATGGTCGCCTCTTATCAGCGTTCGAACCCCAGCACGATCGACGCCGCTTCGGCCGACACGCTTTACAAGGACCTCACGAATGCGCAAAAGCGGTCGTCGAAGTATGCCGTGGCCGGACTGACGGTCGCGGAAGGCCTGGAAGCAACCCTTTTCGCCTCCGAACCGACGATTACCAACCCGACGAACATCGACGTGGACCATCTTGGAAGGGTGTGGGTTTGCGAGGCGTACAACTATCGCCCGGCAATCAACGGAAACCCGACAAAAAATGAGGGGGACCGCATTATGGTGCTGGAAGACACTAACGGCGATGGCAAATCCGATAAATCGACTGTCTTTTATCAGGGGGCAGAGATCAATGCGCCACTGGGCGTTTGGGTGATGGGCAACAAAGTAATTGTTTCCCAAAGCCCGTACGTGTGGCTCTTTACAGATGAAAACGGCGATTTGAAAGCAGATAAAAAAGAAGTCATTTTCGAGGGGATAGGCGGCGACCAGCACGACCATGGAATGCACGCATTTGTATTCGGGCCGGATGGGAAGTTGTATTTCAATTTCGGAAATGAAGGCGACCATTTGCTCGACGGAAAGGGTAACCCTGTCGTGGGTAAAGACGGTAAACCGATTGATTTCTCGAAGCTGAAACAAGGAATGGTGTTCCGCTGCGATCCTGATTTTACCAATATTGAAGTACTAGGCAACAATTTCCGCAACAATTTCGAAGTAGCGGTGGACAGCTATGGTACTATGTGGCAGTCGGATAATGACGACGACGGCAACAAAGGCGTGCGCATTAATTACGTGATGCAGCACGGCAACTACGGCTATACCGACGAAGTCACCGGTGCCGGCTGGCGTGCCAACCGTACCAATATGGAAGATTCGATCCCATACCGTCACTGGCATTTGAACGACCCGGGTGTGGTGCCGAACCTGCTGCAAACCGGCTCAGGCTCACCGACCGGGATGGTCGTTTATGAAGGAAAATTGCTTCCAAAGGAATTTTGGGGACAAATGATCCATTGCGAGCCGGGCCATAATGTCGTCCGTTCATACCCTGTCGAGAAAGCAGGCGCAGGTTACACTGCCAAAATCGTGAATGTCGTAGACGGAAAGCGCGATCAGTGGTTTCGGCCTTCGGACGTCTGCGTAGCCCCCGATGGCTCGCTGCTCGTTTCCGACTGGTACGATCCTGGCGTAGGCGGTCACCAGGCAGGTGACCAGGGGAAGGGCCGTATTTACCGCATTGCACCTATTAATATGCCTTATCGCATTCCAAAATCGGATTTTAAAACTGTACCGGGTGCTGTGGAAGCATTGCAAAGCCCCAACCTTTCGGTCCGTTACCATGCCTGGAATGCGTTGAACGAAATGGGTGCCAAGGCTGCGCCGACACTTGAAAAGCTTTTTGCCAACAAAAATACCGAACCGCGTATGCGGGCGCGGGCATTGTGGTTGCTGAGCAAATGGCCGTTTACAGCTAAGAAAACCGTCGACCTCGCCGTGAAGGATGCAAATGCCGACATCCGCATTGCCGGACTTCGCGCAGCTGCCGGATCGAAACATCTGGATGTGATTCCCTATATCAAGGCATTATCCAAAGACGGCGACGCGCAAGTGCGCCGCGAATGTGCATTGTTCCTCCACCATAACCCGTCGCCCGAAGCTCCCGCATTGTGGGCATCGATTGCGCAGCAATATGACGGCAAGGACCGCTGGTATCTGGAAGCCCTCGGGATCGGGGCCGATGCGCAGTGGGATTCGTTTTTCAAGGCGTGGCTGGATAAAGCGGGTGCAAATCCGGTAGCTACGCAAGCAGGTAAGGACATCGTGTGGCGTTCGCG
This sequence comes from uncultured Dyadobacter sp., assembly GCA_966211825.1. Classification (GTDB taxonomy): domain Bacteria; phylum Bacteroidota; class Bacteroidia; order Cytophagales; family Spirosomataceae; genus Dyadobacter. Next base: position 5,903 of record CBIHPQ010000104.1, on the reverse strand, counting down.
CGGGAAAGAATCCGTTCAGCTGCTGGCCTCGCTTGCCGGTGATCCAATGGTAGATTTGAAAAGCAGGCTCCGTTACTTCCGGGCGTTCGACTTCAACGCGGCCGGTCGCGAAAAATCGATGGCGTTGCTAAAACTCACGAACGGTTCAGGGAAGGACCAGGACAAGGTGAATGAACTGGTAATGCGCCATCTCGACCCGGCATTCGTTAAGCAGACGCCCGAAGCGATGGCGGCCCTGAAAAAGATGCTCGACGCAACTTACGGCACGCAGGCCTATCTCGAACTGGTCGCTAAATACGAACTCACCTCCGAAAATCCGCGCCTTTTGGCCATGTCGGTAGAGCAATCGGCCAGTCGCACGGGCGGAACGGCGGCTTCACAGCTCATCAAGCAAGGTGGAACGCCGTTGTTGTGGAATGTAGTGAAAGGCGAGGATAAAAGTAAAAGTGCCAGCGTGCTCACCTCGCTGAAATCTGTCGGAAGCAAGGATGCGCTCGACCTTTTGAAAACAGTAGCCACTGATAACAATTACCCGGAAGACCTGCGCACGATCGCAGCCAAGTCGCTGGGCGGCACCATGAGCGGCGAGGACCAGGTGTTGGTATTGCTCAAAGAAGGCAAACTGGCCGGTGATGCGAAAACCGCAGCTGTGCAAGGCTTGAACGGAGCATGGCGTAAATCGGTAAAACTCGAAGCCACCAAATACCTGGACGGCCCTGTAACCGCCGCCAAAAAACACCCGGAAGTAAGAGAATTGGTAGGTATGAAAGGCGATCTTACCAAAGGCAAGCAAGTATTCACCTCCTACTGCTCGGTATGCCACCAGGTGAACGGGGAAGGCATGGATTTTGGTCCGAAACTGTCAGAAATCGGTAGCAAGTTGCCTAAGGAGGCCCAGTATGCCGCCATTTTCGATCCCAGCGCAGGTATTGGCTTTGGCTACGAAGGTTTTGAAGTGACTTTAAAAGACGGTACGGCCGTTTCGGGTATCGTTTCCAGTAAAACCGAAACCGACCTGATCCTCAAATTCCCCGGCGGCTCGACACAGGAATATAAAATGTCGCAAGTGAAATCGATCAAGCAACTGAAAGACTCCATGATGCCGCAGGGCTTGCAGGACGCGATGAGTACGGAGGAGCTGGTAAGTTTGGTGGATTATTTGAGTAATTTGAAGAAGAAATGATAATGAAAGAGGAGCCATTCGGCTCCTCTTTTTACTCGTGTTGATTCGTTTCCAGTTTCCAGGTTTCATATTCTGCCAGAACTTTCTTCATTTCAAGATTTGATTGCTCGTTTTGACTGATAATGTGCTCGCCGAATTTAAGATATTCGTCTAACAGATATTTCCTATCGGCTTCTGATGCACCTTGATAAGATGTAAGCCATTCATGGTGGGCTATCTGTGCGGATGCTTCCGAATTTGCCTCATATAGAGCTTTTATGAATTGTTCTTTTTCCATTACTTTTCAAAAGGTTACTTCAAGTTATTTAACGCTTTTTCCAGGATTTCAATTTCTTCGTCAAGCGAGCGCAGTTGATCCAGATAATGATTCTGAATTTCTTCTGTAAGCTGATCGTTTTCTATCAAATTTCGCATCATAAGTTTAATTACACCTTTTCGAACAAGCTTCCCGGCAATTAGATGCCTGATTTTTTCCTTCATAAATATTGATAGTGCATGTAAATCGTACTGTAATTTAATCACCTTTCGCCTCTAATTCAAGCCACTTCAAATCACCAAAAGGTTACACTTTCTCAAAACTCCATTTCTTTATTCCCGAAACATGAGGTATTTTTATAACGTTTTTTGAAATTATCTGCATCATCAAAAATTCGTTTTGAAACAATTCCCTATCGTGAGATCTGCGTGGTGTGCTGCGTGCCTTTTTATTTCCCTTTCATTTCAAGGTTTTAGTCAAGTTTCTGATTCATTGGTAGTTGTTGATCCGGATAGTGCCTATGCGGCATTGCCGGAGACTGAACGGCGATTCTCGCGTAATGCGGTGGCAGGCGTGCAGGCTGCGGACGGACTCGAAGCGACGCTCTTTGCCTCGGAACCGAACGTGATAAACCCGATCAATATCGATGTCGACCATCGCGGACGCGTGTGGGCATGCGAGTCGTATAATTACCGGCCGGCGGTGAATGGCAAATCGGAGCTCGGGCAGGGCGACCGGATCGTAATCATGGAGGATAAGGACGGCGACGGGAAAGCCGATGTCACCAAGGTTTTTTACCAGGGGCCGGAGCTCAATGCACCATTGGGTATTTGGGTAATGGGCAACAAAGCCATTGTTTCGCAAAGTCCGTACGTATGGCTTTTTACAGACACCAACGGAGACGATAAGGCTGATACAAAAGAAATCCTCTTCAAAGGAATTGGCGGTAGCCAGAACGATGCCGGTGTGCATTCGTTCGTCTTCGGGCCGGATGGAAAGTTCTATTTCAATTTCGGAAATGCAGGCCGGCAGCTGGTAGACGGGCAGGACCGCCCGTTGCTTGACAAGTACGAAAGGCCCATTGATTTCAGACAGTACAGGCAAGGCGTGGTCTTCCGCTGCGAACAGGATTTTACCAAAGTAGAGATCATGGCCGAAAACTTCCGGAATGGCTGGGAAGTGGCAGTGGATAGCTACGGCACAATGTGGCAGTCGGACCAGGAGGAGCCAGGCAACGGTGGCGACCGCGTGTCGTATGTGATGGAAAACGGGAACTTCGGTTATATCGATGAAATGACGGGCGCCAGCTGGCGCTTGAACCGCACAAACCTAGAAGATGAAATTCCCCGCCGCCACTGGCACCAGAACGACCCCGGCGTAGTGCCCGACCTGCTCGAAACCGGTTCAGGCTTTCCGATGGGTATGACGATTTACGAAGGTGATCTGCTGCCGCGCCGCTTTTGGGACCAGATACTGCTGGCCGATGCTGGCCAAGGCTATGTGAGCGCGTTTCCGGTGCAGAATGATGGCGCCGGTTATAAGTCGACAGGTATTTTACCCATTCTCGAAGGCAAACGCGACAAATGGTTCCGGCCGACGGACGTTTGTGTCGCGCCCGACGGTTCTCTCATCATTTCCGACTGGTATGACCCTATTATAGGTTCGCACAAAATGAAAGACCGCAGCCGCGGCCGGATTTTCCGCGTCGCACCGGCCGGAACGCCTTACAAAATACCGGTATTCGACCTGTCGGTGCCGGAACAGGCCGTGAAAGCCTTGCAGAGCCCCAACTTGTCGCAGCGTTACCTAGCCTGGAATGCCTGTGTGAAGCACGGCTGGGCGGCAGAGCCATTTTTGGAAGAACTTTTTAGATTATATAACGGCAATCCGAAACTGCGGGCCCGTGCATTATGGGTACTGAACCGCATCGAAGGTTTCAACTACCGGAACCTGGATATCGGTTTCCGTGAGCTAAACCCGAACTTGCGCATTACCGCATTGCGGGCCGTGCGCCAGCGCAACAGCGATCCTACCGAGTACATCAAGCGCCTCACTTCCGACAAAGACCCTCAGGTGCGCCGCGAATGCGCATTGGCCATCAACCATAACCATACCTACGAAGCATTGGATGTGTGGCTGCAATTGGCAAAACAATACAAAGGCAACGACCGCTGGACGGTAGAAGCGCTCAGCATTGGCGCCTTCGATCAGTGGGAGCGCCTGTTCCCGGCCTGGCTGGAAAGGTCCGGGCCTAAACCCTGGCTGAGCGATGCGGGAAAGGACATTATCTGGCTCGCACGTACACGTAAGGCCATTCCATACCTCAGTGAACTGGCGGCCGACACCTCGGTGAGTTTCAAGAGCAGGCTGCGATATTTCCGCTCATTTGACTTCTTTCACGCAGGTTATGAAAAGACACAGGCATTGTTAAGTGTTTTGAATGTCCCTTCTTCCGACAGGATCGAGGTGAGCAAACTGGCACTGCTGCATTTGGATAAATCATTTGTAACCAACTCACAGCAAGGACTTACGGCGCTGAACAAGCTGCTCGACGAAACGTATGGTACCGAGCATTATATTGACCTGATGACCCGTTACGAGCTGGAAACGGAAAATGACCGGCTGTTAAAACTGGCATTGAGCAAATCCGACGAAGTGATCGGACGCGACGCCGGTGCATTGCTGCTCGAACAAGCGGGTATTTCTTACGTTACCCAAAAACTTGCCGGGATGAATGACGCGAAGAAATCGGCATTACTGGCATCTATCCAGACAGTTGGCAGTTCCGAATCGGTATACTTGTTACGGTCTTCATTGCTGAATGGCGGAGAATCGATGAGCGTCCGCACCAGTGCTGCACGTTACCTGGGCGCGAGCTGGCCCGGCGAGGAAGCGGTCGTGAAGTTGCTGATCAACAACCAGATCGACGGTGAGGTGAAAGCGGCCGCACTGGAAGGAGTGAAGAATGCATTCCGGGAGGAGATCAAAGCACAACTGGCGCCCTATTTGCCGAAACCGCCTGTGGAGGAAGTGGTAGCCACGCCCGAGGAACAGCCGAAAAGTGGTAAGAAAGATCGGCGGAAGCGTAGAAAAAACCAGTAGGAACGAAGATTCAGGGGCGATTTTGGGGTATATTTCCGGGCTGTACATCTTTACAATCTGAAACAAAAACATCGAAACATTTATGCTCCGCAGAAATTTTGTAAAATCTACCCTTGGTTTGGCTGGTGCCGCAATCGCAGCAGGAGATGCATTTGCCACCGCTCCGACGGCCAAAAACAAGTTTAAGCTTAAATACGCTTCGCACTTCGGCATGTTCCAGAACAGCGCCGGAAAGGACGTGATCGACCAGCTTAAATTTATGGCAGACCAGGGATTTATGGCATTGGAAGACAACGGCATGATGGGCCGTCCGGTGGAGCAGCAGGAAGCCATTGCCAAGGAAATGAGCCGTTTGGGTATGGAAATGGGCGTGTTTGTCGTAGATAAAGGCGGTAATGGTGCCAATACACTCGCCGCAGGCAAGCAAGAATATATCGATATTTTTCTCAATGGCTGTAAAAAGGCCGTGGAAGTAGCGAAGCGTGTAAATGCCAAGTGGATGACGGTCGTTCCGGGAGATTTTGAGAGAAACCTGCCGATAGGCGTTCAAACCGGCCACGTAATCGACGCATTGCGCCGCGGTGCCGAAATCCTCGAACCGCACGGACTCGTGATGGTGCTCGAACCGCTAAGCGATTCGCCGAATTTGTTCCTGAGAACGTCTGATCAGACCTACGAAATCTGCCGCGGTGTGAATAGCAAATCGTGCAAAATCCTGTACGACATTTACCACATGCAAAAAAATGAAGGCCGCCTGCTCTATAATATCGACCGCACATGGAGCGAGATCGATTATTTCCAGATCGGCGACGAGCCCGGCCGCAAAGAGCCGACAACCGGCGAGATCAACTATAAAAACATATTCAAATACATCTACGACCGCAGCAAGAAAGAAGGCAAGTCGTTCATTATGGGTATGGAACACGGAAATTCCAAGCAAGGCAAAGAAGGAGAAGAAGCGCTCATCAAAGCGTATGTGGAGAGCGATAGCTTCACGATCTGATAGTTGATATTTATTTTGAAGCCAATAAAAAAACCGGAAAGCACGATGCTTTCCGGTTTTTATTTTAATCTCAAACCGATTAAAGAACCACTACTGAGTTTTCAGTTGCGTCTACGCCGGCAGGAACATATTTGTCAGCTTCCCAGTCGTTTTCCCACTTTTCGCCATCCAGGATATAGCGGAATTGATATTCTCCGGCTCCCAGTTCGAGGCTGGTTTTGAATGAACCGTCTTTCTGTTTTTTCAATGCGATGGCTTCTTCCGGGTTCCAGCCATTGAACTCGCCTACAAGGGCAACTTTCTTCGCTTCTGACGCCGCCTCAGCAGGAACGGTAAACGTTACTTTGTAAACAGTTTTA
>CBIHPQ010000103.1:0-17072 GCA_966211825.1 uncultured Dyadobacter sp. | reverse complement strand
TCCCAAATCGGTATTGACCCCAATCAGACGATCGCCCTTGAAATCGATCAGGCTATGGCACACATGGGCTCTTCGGTGGCGGGTGCCGGCGATGTGAACGCCGACGGCTTCCATGATGTGCTGGTTGGCGCACCCCTTTATGATCAGGGAGAAGCGGATGAGGGCGGCGCGTTTCTTTACTTCGGCTCCGCGCAAGGGCTGGTCAATGCGCCGACTGTGATGGAAGGCAATCAGCCCGGCGCGCACATGGGTAGCGCGCTCACGAGTGCGGGCGACGTAAATGGCGACGGTTTTTCGGACATCGCCATTGCCGCGCCGCATTATGACAAACTTCACACAGATCAGGGGCTCGTCGGCATCTATTTCGGCTCAGCGACGGGAATTAACCCGAATACGCCGCTCACAATGGCCGGGAGCCAAATGGAAGAAAATTTCGGGCGCTCGCTCGCGTGTGCAGGCGACGTGAACGGGGACAGCTACGCCGATCTCATGATCGCTGGCCGGTTTCAAGGCAAAGGCCCGGGCAATGAAGGCGTGGTGGGGATTTATGCGGGATTTGCGGCAGGGATTCATGTAAAACCAATTTCCGTATTGAAAAGTAACCAGGCCAATGCATTTCTGGGGCAATCGGTCGCCAGCGCGGGTGATGTTGATGGCGATGGGTTCAGCGATGTCGTCGTCGGGGCGCATCTTTTCGATCACGGCCAGAGTAATGAAGGAATTGTCCTTATCTGGCACGGAACAACTTCCGGTCCGGACGCTGCCACGGCTGCCGCCTTGCATTCCAACCAGCCGGAATCTGCATTTGGCTATTCGGTCGCGGGTGCTGGCGATGTCGATGGGGACGGTTATGACGACATCATCGTGGGCGCGCCGCATTACGACAATGGGCAGTTGGAGGAAGGAGCTGCATTCGTATTTCGGGGAACGCCTCAGGGCATCAGTAAAACCGCGTCCAATATGCTCGAAGCCAATCAGGCGGATGCCGGCTTTGGCGCGTCGGTATCCGCTGCCGGTGATGTAAATGGCGATGGTTTTGGCGATATGATCATTGGCGCTATGCATTACGACAATGGAGAAGACGAGGAAGGAGCGGCGTTCGTGTACCTGGGCTCACAGGCAGGCATTCAGCCGATCCCGATCATGCTGGAAAGTAACAAAACAGGTGCCTGGTTCGGATGCGCCGCATCCCACGGCGGCGACCTCAACGGCGATGGGTTTTCCGAAGTGGTGATCGGCGCCATGAACTATTCCAACGGCCAGCCGGAGGAAGGCGCGCTTTACATATTCACCGGCTCGCCCAACGGCCCAAACCCTGCCGCTGTACACATCATTGAAAGCGAGATGGAAGACGCCAGGCTGGGCAACTCGGTGGCCTACGCGGGCGATCTGAATGGCGACGGCCAAGACGATATCGTCGCGGGCGCATACGGTGTGGGGGATTACGATGCGGGAGCTGTTTTTGTGGGTTATGGAAAAACTGGTTCTCCGGATCTACTGACGATCGACCATATTAAAGGAGTGCACGATCAGGCGCATTTGGGGTGGGACGTCTCCGGCGCTGGCGACGTAAATGCCGACGGCTTTCATGACCTGATCATCGGTGCGCATGCTTATGACAATGGCGATGGGGCCGCCTACGTGTATTATGGATCATCCGGGGGCATTACTTCCATTAATTCCACACCACTTTACACCCACGAAGCCGGCATGGCCGCCGCCATGGGCGAATCCGTCGCCGGCGCGGGCGATCTGGACGGCGACGGTTATAGCGAAGTGATCGTGGGCGAGCCCTGGTTTGTAAATGAGAACACCTCCATCCTTACCGGCCTTGCACTAATTTACTACGGATCGCCCGTCGGCATTGATCCGGGGCCACAGCGGATAACGGGTAATCCCAACGACACCTACGACTTCTTCGGATCGTCGGTAGCGGCGGCAGGCGACGTGAATGCCGACGGATACAGCGATATGCTCGTCGGCTCACCCAATTTCAGCACCAGTCAGACGGACGCGGATGCCGCTTTTGTTTATTATGGAAATAATGGCCCTGGCCTGAGGCACAGCCTTCGCCTCTACAACTCTGATCTGACCACGCCGATCGATTACAACCAGCAAACAAAGCAGGACTTCGGAATTGGTTTATTAACCAGATCATTCATCGGAACCAGCCGCGGCAAGCTCGTATGGGAGACATCCGCGAATGGGCAGGGCTTTTCACAGGGAACGAACGGCTTCATCACCGGCAGCACGGCCTTCACCGCTGCCCAAAAAGGGTACAGCACACTTCCGGCGGAATTGAAAAGCAAAGTCATCAAGCCCGCGCCCATGACGCACGTGAGGGCGCGGGTCCGCTACGATCCTTCGCAGGCAATCACGGGGCAAATATTTGGCCCATGGCGCTACCACCCGGGAGCCATGACAGGCACTACTGCCACTCCGGCACCGAATTATGCCCTGGGCCGGAATGCGGGAACAGAGCCCGCAAGCATGTACGTATATCCTAATCCGGCTGCTTCGGAACTGTATATTTACGCGGATCCACACGTAAAAATCTTACAATTGAAGCTGATTACCACGGATGGCAAAATGGTGCGATCCTGGGAAAATCCGGCCGTTAAGCTGGATTTATCCGGTGTAACGCCGGGGCGGTACTTGCTCCGGATCATTTCGTCGGATCATACCGAAACGAGCCGACTAATTGTATTGCATTAGAGGTCTTCCATTCCATACAAACCAGGGGCTAAGCGATTCTTGCCTGAGAATAAACGCTTAGCCCTTTTGATCGGCCCCTTTACAAAATTTAAGGTGCGGGAATATTACCGCGGTTTCAAACTCAAAAAACACACGTGTTATGAGAAAGATTTATCAACAGGTGATAGCCATTTTACTGGCCATTACCGCCATTCTAGGCATTGTCCTCTGGCGCAAAAGCCTCAGAGACGTCCCGGTTAGCAAAAAAGTGGTCGCACAAAAAGCAGACGCGGCGACAGCCGGAGTATCCGAAGCAACTTTGGCCGACATCCGCGGCGCGCTGGAAAAACAGGAGTACCATATCTCCTACGACGAAAAAAAGAAGATGCTGCAAAGCCCCAACCGGGCCAATAACCTGCGGGCTTACTATCAGCCGGGGAAATTCACGGTACAGACGCGCGTCGATACAACGGGCGAGGGGTTTAAGCTGGAACTGACCAATGAAGGCATTTTCGCCGACGGCAAGCCGCTATACACACCTCAACCCAATGCAGAGGCAGACCATCACGAGAACAAAATTCAGATCAGCCACGACGCATTCACGGAGGAATTTATAAATAACCAGGAAGGAGTCCGCCAAAACTTCATCGTCGAAAGCGCACCGGAAGGCACCCGTCAGTTGCAGGTAAAAATGACTGCAAAAGGGCTTAAAGTGAAACAAGGTGCCGGGAATGAGCTTCGTTTTTACGACGAATCAGCAACCGGCCAGATCCGGAACGAACTGGCTTACCGCGACCTCAAATGCTGGGATGCGAACAAACAACCCTTGAACGCCACGCTCACCTACGTCGACGAACACATCCAGATTTCGGTGGACGTTGCAGACGCCGCCTACCCCGTCACCATCGACCCGATCGTTGTCAACGGCACACCGCTGAATGCTAACAAGAAACTCCAGATCGACCAGAGCTACATGTGGCTCGGGTTCTCTGTATCCAGTGCTGGGGATGTGAACGGGGATGGGTATAGCGACGTCATCGTAGGTGCGCCGCAGTATGACAAAGGGCAGGATAACGAAGGAGCAGCATTTGTGTACAAAGGCCACCCGAGCGGGTTGACGCTAACAGCTGTAACTCTTGAATGTGACCAGGCTAATGCTAAAATGGGCTACTCGGTCGCGAGTGCAGGGGATTTTAATGGCGATGGGTTTAGTGATGTGCTGGTGGGGATACCGTTTTATGACGATGATGTAGCCGATCAGGGAGCTGCTAGAATTTATCTCGGATCTGGTACATTTTTCACTTCCGCAGTTACTAGCTACGCTTATACCAGCAATGATATTATAGGAGCCTACTGTGGAATATCGGTAGCGACCGCGGGGGATATCGATAATGACGGATTCAGTGATGTCCTGATCGGTGCTAGCCAAAACTCCAATGGACAAAATAAGGAAGGTACTGTAACCCTATGCTACGGCAGTGCAAACGGAAATTTGTACACCAAAAAGGTTGATTTGGAAGTCAACCAGCCAAACGCCATGTTCGGCTATTCCGTGGCTCCGGCAGGTGACGTCGATGCGGACGGATACAGCGATATTCTCGTCGGTGCCCGGTATTATACCAATGGCGTGGGCCAGGATGCAGAAGGTGCCGCTTTCATTTATCGCGGAAGTAATTTAGGCATACTCGGCAATCCCCTAATCATAGAAGGTAACCAATTCAATGCCGGTATGGGCAACAAAGTAAGCTCGGCCGGGGATGTGAACGGGGACGGGTATAGCGATGTGCTCATTAGTGCTTATTTGTATGACAGTGGGGTACAGAAGGACAACGGAATAGTGAGCCTGTACCTCGGATCTTCAACCGGCATCGACGCACAACAACAACCAGCCAGGACCTTTTATGGGAATGACAACGACCACATGGGCTCTTCCATCGCCTGCGCGGGTGATGTAAACGGTGACGGATATTCCGATATCCTACTAGGCGCCGAGTACCGCGACAATGGACAGTTTAACGAAGGTGCCGTGTTCGTCTATCAGGGATCGAAAGACGGCATAATCGGCGATCCGATTTCGACGCTGGAAAGCAACCAGGTCGACGGCTGGTTTGGGACCGCAATTTCCAGCGCCGGGGATGTGAACGGGGATGGGTACAGCGATATCCTCATCGGCTGCTATACGTTCGACGACGGCCAAACGGATGAAGGGCATGTGTTCGTCTATCACGGCGGGGCGGATGGAACCGGGACGAAGGACGCCACCACACTGACTGTTAATAAATCCAGCGCACAATTTGGCCTGTCCGTTGCAGGCGCAGGGGATGTCGACGGCGACGGTTACGACGATATGATTGTTGGAGCGCCATACTATGATAACGGCGGCGGCAATGAAGGGATTGCAATGCTTTACTATGGTTCACTTACCGGCATTACAGCCAATAAGCTTATGCTTACATCGAATTATGCCAATGGTTATTTTGGCGGCTCGGTAGCGGGGGCAGGAGACGTAAACGGCGATGGCTACGACGATGTATTAGTCGGCGCCAAAGAATACACTATTGGAAAAAGCCACTCGGGTGTTGTATTCCTACATTACGGTGCCAATACGGGTTTATCAACTTCCGGTTTTGCAATTCAGGCAAATAAGGCAGATGCCGATTTCGGCGCGGCAGTGGCTGGGGCTGGGGATGTAAACCGGGATGGGTATGCCGACTTCATAGTCGGTGCGCCCACCTATTTCCCAGAAGGAGCTATATTCGTCTACTATGGAACATCCGGCAATCCGGCCAACCCGGTTATGCTGCCAGGGTTCCAGGTCAACTCCCGCTTTGGAGAAGCAGTATCATCCGCTGGCGACGTGAACGGGGATGGTTATAACGATATCATAGCTGGTGCCTGGGGAACCTCATTAGGCGAGCAACTCGAAGGAGCCGCATACATCTACCATGGATCGAACACGGGCATCAATACAGTTGTTTCAACAACCCTTCAAATTAATCAAAACGATGCAAGACTCGGCGTCTCTGTCTCTTCCGCAGGCGACGTAAATGGAGATGGCTTCGGTGATATAATAGTAGGCGGACACTACTATGACAATGGCCAGGCAAATGAGGGCGCCGCGATTGTGTACTATGGAACTAGCAACGGCATCACCACAGCAGCGCCATTGCTACCTACCTTTCTAGAGGCCAATGTTGCGGCTGCCTATTTCGGCGCGTCAGTTGGTGGGGCGGGAGACGTCAATGGTGACGGATACAGTGATGTGATTGTGGGGGCCTACAATTTCAACAACGGGCAAAGCAGCGAGGGCAAAGCATTTGTTTTCCACGGATCACCGTCTGGCATAAAGACGACAAGCTCATTCAGCATAGAGGGTGATGAAGTTGATGCCGACCTTGGAAGATCCGTAGCAGGTGCAGGTGACGTGAACGGCGACGGGTACAGTGACATTCTGGTAGGCATCCCGTTTCATAAGAATGGCCAGTATTCGAACGCCGGCGGTATGTCGTTGTATTACGGAAACAACGGCAGAGGACTGCGGAATAATGTTCGTCTGTATAATTATGACCAGACTACACCAATCAATTACAATCAGTTTAGTGAAACAGGTTTTGGGATTGGGTTATCTACTAAATCATTTCTCGGAGTTAACAAAGGTGAGTTCGTCAGCGAAACCAGGGTATCGGGCGCTCCTTTTTCTAAGGTAGGCAATAACCCTATCACAACCAGCACTGACTACTCGTACGCTTATGGAAGCTTTTACAACCTGCCTGCAACAGGAACCGAGTTCAAAGCTAATATTTCCAAAAAAGCTGGCAACGGCACCAAAGTCCGGGCGCGCATCCGCTACTCCCCTGCCCTGGCCATCACCGGCCAGATGTACGGACCTTGGCGCTACCTGCAACGCCAGCTCGCAGGCTACAACAATGCCCCGGTGCCGGAAGAGGCAATGGCCGAAACAATCAAAAGGAAAGCGGAGCCGGAAACGGATGCTTTGGTTACCCTCTTCCCTAACCCGGCTTCCGATCGCCTTTCCATTCAGGTTGCTGACCCGTCCGACATCCGCGCCGTCAGGCTTTACAACAACAGCGGAAAGCCGGTTTTTCAGTCGTCACGCCATGAAAAGGACATCGATGTAAGCAAACTTCCCGGAGGTGTTTATATCCTCATGCTCAACCGGGCCAACGGCACACCTACCTCGCACAGGATTCTGATCCGGCGATAAGACCACTTCTAAACGCCTCCCCCGTGCCGGGGGGAGGCGTTTTACCTTCTAATCATTACTTTGTAACCGGCGGCTCAACAGTTTGAAATCAGCTTTAACATATCGGTAAAATTAGAGCGGCATTTCGCCGTAACCGATTGTTTCACTTAAAGCACTTCACTTATGAAAAGTCGTTACATGCCCATTCTGTACGTCGGAATGGTTTTGGCCGTATTCGCTGCCTTTTTTTACAGCCTCGACCGCATCAGCCGGTCTCTCCTACGAAACCCTAAAAAAGCACGGCCTGCATCCGCACTACCTGCGGAAATCTCGAACGCGACCCTGCCCGAAGCAACCCTATCAGATATCCGCAGCATGCTGGAAAAGCAGGAGTACCACATCTCTTACGACGAGCAAAAGAAAATGCTGCAAAGCCCGAACCGGGCAAACAACCTGCGGGCTTATTACGAGCCGGGCAAATTCACAGTCCAGAACCGCGTGGACACGATGGGCCACCGCTTCAAGCTGGAACTGACCAATGAAGGCATTTTCGCCGACGGCAAACCGCTGCACGCACCGCAGCCCAACGCCCGCACAGATCATCACGACAACTACGTAAAAATCCTGCACGATGCCTTCACGGAGGAATTTATCAACAATGAGAACGGTGTGCGTCAAAATTTCATCATCGACCACGCACCGGCAGATACCCGTCAGTTGCAGGTAAAGATGGCTGTCAAAGGGCTAAAAGTTAAGCAGGGAGCGAACAATGAACTCCGCTTCTACACCGATTCCGCGGATGAAAATACACAAAGCGAGCTGGTTTACAGCGACCTTCTGTGCTGGGACGCAAACCGGAAACCGCTGGCAGCCACCCTTACCAGCGATAAGAACCACGTATTCATCACCGTCGACGTGGCCAACGCCACCTATCCGGTCACCATCGACCCGATCATCGCCAACGGCAACCCGCTCAATGCCAATAAGGTTATCCAGGTAAATCAAAGTAACATGTGGCTCGGCTATTCGGTATCCAGCGCAGGGGATGTGAACGGGGACGGTTACAGCGACATTATCGTAGGCGCACCCCGATATGACAAAGGCCATACCGACGAAGGCGCGGCATTTATCTACCCGGGGACTGCGAGCGGAATAAGCCTGGCCGCCGTTACGCTTGAATGCAATCAGGACAGCGCACAAATGGGCTACGCAGTAGCCAGCGCGGGGGATTTTAATGGGGATGGGTATAGTGATGTGCTGGTAGGGGCGCCCTTCTACAACCTCAGTGGGAAGGACGATGGGATCGCGATGTTATATTTAGGATCAGCCCAAGGCATTTCAGCGAATGCTACGCCCATGAATTTCTACACTTCCAATCCCGGTGACAACTATGGTATATCGGTTGCCACAGCAGGGGATATTGATGCCGATGGATTCAGCGATATCCTTATTGGGGCTCATCAATGTGACGTCTATCACAACATTTCTGGAGTTGTTATCTTGAAGTATGGAGCCGCGAACGATATTAAGAAAAGCGACTATATTGGAATTGCCAAGGCAGAGGCCAAGTTCGGGTACTCCGTTGCTTCTGCGGGGGATATTGATGGGGACGGATTCAGTGACATTATTGTAGGTGCACGGTATTATTCCAATGGCGCTGGCCAGGCGGGTGAAGGAGCGGCTTTCATTTACCGGGGAAGTCAGAACGGCATTATCGACAATCCAGTAGTCATTGAGGGTAACCAATACGATGCGGCAATGGGCAATAAAGTAAGCTCGGCCGGGGATGTGAATGGCGACGGTTACAGCGATATCCTGATCAGTGCATTTATGCACGACAATGAGCATGTAAATGAAGGTAGAGTATACCTCCACCTGGGCTCCTCAACCGGCATCGACCCACAGCCTGCAAAAACCTTCGAGGGCAACCAGACGGACGCCCGCATGGGCAGCTCCGTCGCCTGCGCGGGGGACGTAAACGGCGACGGCTATGCGGACATTATGCTGGGCGCTTCACACTTCGACAACAATCACAGCAACGAGGGCGCCGTCTTCATTTACCACGGCTCATCTACCGGCATCGGGAACACTCCGGCGTCATTTCTGGAAAGCAACCAGGGCGAAGGCTGGTTCGGCACCGCTGTCGCCAGCGCCGGTGATGTTAACGGGGATGGTTACAGCGATATTCTGGTAGGCTGTTATACCTACGAAGACGGGCAGAATGATGAAGGGCATGTGTTTGCGTATTATGGCGGTGCGGAAGGGGTTGGTACGAATGGGTCTGCCTCACTGTCGGGTAGCGACACGGGCGCGTTGATCGGCTATTCTGTTTCGGATGCAGGTGATGTAAACAGCGACGGTTATGATGACGTTATCGTCGGGGCACCGGCATTTGATTTCAATGGAGTAACAGGCGGCATAGCATTATTGTATTATGGCTCCATAAATGGTATTTCTGCAGGCAACAGCACAATCCTAAGCAAGAATCAGGCAGGCAGCTATTTTGGCGAATCGGTTGCGGGGGCCGGAGATATCAATGGCGATGGTTATGGGGATATAATTGTCGGAGCCAGTGAATATACTAATGGTCAATCAGGCGAAGGGGCTGCTTTTGTCTTTTATGGTTCCGGTTCTGGAATCGACCTGGCCAACAGCGTGCTGCTGGAAAACGATGTTCCTAGTTCAAATTTTGGTGTATCCGTGGCCGGAGCAGGAGATATTAACAGAGATGGTTATGCGGACATAGTTATTGGAGATAGCAAATATTCAGCAGGCGAAGAGTATGAGGGTGCTGCATTTATTTATTACGGCTCATCTGGCGGTCTGGCGAATAAGACGGTTATCGAGTCCAATTTGGAAGCTATTTTCTTTGGCCAAGTGGTTTCTTCTGCCGGAGATGTTAATGGAGATGGTTACGGCGATATAGTTGTCAGTGCAGAATTCAGCTCTGACGAAGGTAAAGGCGCGATCTTCATATTTCATGGTTCCAACCAGGGCATTTTGATCAACAATCCAAAAATTATACAAAGTAATCAGTCTGAGGCATTCATGGATGTTGTCTCAGCTGCCGGCGATGTCAATGGCGATGGCTATGGCGATATAGTGGTTGGAGCACCCGGTTACGATAAAAATGAAGTGAACGAAGGCATTGTCAAGGTATTTTACGGCACTGGCAGTGGAATCAGTGAAGTGAATCCGGCTCCAACCGTCCTCGAACAAAATGTTCCAAATGCGGGATTTGGGTTCTCTGTTAAAAGCGCAGGAGATGTGAACGGCGACGGATATTCCGACATCGTCGTGGGCGCAGGCGATTTTTTTAACAGCAATATCTTAACTATTAAAGGCAAAGCATTTGTCTATCATGGCTCGCCCACGGGCATAAAAGCCTCTCCCTCATTCAGCATTGAAGGAAATAAAGATGGTGCCAATCTCGGTTTCGCTGTTTCCGGTGCCGGGGATGTGAACGGCGATGGTTACAGTGACATTATTGTAGGAGCGCCGCACGCGGACAACGGGCAGTCTCTCGACGTGGGCAATTCTACGGTCTACTATGGCAACAACTGCCAGGGGTTGAAAAATAACGTTCGCTTATTCAACAGTGATCTTGTCACCCCACTTAACCATAACCAGTTCAATCAACCCAATTTTGTCGCCACGTTGTTTGCCAAATCATTCATTGGGAACAACAAAGGCAAATTTGTGTGGGAAACAAGGAGTCCTGGAATACCTTTTTCAAAAACCGGCACAAACCCAATTACCAACAGCACCCAGTCTACGGACTCGTCTCCCAATTTTGCTGGTCTGACCATAGCCGGCTCCTCACTGGGAGCCAGTATCACCAAAACCGGGATCGCCACTAAAATTCGCGTACGCGTACGCTACTCTCCTGTACTCGCCATTACCGGCCAGATGTACGGCCCATGGCGCTATCTCCAATCTCAACTTGCGGGCTACAACAATGCACCGGTGCCCGAAGAAGCAATGGCAGAGACGATCCAAAGAAAGGCGTTTACAGGATTAGCAGAAGGCCGGAACTCTGTCACGCTTTATCCAAACCCCGTTTCTGACAGGCTCTTAATCAAATCGGAGAATTCGGAGAACATTCGTTCCGTCAGACTGCTTACAACCGGCGGCAAGCTTGTATATCAGACACAGGCACCCACCAGCGAAGTAGATGTTAAAAATCTGGCTGCTGGCTTGTACATCTTGCTTGTTACACAGCAGGACGGATCCCAGACTTCACATAAGGTGATCGTAAAAAGATAGTTCGGGCCAACATCTGCAAAAGGCTCTCTCATTCATTTTGGGAGGGCCTTTCTTGCCTTAGGATCATTGAAGGATCCGCCGGCTAAATGCTTTTCGATCTACAATGCCGCATGTGTAAAATTTGAACCGGCGCTTTGCCTCTATCCAATTCTTACCATAACCAATTACTAAGATGAAACACACTTACAAGTCCATGCTTTTCACAGCGATGGCCCTGGCGGCGGGTGCCGCAGGTTATTTTGGCAGCGACACAAAACATGCTTTTTGGCATGACCATCTGTCGACCAAACAAAAGTCTGCTGCTCATCAGGAACAGCAGGCCGGATTAGCCTCCTCGACCATCGAGACGATCAAGGACCAGATTACCAAACAGGAGTATCACATTTCGTACGACGAAGTAACGAATACACTCCAAAGTCCCAACCGTAGGCAAAACCTGAGAGCCTTTTACAAGCCGGGAGAATTCACAATCAAAAACCGCGTAGATTCCGCCGGGCACAATTTCAAGCTGCATCTGGTCAACGAAGGCATTTACGCCGATGGTAAAAAAGTGTTTGCAGCACAGGTTAATGCAAAGCCAAGCAATAAAGAGAACAGGCTGCTCATCGAGCATAAGGGCTTCACGGAGGAATTCATCAATACCGAAGATGGCGTCCGTCAGAACTTCATTGTAAAACAAGCGCCGGAAAATACCCGCAATTTGCAAGTAAGGCTTTCCGCGAACGGCCTCAAAGCGCAGAACGGCAGCGAAAACGAAATCCGTTTCTATCGCAACGAAGACATAAACAATTCGGAAGCGTATATCGTGTACAGTGACCTTCATTGCTGGGACGCAAACAAGCAGCCATTGGCAGCGACATTGGCTTATGTGGATAACCATGTGGAGATCAATGTTTCGGTAGAAGGAGCTGCCTATCCCGTAACCATCGACCCGATTGTAGCCAACGGGAATGCAAATAATACCGATAAGAAACTTGAATCAAATCAAAGCTATGCATGGTTTGGTTTTTCAATTTCCAGCGCGGGTGATGTGAACCAAGATGGATACAGTGATGTGATCGTGGGTGCGCCTATGTATGACTGGAATGGCGAAGATGCCGGTGCGGCCTTCGTATTTCCTGGATCTCCAACCGGACTATTACTCACTACTCAAAGACTTAACCGGAACCAGCCGTTTGCCCAAATGGGATTTTCGGTATCCAGCGCCGGTGATGTCAATAAGGACGGATATAGCGATGTCATTGTTGGTTCCCCTTACTGGGAAAGCGGTGCTGCCCAAAATAACGAAGGTGCTGCGTTTCTGTATTTTGGCGGACCGAAAGATCCTGTGACCGCGCCGATAGGGATCAATGCAGGCAATTACCTAACATTTCAATCAGACCAAGCCAACGCAAATTTCGGCATTTCTGTCGCGATGGCCGGCGATGTCAATGCCGACGGTTGGAGCGACTTCATGGTAGGCGCGCACATGTATGACAAAGATCAGGCAAATGAAGGGGTCGTATTCCTTTACTACGGCGCTGATGTAGGCTACGATGCGAGCAAAACAGAAATCCTCGAACACAATCAGGCCGACGCCATGTTTGGCTCTACAATTGCCGGTGCGGGAGATATCAACGCTGACGGAGCGAGCGACATTGTGGTCGGTTCAAGGCTTTACGATATTAACCAGAACAAAACTAACGAGGGCGCCGCATTTGTGTTCAAAGGCTCTGACTCGGCACCTGTAACAGCGGCACAGCCACAAATAATCGAGATGACCCAGGCAGATTCACGCTTCGGACATACGGTATCCACAGCCGGAGATGTGGACGGTGACGGTTATGCCGACATCGCAATCGGGGCATATAATTTTGATGGCGGACTCAGCGATGAGGGTGCAGTATACATACACCGTGGCGGCCAAAACGGGATCAACGTTGTGGCTGACAAAGTTATAGAGGGCAACCAGCAGAACGCACAATTCGGATGGGCAGTTGCGAGCGCCGGTGATGTGAATGGAGATGGCTACGGAGACCTCGTCGTTGGCGCCCGTTATTTTGACAACAACCAGGTGAACGAAGGTGCCGCGTTTGTCTATCATGGATCCAGCCTGGGCCTGAATACGACCGCAGCAAGTATGATCGAAAGTAACCAAGGCAACGGATGGCTGGGAAGTGCCGTTTCCAGCGCAGGTGACGTAAACGGCGACGGGTACAGCGACATTATGGTTGGAGCATATGCTTACGACGCCGGAAATACGGACGAGGGGATGGTATTTGTATATCATGGATCGCCTGACAATATAGGATCTGTCGACAAATCTACACTTAACCCGCTTGCTTCCGGTACTATGGGAGGTTCTTCGGTGAGCGGCGCAGGCGATGTAAATGGGGACGGCCTTGATGATATCGTTATAGGAGCACCTAATTTTGATGGCGGACAATCCGGAGAAGGAGCTGCATTTATCTGCTTGGGAAATGCAACTTTGGGAACCAACTTGATTCTTACCTTCCAAACCGATGAAGTTAATGCACATGTAGGTTCGTCCGTTTCGGGTGCTGGTGATGTGAATGGTGATGGTTTTGACGATGTTATCATCGGTGCCACAGGAGCGGTGAACGGTGTACATTTAGGAGCGGCATACGTATTGCACGGCAACTCAGGCGGTATCAATGTCGCGGCGCCCGCAAAAACATTGTTTTCTGCGAACCAAGGTATCGGAACCAGTGTGTCCGACGCGGGGGACATTAATCTTGACGGTTTTGATGATATCATCATCGGCGCTCCGTTGTACAGCACCGCCAATGCTAGTCTTTGTGGGGCAGTAATGATTTATCTTGGCTCAGGAGGTGGTATACAAACGCCGGGCACCATTGTCAATTCAGGTCAGGCCAATGCAAAAATGGGAAACAGCCTGGACAACGCAGGCGATGTTAATGGGGATGGTTACAGTGATATTGTGGTAGGCGCAAGCACGGCAACCTACCAAAAAAATGGTGAAGGTGCGGTATACATCTGGTATGGCGCTTCCGGGGGTATCTCCAACAATAAGTTCTATGCCACTTCGTTTGTCTCAAGCCAAATAGACGCACAAATGGGAATCTCAGTCGCGGGCGCGGGCGATGTAAATGGTGATGGATTCGGCGACTTGATCGTAGGTTCCCACAAATTTGACAATGGACAAGTTGATGAAGGCATTGCAACTGTATACTATGGTTCATCCATGGGTTGCAACGCTGCAAATAAAACGATCCTTGAGGTCAACCAGAATAATGCTTACTTTGGAAAGTCCGTAGCAGGAGCAGGCGATGTAAACGCCGATGGATATGCCGATGTGATCGTAGGTGCCCCCTACTATGATGGGCAAGCTGCCAACGGTGGAGGAGTATGGGTATTCCGGGGTTCGCCTACTGGCATCAGCACTTCCGCCGCATTCTCCGCAACGAGCTCGCAAGTTGAATCACATATGGGAGAATCCGTAGCCGGGGCCGGTGATTTGAATGGCGACGGATACAGCGATATCGCTGTTGGTACGCCTGATTATGACGAAAATGGTGCCGGCAATAGCGGACGTGCAGCGGTGTATTTTGGTAACAATGGGCTGGCAGGTAAAAACAAGCGTAGTAATCTACGGCTGTACAATGAAGATCTGGTCACCGTCATGAATCTCTCGCAGGATATTAAGGAAAAATTCGGGCTGGGACTTTCTCCAACATCCTTTTTAGGTCGGAATAATGGCAGGCTTGCCTGGGATCTCGCCAAATTCGCTGAAAGTTTTTCCAAGGATCCCAATCCCGCATCTTCAATTTCCAACAGTGTTTTCTATGACAATGCTGAGAATTCATATATAGCTGTGCCTACAACCGGCGATCTGAAAGAGGTGATCAATAAGCCATTACCTTCCTACACGGCCCTGCGCGTACGTGCTCGTATCAAATATGAACTTGCAACTGCGCTGACCGGTCAGGTATACGGCCCATGGCGCTATCTTCCGGGATATGTACGCTATGTTCAACCGCCGAAGCCAACCCGGGAACATATGGGAAGCGAGCTGGAAATTGAGCAGGTTCACAACTTCGAACCAGAATACAAAGATGCAGTCACCGTATATCCTAACCCGGTATCCGACCGCCTCTTTATCCAGTCGACTAACATGGATCAGGTGAAATCACTGCAATTGGTTTCAGCTAATGGTAACCTGGTTTTCACTTCCAGCAAGCCGCAGACGGAAGTGGATGTAAAAAACCTGTCCGCAGGGTCTTACATCCTGATGATTAACCGGAAGGATGGTTCCAAAACCTCACATAAGGTTTTGATAAGAAAATAAACGACGACCCATAGTTAAAATGCTTCCCGGAAATTCCGGGAAGCATTTTTTGTTTCCGGCAGGTCATTGGTTTCTAACCGATCGGACATCGGTTTTTATTTCCATGCTGCTCAATAGCAAATTACCCGTTCCTTTGCAACGACTACGCAAAGTCCATAAAATAAATAAGGTTTAGTGGTAATGCAAAAGGCGTTCACGAGATTCGTGAACGCCTTTTTATTCTTATTAATCCCACAACTTCCCAGGATAAACCCCAGCCTCATGCAGCGCATTCAGCGATGCCTGTACCGATGGCTTGTCTTCCGGATAAGTTACCCCGAACCAATCCGAAGCGATGCGGAATACCCGGCAATCGCCCAGGCCACCTTTGATGATGTGCGTCATCACGGTCGGGATGTAGAATTCTGCTTTCGGCGTGTTGATATTTTCGCGGGCGTATTTTTCAAAAAGGTCTTTGGTGATCGGGAACATTGATGGCTTGAAACCCCAGAAGTTCATCGAAACGGGTGTTTCAGGGGCCAGCTCGGTGCGCGTTTCGCCCTCTTCGAAATAGATCGTGCCGTTTTCTTCAAAAATTTTGGTACGCTCCACAACGGATTCGAGGTTGTGGTCCTCGCGCTCGACGCATATGCCGCGCGAGACGGTGCCATTTTCGGAAAGCGTGCGTTTCAGCTCGTAGCCGATCATCGCATGCTGCTGGTCGTTAGAATCGGTTTGAAGGAATTTAGCCATGGTTTCGAATGCGTCGCGACCGTAGAAATCGTCGGCATTAATGACGGCAAAAGGGGTATCCGTTTGCTCCCAGGCGCAAAGCGTGGCGTGGCCGGTTCCCCAGGGCTTGGTGCGTTCCACCGCGCCCAGGTCTTCGGGAACGTAGGATTGGATGCCCTGAATGGCGAAGTCGAAGTCAATTTTGCCTTTTAGCTTCGGGGCGAAAATAGCTTCGGCACTTTCCTTGATCTCCTGACGAACGATAAATACTACTTTTCCAAAACCTGCGCGAATGGCGTCGTATAAAGAATAATCGATGATGGTTTCTCCGTTGGGACCGAATTGGTCGAGCTGCTTGATACCTCCGTACCTGCTACCGATGCCGGCAGCCAAAATCAAAAGAGTTGGTTTCATTCAAATGGATTTAAACGTTCCTTAATGCGGTGTGTAAAAGACGGTTCAAAATAAACCCATTCAAAACGATAAAAAAAACGCGTTCCGGGTTTCGGAGCGCGTTTTTTCAAAATAAAATATTTTAATAATTTAATTATACCGCGAAGCTTTCGCCGCAACCGCAGGTACGTGTTGCGTTCGGATTGATGAACTGGAAGCCCTTTCCATTGAGTCCGTCGGAAAAATCAAGTGTCGTTCCGGCGAGGTATAGCAGGCTCTTTTTGTCTACGATAATCTTCACTCCCTTGTCCTCGAAAACCATGTCATTCGGTTTCGAGTCGGAGTTGAATTCCAGATTGTAGGTCAAACCCGAACAACCGCCTCCCAGCACACCGACGCGGATTTGATAATCTTCCTCAAAACCGTCGGCCTTGCGGAGTTCTACAATTTTATTTTTGGCTGTATCGCTTACCGTAACCATTTTTTCTAATGTTT
>CBIHPQ010000102.1:0-17234 GCA_966211825.1 uncultured Dyadobacter sp. | reverse complement strand
TGACCGCGCTCTTCAAGCGGGAACACGAGCTGCACCAGACCAAACTGAATTTTTTTACCAATGTGTCCCACGAGATCAGGACACACCTTACGCTCATTCAGGGTCCCGTGGAGCGGCTGATGCTGACCCGGCAGCACGACGAGGATGTCCAGACACACCTTTCGCTTGTCCGGAAAAATGCTAACCGCCTGCTGCGGCTGGTGAGCGAGCTGATGGATTTCCGTAAAGCTGAGACCAACCACCTGGCGCTGCAGGTCACCCGGAATGACCTTGTTTCATTCCTCGACGGTGTTTTCAGGGATTTTAGTTTCCTTTCGCAGCACCGCAACATCGAGTCCGTGTTTGAATGCGAAGCCGGGGAGCTACCGCTCTATTTCGACGCGGGGCAAATGGAGAAGGTGATTTTCAACCTGCTTAGCAATGCCTACAAGTTTACGCACGACGGCGGGAAGGTTTCCCTGAGCGTCTCCGAGACCGACGCCGCCGTGAAGATCCGGATCGAAGACGACGGCATCGGCATCGCGCCGCAGTACCTGGGCAAGCTGTTTGCCAATTTTTTCCAGATATACGACCATGGCAAGCAGAACACCGGCTACGGCATCGGGCTGGCGCTTTCCAAAAGCATTGTGGAACTCCATCAGGGCGAACTGACCGTGGAAAGTACCGTGGAGCAACTCAACAAAAAGGGTAGGACGTGTTTTACCATTACACTCCTGAAAGGCAGCAACCATTTCGCACCCGGGCAGCTGGAAACCGCGGCCGGCATTGTGGAGGACAATACGCTTCTGGTGGAAACGGAGCAGGCCCGCGTGCCGGAGCCGGCATCGGATGGGGACAGACCTGTCGTTCTGCTCGTGGAGGACAATGAGGAGGTAAGGACGTTCATTGCCGGGGCGCTGGGCAGCCATTATCATATTATCCAAACTGAAAACGGTGAGCAAGGCTGGGCAACGGCGGTCGAAAGCATTCCCGAACTGATCATCAGCGACGTGATGATGGCCGAAATGGACGGACTCGCCCTCTGCACAAAACTAAAAACAGACGAACGGACGAGCCATATTCCGGTGATCCTGCTGACAGCCAAAGCTTCTCTGAACCACCAGCTTAGCGGACTGAAAATGGGTGCGGACGCCTACATGCCCAAGCCGTTCAGTATTCAGCTTTTGGAACTGAATGTGCGGAACCTGCTTTCTTCGAGGAGGTTAATGCAGCAAAAGTACAGCCGGCAGATCACCCTGCAACCGCAGAATGTCGTGATCGAATCCGTGGACGAGCAATTCCTGTCGAGGATCGTCGCTATTACCGAGGAATGGATGGATAACCCGGATTTTGGCGTGGCGATGCTGGCCGAAAAAATCGGGATGAGCCAGTCGGTACTGTACAAGAAGCTCAAAGCGGTAACCGATCTGTCGGTCAACGACTTTCTGAAATCGATCCGTTTGAAGAGGGCTGCACAGCTTTTGCGGCAACAGAAAATGAACGTATATGAAGTAGCTTATGCAGTAGGCTACGACGACCGGAAGTATTTCAGCAAGGAATTCAAAAAGCAGTTTGGAAAAACGCCTACTGAATATGCTGCGGATGTTCAGGAGATCAAATCTTTGAATTAGAAATAGTTCTATATTAAAGCCGGGCGCTTGTCCCGCGCATTTAGCCTTCTTTCGCGCATTATCCCCCATTTTACCTCCCATGCAGGTGTAAACACGTGTTTTGTAAAACAGGTGTTTGTAGTCGTATTTGAAGAATTATTTCTACGAATATTTGTCAAACAAAAGCTTTTGTACGGTGGAGCTCAGCAACCACTTGAAAAAACGGGCTTACCTGTAAAGGCATTATTACGGGGACGGATCCTGCACGTCTTACAACAGGGGATTATTCATACGTCACAATGAGCGATTTTTTAGATTTACAAAACGGCTGGTACAACGGTTTGATCCAGGGATTAGGCCAAAGCCAGGACTCTTTTCAGATCATTCAGCCAGCGCCTCCGATCGCGAGTGGTACTGCCGCAAACCCTACTTTCTGGGCTTACTACAACAATATTCCCCCGAAAACATTGACCACACAATTTGTTGCCAGTGGTGGTAACCAGTTTTACAACAATTACAGAGGCTTGCTTTCGGCTTTGGTTCCTACCCGGACAATCGATGTGAAAGCGGACATTGGAGAGGAAAACTATGCCGAATGGCACGCATACGTACGGACACAGTCGGGGGTGACCATGAACCAGATGCCGACCATGTTCAGAAACTGGGCGATGTTCAATGCGCCGGAAGTGGCTAATATCGGTTCTTCCGATTATGCGGCCATTCTGCTCGACCCGATCGCTACTGCCCAGAACGAGCTTGCATTGGTGTACACGACCGATAAGGGCCTGCCGATCAACTTCGACTGGCAACTGAACTATGCCGATATGGTAAATCAATTGGCCAGCTCCCCTTCACGCTCGTTCAATTTCAACAGCGGTACGATGAACAAAAATGTAAGCAGCTCCTGGGCCGGCAGCTCGAAATCGGGCTTCTTTGGTTTGTGGGGCGGCAGTAGTTCCACTTCGTCGCTCAGCGAGCAGTTTGCTTCCAGCAGTATCACGGTAAACGCCAGTTTCGAACACATCCTGGTGCTGTCCAATACCCCGGGCGCTTGGTATTATTCTTCCGCAATGGGCCTGGCGTTTGCCAATCAGACCGGCAATCCATGGAGCGATAAGTCGTCCATCAACTGGAATAATACGTTTGGGACGAACGGCAACATGCAGTACTTCGCGGCCAACGTGATCGTGGCCTCGGGTATGTCCATTACCGTTACCTCGGACGCCAAGTATTCCTCGCTTGACCAGCAGACGATCACTTCCAGCGGTTCGTCCGGTTTCTGGCCATTCTACTCGGGCGATAGCGGCAGTTCGTCGACCAACCGTGTTGAATTTAACCAGGAAGGCCATATGACCATCACTACGAGCAGTATCCCCGGGGTGCCTATTGTGCTGGGTGTAAACGTATTGTCGGCTGGTGAATTTGTCGGCCACTCTACGGATCTGGGCGTTTCGCTTTTCGAATCGGCCAAAGCATTCGTTCCGAACAGCCTCGCTACCGCCTAGTGTTTTCTTTCGGAAGGCTGGGTAATGCCAGCCTTCTTTTTTGATTTTACCCGTGCGCGCGGAAACCATCTTTCAGGAAGCAAAATGATTACTACCTACGATACTCCTACCGAAGCGATGACGGCCGTTACCGACGGATGGTATAATAAGTTGGCCGCCAGTCTGAACCTGTCGGTGCGGCATTTTCAGCTGCTGCAACCCCCGACGGTGCCCGTGAGCGACAAGAGCCTTTGGGACTGCTTCAATGTAGTGCCGCCCGTGACGCTTAAATACAATCGATGGTTCTATCAGCAACCGACATTTTTCAGTCAGTATGCAGCGGTGGTGAATGGGCTGTCGTTCCCCGAAAGCGCTTTTGTGAAGGACATTGGCGCAGACACTTATGTGGAGTGGCAGGCTTACCTGAAGACCATCTCGCCCCCGCCGCCCGCCAATACATTGCCGACCGTCTGGTTTCAATGGGCGATGGTGAATGCGCCCTCGGTGGCCAACATCGGTCGCTCCGACCTTTCTGTGCAGCTGCTGATCAGCGGCGCGCAGGCTGCTCTGGAACCCTATGAAGGGCCAAGCGCCAAACCTGCCGATTTTTCACCTTCCCTTTCAGACCTGAAAAACACCTTGCGGGCCTCTTCCGGGGCGAGTTTTTCCTTCGATTCAACCGACGACGACCCGGATGTTTCCAACTCCTGGGTGCCCGGCGACGATCCTAATTATTTCGGAATATGGACCGGGAGTTCGGCCGCATTTCATGTGAGCAGGAAGTTCGCGTTGAGCAAGATCACCGTTTCGGTTCAATTCGATCATTTTGCGACAGTTCCCGTTACACCGGGCGAGTGGTACAACTCCTCCCTGTTACACCAGGCCTGGGCGTCGCAATCCACCCCGCCGTGGATCGACAGCGCCGACTGGCAGGGCTATTTCGGCGAAAATGGAAGTTTTACCTGTGCCATAGGCTCCTTACTCGCCGCGGACGGCATTACCCTTACCCTCACTTCGGACGCCGATTTTACGACCGCGGAGCAGGCTATCATCAAAGGTCTGGCAACGATGGGGAATTGGCCGGTTTACTGCCCGGTATCATCCGCTGTGCTTTCCAACAGCATTACAACCGGTCCCGGATCAATGACGATACGGTTCAGGTCTGCGCCGGGGAATCCCCTCATATTGGGTTTCAATGTCTTTGATATCAGAAGCTATCTCGGAGCGGGGTGAAAGGTGCCATTCTCCTCAGGACACAGTTGTTTTCCCTGCGTTCTGCACCGTTTCGCGGTAAGGATATTCGTATTGTTGGTAGAACTGCTTCTTCGAATCGTGATAGCTGGATACCGCACCCAGGGTATTCATGAATTTGATATAATACCAGGCAAGGTCCACTTGATGCGGCTTGAAACCGCTACGGGCGCTTTTTGGGAATAAATGGTGATTATTGTGCCATTCGCCAGCAACAATGCCCGGCCAGAGCTGGTTGATCGACTTGTCACTCTGGTTGTAATCTGTTCCCGGACGTTGTACGTCTTTGCCTTTTCCATGCCCTTCATAATTAAAGGTACGAACTCCCACAGCCCAGAAACCGGCGGCACCAAACAAGGTGCAAGCCAATGCGTGACCGCCGAGCAGGAAGAATACCCCATACCAGAACGACCAGTTGAGTATCCAGTAAAGAATGGCCCGCGCCGGGTGCTGATAGGAGCCCCAGGTCAGATATTGCTCATAAGAATTGGCTTTGATACCCGTATGCCTCATGAGCGATTTCACGCGGCCATATTCCTGCTCGCTCAGATCGGTCGCGATCGGCTGGTGGTTTACGTCGGCCAGGAAGCAGTACAGAAATCCCGCTTCGGCATTGTAGGGATCGCCGGGGCGGTCGGATTTGGCGTGGTGCACATGGTGTGAAACCACATATATCTCTTCCGGGATCATGCAAACCGTGAGATTCTGGGTGAAAACCCGCCAGAAATTATTTTTGAATTTGTAAGCGCCGTGTGTGCAATAGCGATGGTGCCAGATCGTGCCGTGCGTGCCCATGATGAACATGCTATACACGAAGGCTGCCAGTAATAGCCAGATATTGAAGAATTTGAAAATAAAAAGTGCCAGAAACGGCACCATACAGAGCACTTTCACCCAGCTCATGAGCGACAGCCAGTTCCTTTTGTCCTGCACGATATTCAGCCGCTTAAAAAACTCCGCGAAAATTTGACCCGGGCGGGGCTTGATCAGATTTCCGTGTTCATCCTGCCATCCATATGAAGGCGGGCGCAGAACGATGTCGATAAATGCCATAAAGACTGGATGTTATGCAAAGTTTTCAAATAAAAAATCCTCCCAAAGTAGGAGGATTATCCGTTTGTCGTATAATATGATCGCTCAGACTAACGTAACGTTAACAGCATTCAGTCCTTTCCGCCCATTCTCAACTTCATAAGTTACAAGGTCGTTTTCACGAACATTGTCTTTCAGACCTGATGTGTGTACAAAAATGTCATCTCCTCCATCTTCAGGAGAAATGAAACCGAAACCTTTCGTTTCATTAAAAAATTTGACCCTACCCTTGTTCATACTTTTACTTTTTTGTTAAGCATCAAAGGTAGAATAAAAATTTGATGTTATAATAGAATTTAAATAATTATGAAATATAGGTTACTCATTTCACTATCCGGCCGGCCAGCATTCCGAACCGGTCGTCATATAAGTCGCCGGAAAGCCAGTCACGTACAATGTATTTGAAGAACAGCATCGGCGGTTCGTGTTTGTCGATCGCCGCCTCGAAATAGGCGACTGCCTTGTCCGTTTCGCCGATGGAGGCGTTCACGATGCCCATATCATAGTTGCTGACGACTTTCGTTTGGGCGAGCGATGTCATCTGCGTCAGAATATCCCGGGCGCTTTCTGTCTCTCCCGATAACCCGAAGAGCACACCGCATGCGCTCAGCGTAATGCCGTTGTAATTGTTTTCCAATGCCGTTTCGAGCGCGTCCTGAGCTGCCGGGTAATCTTTGAGCGTGATCAGGTTCAGGCCGGTGATCATATGGCCACCCCAGAAAGAGGCATCCAGCGCTACCAGCTTGCGCCCGTGCGCAACGGCGAGGTCGAACCTGGCGGAAAGCCAGTATACATAGGCCGCATAAAAATGGTTGATCAGCGAAAACGGTTCCAGGGCCAGGGCCTGCGCCGCTTCTTCCTCGGCTTCGGCAGGTCGGTCGGTGAGGGCGAGATACAATGCGTATTGTCCGTGGAGGTCGGCGGTGTTCCAGTTTAGTTCCAATGCTTTCCGGAACGATCCGGCGGCGGCGGCGAAATTCCATTCGTACAGCATCTGCATGCGTGCCAGCGCGAGGTAGCTTTCGGCAATGCCGCTGTCCAGGGCCAATGCCTGTTCGGTAGCCTCCTTCATCGCCGGTAACGCTTTTGCGGCCGGGAGGTGCCGGTAAAACCACATATTGAGATAACACGACGCAATACCGGAATAGGCTATCGCATAAGTCGGGTCGATTTCCAGGGCGGCCCGGAAATACCCGATAGCCTTCTCATACTCGCTGCTTCCGGCAAATTTGTTATGGTAAAAACGCGCCCGCAGGTAAAGCTGGTAGGCTTCCTTGTTGTGGGTATACCGCTTGAAAGCCACCGCCGGTTCTTCACCCAGCAGTTCGATTTTAACGGCGCCCAGAATAGCCTGTGCGATCTCATCCTGCACATCGAATATGTCTTCCAGCGCCCTGTCGTAATTTTCAGACCATATCTGTGAGCTGTCGGCGGCATTCACCAGCTTTGCCGTAATGAGCAACCGGTTGCCCGACGTTTGCAGGCTGCCTTCCAGGATATGTCCCGCATGCAGCTGCTCGCCGATCGCACGCAGGTCATAATTTTTGCCTTTGAAGGTAAAAGAAGAAGTCCTGCCCGCGACCTGCAAACCAGGCACCCGGCTCAGCACATTGATGATCTCCTCGGTAACGCCGTCGCTGAAATACTCCTCTTCGGGATCGTTACTCAGGTTCACGAGCGGGAGCACAGCAATGGATATGGGTCCGGGCTGGTTGTAAGGCTGATTGTTTTTGGTCATAGGGAAGCAGATTCGTTCGGCTAATGTAGACGTTCGGCTTCAAAAATGCTGAAAATTCTTTCAAATAGCCTTGAAAGCGGCATTGCAGCTATTTGAGCAGCGGCACGGTCACACCCAACACCACCGAAGCGCCACGATTGAAAGCTTTCGCGTCACGCTACGACGCCTTTCCGGTAAACCATACCCCAGCTGGCAATTTCGTTGATGATCGGTTCTACGGACCTGCCGTACTCGGTCAGTTCATATTCAACGGTGACGGGCTTTGTGTCGAGCACGCGGCGGGTGATCAGCTGGTTCATTTCCATATCGTGCAGCTCTTTCGAAAGCATTTTGGCCGCAATGCCGTCCACTTCCCGCAGCAGGTCCATGAAACGCATTTTGTCGTTCAGGAGCAGGGTGCCCAGGATATGAAATTTCCATTTTCCCGAAAGAATTTCCATGGTATCCCTGATCGCCAGGATCCTTTTCCTGCATTGCGGGGACGTGTTGCACGACGCCTGTTTTTTCATTGTTTTTGCTGAAATGGTCGGATCCAAAGTTATAGGACAGGCTGGTAGTTTCCAAAAGGTAACTGGTTACCAAAGGGAAATGCATTACCACCGTAAACCGGGCCGCCGCTACCTTTGTGCATCGATTTTAGTAGAATTTATTTAGTTATGAAAAATAATCCAATGCTCTGCGATCCCGAAACCGGCGTTTGTGAACTGCCGTCCGCTCCCGGGGAGGATGTTCAGGGCGTGCCCGAAACGGGCGAAAAACCGGTGAAAATCATCTATTTTACGGACCCGATCTGCTCCACCTGCTGGGGGATCGAGCCGCAGCTGCGGAGATTGAAATTGGAATACGGCCAACTGGTGGAGCTGGAATACCGCATGGGAGGCCTGCTGCCCGACTGGTCGTATAACAGCGGCGGGATCAGTAAACCGTCGGATGTGGCACCGCATTGGGATGAGGTAAGCCGGTATTACGAAATGCCCATCGTCGGGGATGTTTGGCTCGAAGATCCCCTCCATTCGTCCTATCCGCCTTCGGTCGCATTCAAAGCGGCGCAAATACAGGATGAGCAGAAGGCGATCGCGTTTCTGCGCAGGATCAGGGAAATGGTGTTTCTGGAAAGGAAAAATATCACCCGGTGGGAATATCTTGCCGAAGCCGCCAGGGATGCCGGCCTGGACGAGGCGCTGTTCGAAAAGCATTACCAGACCGATGCCGTGAACCTCTTCCAGACGGATTTGCAGCTGGCGACGCAATGGGCTGTCCGGGGCTTTCCAACGCTCCTGGTTTTCAACCGCGAAGGCAAATTCGAAAAAGTGTACGGTTTCAAACCCTATGAACTCTTTGAAGCTGCCATTACCAGCGTGTATCCGGGAGCTACGAGGGATTGGTACAGCAAAAACTGGCAGGACCTCTTTGGCAAATATCCGACCCTTACCAGCAAGGAATTCGCCTGCCTGACGGGCCAAAGCTTCGAAAACAGCGACCGGGCATTGCATTCGCTGCAAAAGGAAGGCTTCCTGCAAGCGTGCGTAACCCGCAATGGCACGCTATGGAAATATGCCGGCGTAAAACCGGTCCCTGCTTAGAGTGCAAACAAAAACCCGATGCTCAGCGCCTGGGCAAACTGGATTTTGGTGCTCTGATCTTTATCGTACACGATGATCGCGCCGAGATTTACATTGACATACTTGTTGATCTTCGCAGTAAGCTGGGCGTCCAGGCGGTTATCGATTTCCAGCGGGTGCTGAAAGCTCGAAAACATCAGATACCTGAATTTCAGGTTGAAATCTTTGGCCACGTCCTTGTCGAAGTTGGCCACAAGCTGTAAAAGCGCCGCTTCCGTGCGAACGCGTTTGCCGATGGGCACACCATAGTTTTTCTGATCGGGCGTATTGACGTACAAATCCTTGTCGACCACGATGGTTTGCCGCAATGCGCCCGGTGCGGCGTCGATGAAGAAATAAGGGGCCGGGCGAAATTCGATACCGATCGCCTCGGTCAGGTAGGCGGGAGAAAGCAGGCCCGATACCTTTTTCTTGAAAGGAATGGAGTCGGTACTTGCGCTGTATTCGTAGCCCGCCGCGAACTGCGAGAGAAAGTTGACATTCGCGAAGAAGCTCCATTTGGCGGACAGCTCGCGGTTATATTTGGTATCGAAGAAAACGCGGTCGGCATTCTTGCGGCTCTCCTGGCCCTTGTTACGGACAATGCCGTATTGCGACTGGAAATCATTACGCCACGAATCCTTCCCTCTCTTCTTTTCGTTCAATGCGTTAAAAAATACGCCGAGTGCCACCGAGTTGACTCCACCGCCTGTCCAGTTGGAACTGAACGAGCCCTGGTTGAGATTAGCGCCGAATTCAATTTTCTGCCAGGCCGTGTCTTTGGCCGTTTTCAGGCGGGCGGCATTGAGGGCATTGGAAAGGTCGACTTTGTTTTGTCCTAAAACGGCTGACAATGAGAAAATAACAGAAAAAACTACAACCGGAATCACCTTCCTTGTACGCATACCCAAAAAAATACTGATTAACAATCCGACGAAGATATCTGCATTGCAGCGTGTCAAGCAAGTTTTTGGCTGGTAAAATTTGAAATAGGGTGTTTTTGGAAGCGCTTTTGTGATCAATTACAATATGCTGGTGGCCAACCTCTCGGAGCCGCCTCAGTTACGCGACCGACGCCATCGGCGTGGAGAGATATGAACGCCAACATATTATTGAAGAACCGGGGAATGTTCGCCCACGTGGGTGTACTGGCACCGGTCGGTAAATAGGTTTGCCGTCCTCAGGCGTAGATGTTTCCGATAATGCAGATAATATTGCGAAGCTTTCCGCCCGGTAAGTGACTAAACGCAGGTATTCGATATGTCGACAAACGCAAAAGGCCGGTTCCTGGCAAACGTCTTCCCGCTGGTAGCCGGACAGGCCTTTTTTCAAACCGCAGCGATATTAGTGGCCGCATTATCGGGGTTGGTGGGGTACAACCTGGCTGCCAACAAGGCCCTGGCGACGTTGCCTGTTGCCGTTATCAGCATCGGAACGGCCGCTGCATTGATTCCCGCTTCGATGTTTATGAAAAAATATGGCCGGAAACGCGGGTTTATGGTTGGGATCGGCCTCGGGTTTTTCGCTGGCGCATTGACGTCGCTCGGTATCTACCTGGTCGATTTCTGGCTTTTCCTGTTCGGTAACATGTTCGTCGGGGCATACCAGGGCTTTTCGCAGTATTATCGGTTCGCGGCTGCGGAGTCGGTGGGTGAGGAAGACAGGAGTAAGGCAATTTCCTGGGTCGTTTCGGGCGGGGTCTTCGCTGCCATTGCCGGGCCGTCTATTGCGCGGTTTACCAAAGACATCGGTGATATTCCTTTTCTGTATTCCTATTTGTCGATTATGGCATTGTCGCTGCTCGCGATCGGCGTGGTTTCGCGCATCCGGCACGACACCGGTCAGGCTGTTATTCAGGAACCGGCCGGAAATGAACGGAGGCTTTCGGAGATTTTGGAACGTCCCGCATTCATTGCTGCCATTACTTCGTCCTCGGTAGGATCTGCCGTAATGGTCATGGTCATGACGGCCACGCCGATCACCATGAAAATATGCGGGTATAATGCCGATGCCTCGTCCGTCGTCATTCAATGGCACGTGCTGGGCATGTTTGTGCCATCCTTTTTTACGGGCGACCTTATAAAGCGTTTTGGTGCGCCGCGGGTCATTTTATGCGGCATTTTAATATTCCTGCTACATTTATCCCTGGCGCTATCTGGAACAGAACTGTTTCATTTCACCTCGGGATTGATCTTTCTGGGCATAGGTTGGAATTTCATGTTCATCGGCGGCACCGCCCTGCTCACAAAGTCCTACGCCACCGGCGACCGCGCGAAAAGCCAGGCATTCCACGACTTCATGGTATACGCCGTCGCTACGATATCGTCTTTCACAGCCGGCGCAGCGCTCGATCGCTGGGGATGGAACGTCGTAAACCTGATCGCCGCACCGCTGCTCATCACTGCGTTTGCCGTTATTCTCCGGTATTCGATCAAACAACGCAAGTCGAATATAGTCTGATTTACTACTTCCTACTCACTCTTCAAAACCTTCGCCGGGTTACTCCTGGCCGCTTTGGCCGTTTGCGAGCCGATCATCAGCAGCGCCAGCAGCATCACGATCACCGCGCCGCTGAGGAGCTCGACGAGCCCGATCGGCTGGTGGTAGGCGAACCTTGTAAGCAAAACCTGATCGAAAAGGAGGTAGGTGACGGGCAGGGCTATCAAAGCGGCAATGGCCAGGAGCGCGAGGAATCCGCGGCATAACAGGTATATCAATCCCTGCTCACTGGCGCCGAGTACTTTGCGGATGCTGATCTCCTTCAACTTGGTTTCAGTGGTGAAAACGACCATTCCAAAAAGGCCAAGCGATGCAATGCAGATCGCCAGAAAAGCCAGGAACCCGATGACCTTCACCATCATGGAAAACTCGCTGTATGCTTCTTCGATCTGCTGGTCATAGAAATTAGCTTTCAGCGGATGCACTTTATCGAACCGTTTCCACGCCGATTCGATCTTGCCCATTGTGCTTTCCAGGTCGGTAGAAGCGATTTTAAGATTGAGATAACCCCAGGGCTCGTTTTTGGAATAGCGGAACATCACCGGTTCGATCTGGTTCTCCATCGTGCCGTAATGGAAGTCTTTCAACACGCCGACGATCGTGAGATTCTGCCCGTCGACCGACAAAACGTGGCCCAATGCTTTCAGAGGGTCTCGTCCGCCGATATTGAACCGTTTCAAAACCTGCTGGTTTACAATGACTTCGCTTTCCTTTCCTTTTTCGGGACGCAGCGTGAAGTTCTTGCCGGCCAGCAGCTTATGTTCGTGAATAGGCAGGTAGTTTTCATCCACCGTGTTTACCCATACCAATGCCGAATCGGCGGGCGAGGCGTCGCCCGGCTGGTATTTCACATCAAAACCATAAATGCTGCCCAGGCTGGTGACCATGCTTGATTGGGAGACCTGTTTCACCTCCGGGACCTGGGCGAGTTCCTGTTTCAACGCCGCCGCATCGGCGCCGCGGAGTTTGATATTCAGGACGTTTTCTGTGTTGAAACCGAGGTCGAAGTTCAGAAAGCCTTTGTATTGGCTATAACCCACGAGCGTGGTCGCGATGAAGATCAGCGAAAGGGAGTATTGCACGACGATCAGCATCCGGCGCAACCCGATATGCCTGAGAATCCGGATGCCCGACGCATCCTTCATGACTGATATTGCATTGATCTTCGAGAAAAACACGGCGGGAAGAAACCCGGCAGCAAGCCCGGTGAATGCAGCGAGAGTAACAAAATAGAGTACCGTCCGGGGCGACAGGTCGAGACTGAACAGCTTTGAAATGTGCGGGTCGAGGGCGAGAAATTCCCTGCGCAAAAACAGGTATAACCCGAATGAAAACAGCAGCGCGAGAAAGGCAATCAACACCGATTCGGCCATAAATTGCCCCAGGACATGGCTCCTGCGTGCGCCGATAATCTTACGCACGCCCACCTCGCGCGACCGCCTGTGCGACCGGGCAACGGACAGATTGGTATAATTGAAGCAGGCCGAGAGGATGATCACCGCCGCGAGCCCGGCCAATATCCAAAGCGTAACCGGCTCGGTGCGTGGCCCCATATTGTTGGAGAGTTTCCGGCCCAACGCA
Source organism: uncultured Dyadobacter sp. (assembly GCA_966211825.1). Classification (GTDB taxonomy): domain Bacteria; phylum Bacteroidota; class Bacteroidia; order Cytophagales; family Spirosomataceae; genus Dyadobacter. Next base: position 4,399 of record CBIHPQ010000102.1, on the reverse strand, counting down.
ATGTCCTTGAACGGTTGGAGCGACAAGGTCACACTTTTCTTATATAGCGCCTTATTTTCCTCCGCACTCACCTTGTTCAGCACACGTTGCACGCCGTCCGTATTGCCACCTTTCGGCAACGTCACATATACGTAGTTGGACCACACATTGTCCCAATTATAGAAATGGTCATCCTTCTTTCCAAATGTGGTATAGGCCGTTTCAAATGAAACCAGCGCCTCAAACTGTATATGGGACAGGAGCGGCACATCCTTCGCGACGCCGGTAACCTGGTAATCGAGCGTATCCATGCGCACGGTTTGCCCCAACGGATTGGCGTTCCCGAACCACTTTTTCGCCGTTTTTTCAGTCAAAACCAGTGAATAGGGTTCTTTGAGGGCTGTAAACGGGTCGCCGGCCACGAGTGGGAAGGTAAATACTTTGAAAAAAGATTGGTCTGCCCAAAATCCTTCGATCGGGAACGTGTTCCTGCCCACCTGCGCATCCCCGGAAAAGCCGCCGCGGATGAGCGTGAAGTCTTCTATTCCCGGCACCGAGCCGTCGAGCCGCTGCGCCGTCCGGATGGATGTCGAGGCGAGGTCCGTTGGTTTCTGCCCATTGTCCTCATGGCGGGTGATAACCCGGTAAATGCGGTCTTTCTTTTGGTGGAAATCATCATACGAACGGGAATCCTCCACAATGGCGATCACGAGCAGGCCTACCGACATACTTACGGCCAGGCCGACGATATTAATGAAGGAAAACAGTTTGTTGCGAACCAGGTTGCGCCTCGATGTTTTGAAATAGCTGCCGAGCATGATGAAATGGGTTAGAAAAGTGAGCGGTTCCATTTTGCGGATGGTATAAGGCCGCATGAACTTGATGACGTCGAGCGCATACACCATACGTGCACGGGCGGGCCCTTTCTCGCGCACATTACGGAGGAAATACTCATAAAGATCGCCTTCGAGGTCTTCGAGCAGGCGCGGCCGACAGTACCATCTCAGGAAGTTAACGGCCCAGCGGGGCGGTTGCGGGTCGGGCTTTTTCATATCGAACCTTCGAGGTTAAAGCCCGGGATATTTCTCCAAATGGCCTCGCGGAGTTCCTTCGCACGCATGAGCGCCACTTTGCCTGCGTGGGATACCTCGTAAAAGCGCTTTCGTTTCCCCCCGCGAGTGGCGCTGGCGTCGCCCAAATGGCTTTTGGCCATGCCCTTTTCTTCAAGCCGGTTCAGCACGGCGTGCACCACGCCCAGCTTCGCCGAGCGGCCGGTATATCTTTCCAGCTCGTCACAAATAGCCACGCTGTACGCCTCCACGCCCAGCGATGCAATCGTGAGTAATACCAGTTCTTCAAATTCGCCCAAGTTAGTCCCTTTCATCTGGCAGACAATGGTTTAGTCTATTTTGTCATTAAATGTATGTATTATCAGAATATAAAGTCATGTTTTGTATGTAAAATATTTTTCAGGACAAAAAAAGCGAGGCTGCTGTTTCCGGCAACCTCGCTTTACTATACTAAATATTTATTACCAGCCTGGATTCTGGCCCAGTGCCGGGTTTCTGATCCGGTCGGGCTCCGGAATAGGGTAGAGGTATTTCTTGTCGGCCCATTCGCGTTGTCCGGGGTTCCAGATCACTTCTCCGGAGGTACCTTTCGAAAGTTGGAGACGTCCTACGGCGGTCGACGGGCTCACATCCACGAATGCGATGCCGGGTGTGGTCGACGTCGGCTTCGTGCCCTGGTAGAAATATACATCTTTGGTACCATCGCCATTCAGGTCGTATTCGCCGAGTGCGGGCACGTACATTCCGTTCATCGGCGCGTCCTGGAAGAGGTTGCCCAGCTTCCATCTTCTCAAATCATCGGGACGGAGGCCTTCAAAGACCATTTCCGTACCTCTTTCGCGCAATACTTCCAGCAACACGGGGTTGGTAAACTTGCCTCCGAAGAATGACACCATATAAGGATCTGCGGTGGTAGGAACGGTCGTGAGCGTAGCGCCCGTGATACCCGCCCGCTTGCGCAGCGCACCGATCGTGCCTGTCCAGTCTTCGGCGGTCATTTTGCCGAGCTCGGCCAATGCTTCGGCCTTGTTCAAAAGTACTTCCGCCCAGCGCATGATAATGTGGGCATTGTCGTTGCGGCTTTCGTCATCGAAAGGAAAACGCTCGTCGTAGCACCATTTAATAGGCTGGTAGCCCGTGTAGGTCTGGCTGAAATTCGGCGGGGCGATCACCGGCACGCCGTTTTCGGTGCGGGTGTAGTCGCCGGTGCGGATTGTTTGTTTCAAACGCAGATCCCGGTTTTTAACCTCTTCCACAAACGGGGTTGTTGCATAATTGGCCTTGCTGGTAAACGGGGTACCGTCCAGGTTCAGGTAGGTATTTACAAAACGGCGGGTGAGGCTGGGACGGTTACCGTAAGTAGGACTGATAAACCGGCGGTTGGCTGAGCTGTAAACCTGCAAGCTCGCGCTCAATGCCACCGAAAGGATCGACTCGTCGGCGTAAGCACTTTTCGCGATGAACATTTCGCGGTAAGATCTGTCGGCAACGGTCGAATGCAGCGTAAAGCCGGTGATCGCATTGGATTCTTTCACTACTTCTTCATACCAGGTATTGGCAGTTGCCTGCTTGTTGTCCTCGGTATGGTACTTCCGCCACGATGCTTCGAACAGGGCAATACGGGTTTTGTACGCACGGGCCACATTCTTGGTGATACGGGTTACAGACGGATCGGATGTCAATGTAATGTTCTCGATCGCGAAGTTCAGGTCTGCGAGCACTTTGTCCATTACCTCGTAACGGTTCATACGCGGGCCGTACAATGTAGCATCGTCGCCTACCGCGATGGCTTTATCGATCCAGGGCACATCGCCGAACCTTTTCACCTTATCGAAGTAAAACAATGCCCGGAAGAAGCGCGCCACGCCCAGGTAGTGGTTTTTGGTTGGGACGGTGCTTTTTTCGGCGTTTTCTAGAAAATAATTGATATTACGCAGGTTTCCCCAATCCCAGCCGGAGCTCGTAATTGGGCTCAATGCGTTTACGGCCAGGTAGTTGTCAACACCATTGCGCGCCACCAGGTCGGAGTTGTCGTCGATCTGGAACACACCGGCGTCCGGGTCGGGAAGCAGGTTGTAAAATGATGCGGTATAAAGTTCCAGGCCACTTTCCGAGCCGAAAACGGCTTCATTGGTGGCAGTATCCACCGGCACCTCGTTGAGGTCGCAGGAGCTTGCCGTGGCGATCATCAGCACCGCAAGCGTATAGTTAAGTATTTTTCCAGTCTTCATAATGCTGTTAAAAATTGAGTGACAGGCCGATTGATACAGCCTTCAACATCGGGTAATTGTATCCGTCACCGGCGCCGCCACCGCCCAGGTCGCGGTCGGATCCGTAAATGCTGGTTACGTCGGTGTCGCGCGTCCATTTGTAGAGGGAAGACCATGTCCAGAGGTTTTCACCGGAAACATACACTTTCAGGTCGCGGGCGTGGATTTTCGAAGTAATGCGCTCGGGGATCGTGTAGCCTATTTGCAGGTTTCTCAAACGGATGTAGCCTACATTTTGCAGGTAACGGTCGTTGGCAACTTGCAGGGCGCGGCCGCTGCCTTGTGCCACATAACCTACGAGACGTGGCAGGTAAGCATCGAAGTTGCCCAGCTCCTCGCGGTACATGTTGTCCTGCTGCCAGCGGGGGTAGGAGTTGTAAGGACGGTTATATTGTCCCCAGAAACGGGCTTCCGAAGAAGGGTACCAGTCCTGCTTGATAACCCCCTGGAAGAATGCGCCCAGGAAGAAGCCATTCCAGTCTCCCGACAGGTTGACGCCATAAGAATAGCGCGGCTCCGAGTTACCGATGATGGTTTTATCACCCGAGTTGCCCACACGGTTCAGCCCCTGATAAATCACATTGTCGCCGTCCAGGTTTTGGAATTTGATATCACCCACGTAGTTTTTCCGGGTGTTCGTGTTGGGAATGTTGCTCTGTGAAGGCGATTCCGCGATTTCAGCATCCGATTTGAACAAGCCTGCCACTTTATAGCCCCAGATCTCACCTACGCGCTGTCCTTCGTAAAAGTCGGTCAGGTTTTTATCGGGGTTATTGTATTTGGTGATAGTCGCTTTGTAATCGGCGAGTGTGAAACGTACATTATAATGAAAGGGTTTCGACGCCATATTGAACTGGTCATCCCAGTTGATCGAAAGTTCCCATCCGTTGGTTTTCAGGTCGGCATAGTTGCCTTTTGGAACGGTCGTTCCAAAAATTGCAGGCAATGTCGGCCCAACGGTGAACATATCCGTCGTTTTGCGCTGGTAAATATCTCCCGAGAATGACAGACGACTGTTCAGCGCGTAGAAATCCAGACCAAGGTTGGCCGTCGTGGAAGTTTCCCACGATAGATTGTCAG
>CBIHPQ010000101.1:0-17286 GCA_966211825.1 uncultured Dyadobacter sp. | reverse complement strand
ATTTCATATTAGTGACTGAGCTCACATCCCAGTTATTGATCCCGGGAACAGCTGAAAGCGCACCACAAGATCCGAACATGGCTTCCATAGAGCTAACATTGCTCAGGTCCGGGGCATCGGTTGCCGTGATTTGCAGGTTTTGGCAGCCCACAAACATCCTTTCCATAGTCTCCCATTGAATATTGCCCCACTGTCTTACTTCCAGTAATTTTCTCGGGTCATTCGGGCCGTCAAAGAAAAATCGGGTGAATGTTCCGCTGCCGGGCGAAATCGTTACCTGGTAAGTTCCCGGAGAAGAAAAAACGATTGTATGGCTGTATGTTCCGATCGTCTCACCGTTGTTTAACGGATTGCCCACTTCTTCCCAGGCAATGCTGTAACCGACTCCTTCCGCCTGAATGGTGATATCATCATTGGTGTAGGCGCCCTCAATATCGGTTTTCCAGATCGTAATGAACTGGCCGCTCACCTGGAATGCGCAGATTAAAAGCAAGAATGTTAAGCTGTAAAGTTTGTTCATAGGACAAGTAACGTAGTGTTAAACTGCTGTGGCCGCTGTGTTGTCCCGAAGCACGATCGGTTACTGGAAGTGACAACGGATCGGAAAGGTACACCTGTGTCAGGTCGGTGAACGTACCAATTAGTACACGTCAGTTGTAGGATTTTCGCCACAAGGCTTTGCGCCTGCAAATGGGGAAGGAAAGGAAGTCACTAGGCACAAAAAAAGCCCCCTAGTTTTCACTAGGAGGCTTTTGTACCCAGAGCCGGAGTCGAACCGGCACGAGTGTAACCTCATTGGTGTTTGAGACCAACGCGTCTACCGATTCCGCCATCTGGGCATTGTCTTACTTGTTGGGAGTGCAAAAGTAGGCAGAAAAAAAGATTAAGCAAGTCTCACGAGCAAATTTTCCGGAGATTTTTATCAGAAAAAACGGAGACGGGCGATAACCTGCTTATTCATAGCGCAATGCTTCGATAGGGTCGAGGCGGGAGGCTTTGATGGCCGGGTAAATGCCCGACAGTACACCCACCATCACGCATATCGCAATGCCTACGGCCATCCAGAGCCACGGGACTACGAATGTGCTGTTTTCGCTGATAACGCCCGTAATGGCGTTGCCGACAACAATGCCGAGGATCAATCCGCCGATGCCGCCCAGGATGCATACCACAATCGCTTCGATCAGGAATTGCATGCGGATCACGCGCGGAGTGGCGCCAAGGGATTTCCGGATGCCGATCTCGCGGGTCCGTTCGGTAACTGATACCAGCATGATGTTCATTAATGCAATGGAGGCTCCGAGCAACGTAACGGTGCCGATCACAAAGCCGCCGATGCGAAGGTATCCGGTGATGTTGGCAAAGTCCTTCACCATAGCGTCGGCGCGATCGATCGAGAACGAATCTTCCTTGCCGAGGGCATCGTTGCGGATGCGTCGCATGATACCACGGGCTTCTTCGACGATCACGTCGCCATCGACGGCATTAGGCGCGGAAGCAGTGATGTTATAAGTAAGCGTGCGGTTGGCGGCTAGGCCGCGGCCACTTTCAAGCGGGATCAATATGAGCCGGTCGGAGTTGTTGTTACCGCCGAGCGATCCTTTTTTTTCCAACACACCTACCACCTTGTACCGGCTGCCCATGAATGTGATCTCCTTATTGAGCGGATCGGCGCGTTCGAAAAGTTTGCGCGCAATTTCCTGCCCGAGTACTGCAACATTCAGTGATTTTTCGAGGTCATTCTTGTCGAGATTACGGCCCAGGCCGATTTTATAGCCGTTGATGCCCAGGTACTGGTCGTCGGAGCCGACCACGTTGCTGTTCGGGTTTGTTTTGTTGCTCCGGTAGTTGACCTGCACCGCGCCGGCAATGTCCGCCGAAAGCGAAGCAGTAGCCTCGTAGGACGCTTTGAATTTGGCGGCAAACATTCTCGCTTCGCGATAGGTAACGGCCGGGTACTGTTTGCTCCTGCGGCCGCCGCTTCGAAAATCGTCGTCGTCGCGGTTGCGGACGGTAAATGTGTTGGCCCCAAGGTCGGCAAAGCTGCTATTGACGGAGCCCTGAATGCCGTCGATGGCCGTGAGGATACCCACCAGCGAGGTGATGCCGATGGCGATGATCATGGCTGTAAGCACGGTCCGGAGGAGGTTGCTCTGAATCGAACGCAGGCCTTCTTCGATATTTTCGCGTATTATCATGGCGTTTAGAGCTGGCGCACCAGAATCAGGGTTTGGTCGTTAGTAATGGAAGTCCGGAACGGACTGGGAACATCGGAAACCGGTACGAGTTTTGTGGTAGATTTCGCAACGTGACGGTTTCTTTATTATATTTAATCTTTACCTGAATGTAAAACTGCGCATGAAAGTCGAAAGAATCAAACCAGTGATACGCCTCTATATCCCGCTCGTCATTTTTTTGATCGGCTCGCTGAATGCTATGGCAAACCGCCTGCTGATCCCGATGGACGAGTCGCAAAAGAATCATTTGAAGGCATACGGCATATCTTTCTGGATACTGAAAAATTATGAAATGGAAATGGACTGGCTCCTCAACTACCGGGGCGGCAGTTTTATGGTAGCTTATAATCAGCAGTTTGCATCGGAAATGACGGTACGCGGCGTAAGTTTTGAGGTGATCTCGGAAGGACAGGCCGGGCAGATACTCAACCAGATCAGCGCGCCGGATGTGAATATGGACGCCGTGAAACTGCAAAAGGCACCCCGCATTGCGGTGTATTCTCCCAAATCCAAGCTTCCCTGGGATGACGCGGTGACATTGGTGCTCACCTATGCCGAAATTCCCTATGATGTTGTTTACGACGATGAAGTACTGAATACCAAACTCCCGGAATATGACTGGCTACATTTGCACCACGAGGACTTTACGGGGCAGTTCGGCAAGTTCTTCCAGTATAAGGACTATCCCTGGTACCGCGAGCAGAAAAAAGAAGCGGAAGAGACCGCTGCCAAATTTCAGTTCGCCAATGTGCCGCAGATGAAGCTGGCGGTCGCCAAAAAGATCGCCGAGTTCGTAAGCGGGGGCGGTTATATGTTCGCGATGTGTAATGCGACGGATACCTTCGATATTACCCTCGCCGCGGACGGCCTCGACATTGTGGATGCGATGTACGACGGCACGCCGGCCGACCCGACCGCCAACGGAAAGCTGAACTACAACAATTCGTTTGCATTCCAGGATTTTAAAACCATCCCTTATCCTTACGAAATCGAGTTTTCGGATATCGACAACCAGCCCGACGAGCGGGGCATGGTGGAGGCCAATGACTTTTTCTCCCTGTTCCAGTTTTCGGCCAAATGGGACCCAGTACCGAGCATGCTCACGCAGAATCATCAGACCATTATCAAAGGTTTTCTGGGACAAACCACAGCATTTAAAAACCGGTTGATCAAACCGGAGGTAATTATCCTTGCAGAGAATAAAAATGCCAAGGAGGCGCGCTACATTCACAGCACGCATGGAAAGGGTTTCTTTACATTCTACGGCGGCCACGATCCGGAGGATTACCAGCACCGCGTAGGCGAGGAGCCCACCGACCTGAACCTGCATCCCAACTCCGCGGGTTACCGATTGATCCTGAATAACATCCTTTTCCCCGCTGCGAAAAAGAAAAAACTGAAAACCTGACGGAAAGTTAACAGTGGAAGAAATGCGTTTGAAATCACACCGGCCGTGCGTTATCGCACGGTTTTTTGTTTTTGTATTTTAGTGTAAACAGCTGACTATTAGTGAGTTAATAATTGGCACGGATTTCGGATAAATGAAGGCGTATTAGCCATGAATTTTTCCATTGAAAACCTCCAATCAAACCCACATGGATCGGGAAATTGCACCGGAATATGTCAAGCAAACCAGAAATCGCCGATGGCTCGTCATAGGCGCCGTGGTGGTAGGGCTGGCGCTTGTTTTTTATTTTTTCAAAAAATCACTTTCCAGCTCGCTTGAAAGCGCACGCATCAGAACGGGCGTTGCGGAAACGGGCGACGTCGAAAACACGCTTACGGCTTCCGGTGAAATCATCCCGGCCTATGAGCAGATCTTCACGAGCCCTATCCGGGCAAGCATCAAGCGCATTCTGCTCACACCCGGCACCCGCGTGCAACCGGGGCAGGCCATTGTAGAGCTCGATAAATCACTCACCGAAATCGAGTCTGAACGCTACGAGGACCAGCTGGAACTGAAAAAGAACAGCATCGAGCAGCTACGGATGAAGCTGAACAAGGATTTGTACGACGCCGAGATCAATGACAAAATCAAGTCTTTGAATATCAACAAACTGAAAGCGGACTTCGAGGATGCTAAACGCTTGCAGAAAGTGGGCGGCGGGACCGTCGAGGACATTACCAGGGCCGAGAATGCATTGAAAATAGCGGAACTGGAAAAGAAGCAGCTTGAAAACGACCTGAAATACAACCGGGAGTCGATGAGTGCGAGCTTGCGCGAAACCCAGCTGGGAGCGCAGATCGAGGGCAAAAACTTGCAGGAGTTGCAGCATAAGCTCAAAATGGCCAACATCGTCGCCGATCGCCCGGGCGTGCTTACGTGGGTGAACGAGAATATTGGTTCGTCGGTGAATGAGGGCGAAATGCTGGCGAAAGTGGCCGATCTGGGCAGTTTCAGGGTGGAGGGCAGCTGCTCGGATGTATATGCCGATCAGGTGAAGGCCGGGCTTGCCGCAATCATCAAAATCAATGATGCGCAGCTCCGCGGGGTGATTACCCAGGTAAAACCGGCCGTGAAGGATGGCGTGATCGGTTTCACGATCCAGCTCGACAATGCGCGAAATGAGTCGCTGAGGCCGAATATGAAAGTGGAAGTGTATGTGGTGACGAGCAAGAGCGCCAAAACATTGCGCGTCCCGAATGGACCCGCGTTTACGGGTAAGCGGAAACAATACGTGTATGTGCTCGAAAATGGCTCGGCGCGCCGGCGACAGGTTGAAACAGGCCTTTCCAATTTTGATTATGTCGAAATTAAAAGCGGACTGAAACGGGGCGAAAAGGTCATTCTGACCAATATGAATGAGTACGAACACCTTGAAGAGCTGACCATTCAATGACGACCATGAAAAAGCTTTTCATCTGGATTTTCGTAATACTTTCAGGAACCGTTTCGGCGCAAATCCGCAAGCTGACGCTCGAAGAGGTGGTACAGCAGTCGAAGGAGCAATCCATTGCCTCCAAACAGGCCGTAACGCAAAAAAGGACCAACTACTGGCAATACCGCTCGTTCCAGGCCGACTACAAGCCGCAATTGAGCCTGCTCGGCACGGTGCCCGGCTTTACGCGTTCCTACATTCAAGTGGTGCAGCCCGATGGTACCGTTTCCTTCCAGCAAGTTTCGAACAACAATTCCGTATTGAACCTGTCCCTCAGCCAGAGCATCGCTATGACGGGCGGCACGGTGTATATGCAACAGCAAATGCAGCGGTTCGACGATTTCAGGAACGACAAGACGCGCTATAACGGCATCCCGTTTGAAATAGGCATCAAACAGCCGCTGTTCCAGTTTAATCCGCTGAAATGGGACCGGAGAATCTCGCCATTGAAATACCAGGAAGGCAACCAGCAATACATCCAGTCGCTCGAACAGGTTGCATTGGATGCTACCGGCTTTTACTTCGATCTACTGGTGTCACAGGTAAATTTGCAGATCGCGGAAAAGAACCGGAGCAATAATGATACTTTGTTCAAAATTGCGCGACATAAGCTGGAACTGGGGAAAATATCGCAAAACGACCTTTTGCAACTTCAAATGGGCCTGCTGACGGCACAGAAAGATCTCGCATCGGCACAGCAGAGCGCCGCAGTGGCTTCGCTCAAACTGAAAATGTACATGGGCTCGCGCGACGAACGGGAGCTGGAACTGGGCATTCCGGCGGAAGCGGGGGTGTTCGCGATCGATACGCAGCTGGCGCTCGACGAGGCATTTGCCAACCGCTCGGCCTCGGTCGCATTCCGCCGTAGGCTGCTGGAAGCCGAGCGCGATGTACAGCAGGCACGGAAAGACAACGGACTGAATGCGACATTGAACGCTACATTCGGGCTTTCCAACCAGGGTAACCTCCCGCGCGACGTGTACATGAGCCCGCAAGACCGCGAGTTTGTGGAGCTGCAACTGACATTGCCCATTCTCACATGGGGACGTAACAAGGCACGTACGGAGGTAGCGCGCGCCGCACAGGAATTTGCAGTGCAGTCGGTAGAGCAGGATAAACTTACCTTTGAACAGGAAATATTTACCCAGGTAACCCTTTTAAAAATGCTCCAAAAGCAGGTAAAGCTCACGCGGGTGGCCGACGGAATCGCCGCCGACCGTTACCAGATCGCCAAGGAACGTTTCATCCTCAGCGACCTCAGCGTAACCGACCTCGGCATCGCCACCCAGGAAAAGGACATCGCCCGCCGCGATTACATCCTGGCACTGCGCGACTATTGGCAGGCGTATTACAGTTTGCGGCTGCTGACGCTTTATGACTTCGAACGAGGTATGAAGATTAACTATTAATGAGTGAATGAGTGAATGAGTGAATTTTGAATTTTGAATGACTGACCGGGTCGCCGGTGCGATGATTGAATAGTTTTCGTGGGTCGGCGAAACGTCGGAATTCAAGTTGTGTATCTCAAAATTCAATGTCGCGCAAACCCATCAAGCTCATAATTCACACATTTTAAAAATATTCAGTCATCGCACCGGCGACCCGGTCAGTCATTCAGTCATTCAGTCATTCAGTCATTCAGTCATTCAATCATCGCACCGGCGACCCGGTCAATCATTTAAAATTAAAGTACCAACGCCATGATCAAATTACAAAACGTAGAAAAAGTTTACCGTACCAGTTCGATCGAAACGCTGGCTTTGAACAACATCAACATCGATGTGAAGAAGGGCGAGTTTGTTTCGATTATGGGGCCCTCGGGTTGCGGAAAAAGTACATTGCTGAACATCATCGGGCTGCTCGATGCGCCTTCCAAGGGCCGGATCGAGATAGACGGAACGCCGGTGGAACGCTATACCGATAAACATCTGGCCGAATTACGGAACCGGAAGCTGGGTTTTATTTTTCAGAGCTTTCACCTGATAAATGATCTATCGGTGATAGATAACGTCGAAATTCCGCTGCTTTACAGGAATACGTCCGCCAGGCAACGCCGCGAGCTCGCGCAGGAAGCACTCGAAAAGGTGGGATTGAGCAACCGGATGAAGCATTTTCCGAAGCAGCTTTCGGGCGGGCAGAAGCAACGCGTCGCCATTGCACGTGCGATTGTCGGTAACCCGGAGATCATCCTCGCCGATGAGCCGACCGGCAACCTGGACAGCGCCATGGGGAACGAAATTCTCGACATCCTCAAATCGCTCAACAGCAACGGCACCACCATCGTAATGGTAACCCACGACGATGCCATGGCGAAGAAAACGGACAGACTCATCCGGCTGTTTGACGGGACGCAGGTTAGTTAAATTTTGAATGATTGGCCGGGTCGCCGGTGCGATGACTGAATGATTGAATAATTGTCATTTGGTCAGAAGTAGTCACGAATTGTCAAGATTAGTTTAGCCACTACGCTTGACTCCGAGTGGCCAGACCTGTCATTCACTCATTCAATCATTCACTCATTCAATCATTCGGTCATTCAATCATTGAACAAATGCTCTCAAACTATATAAAAATTGCCTGGAAGGTTCTGCTCCGGCACCCATTCTACACTTTCATCACGCTGTTCGGCATTACACTTACGCTGACGGTGCTGATGGTCGTGACCTCGTTCCTTGACCATCTTTTCGGAGCGCATTATCCGGAGACCAAGCGGAGCCGGTCGCTGTACATTGCTACCGTGCTTCAAACCGATTCGGCCAATACGACCATGTCTTCGGGGCCGGCTTCTTTCGAGTTTTTGACGAAGTATGCCAAGTCTCTCAAAACGCCCGAGCGCGTGGGGATCATGAGCAATTTTAGCTTCTCGAACGCTTACTCCAATGGAAAGCGGATCAAGTTGAATACCAAATATACCGATGTCGACTTCTGGGCGGTGACCGACTTCGAATTTCTCGAAGGCAAGCCCTATGATGAGACGAACATCCGCAATGCCGATCACGTGGCGGTAATCACCGACGCATTGCGAGATCAGTATTTTGGAAATGATGCGGCGTCGGTGGTGGGCAAAACGATCGATATCGAAAATATCAATTTCCGGGTGATCGGGGTTGTGAGAGGCAGCCCTCCGACGAGAGTTTACACCTATTCGGACGTCTATTTCCCTTATACCGCCCCAAAAAGCAATTACGAAAGTAAGGGAATGCGAGGGCGGTTTGTAGCGATCGCCCTGGCTAAAAGTCCCGGCGATATGCCGGCAGTGCAGGCCGAGTTCGATAACCACATTTCGCGTGTTCCCCGTTCGGATTATTCGGAAGACAAACGTTTCAATGTCCTGATCGTAAAAGCAGATACGTATTTCGACCATTTTCTGAACACTTTCACACGAAGCGACAAGGACCGGATTGCCGTTTATGCGATCGTCGGGTTGGTATTGCTGATGATCATGGGGCTGCCGGCTGTTAATTTGGTGAATGTCAATGTGAGCCGCATTCTCGAACGGGCGTCGGAAATTGGGGTGAGAAAGGCGTTTGGTGCGCCTTCGAAAGCCCTTTTGTGGCAATTTATCATTGAAAACATATTCATAACCTTCATCGGCGGAGCATTTGCGCTGGTGCTGACGTTCGTCGTGATCCATCTGATCAATTCCAGCGGATGGATCGCCTATGCCGACCTTTCGATCAATCTGCCTGTCTTCCTGATCAGCGTATTGGTTTGTCTCGTATTCGGATTGCTGTCGGGCGTCTTACCCGCTTTCAGAATGTCGCGCCTGAAAATAGCGGAAGCGCTTAAAGTGTGATTTTAATGAGTCAATTATTCAAAATTAATTCCCATGCTACGACATCTTTTTAAATTGATCTGGAACAAAAAAGGCACGCATTCTCTGCTGATTATCGAGGTATGGGCTGCTTTTATGGTACTCTTCGGCGTGCTGACGCTCATTGTGTTTAACCTCCGGAATTACTTGCAGCCTATTGGTTTTCAATATGAACAGGTTTGGAACCTGGAATTGTCCACGAACCAGGATACAACTGAAATCGCCGCCAAGTTGCAGCGGGCCATGCAACGGGTGAAATCCTACCCGGAAGTGGTGGTAGCCAGCCGAATGAGCAGCAACACACCCTTTTCGGCCAACCAGATCGGTAATGCGGTAAATTACAATAAGGTCGATGTGGGCGCTGATTTTTACTATACTGACAGTGAGCTAAACCGCGTGCTCGACATACCGATGAAAAAAGGTCGCTGGTACGCCGAATCCGACCGGGTAGGGAAGTTTGTCCCGATCGTGATCAATCAGATCATGGAAGATAAGCTGTTCCAAAACGAATCGGGCCTGAATAAGGTCATCAAGCGCGACGACAAAACGATGTATAAGGTGGTCGGCATTGTAGACAAGTTTAAAGGCAAGGGGCAGTACATGTCGGATAATCCTGCGCTGTTTCAAATGCTGGAAAAGGACGACCGCTGGAATTCGAATATCCTGATCAAAACCAAACCCGGCACGGACGCAAACTTCGAGGCCAGGCTCGTGAAAGATATTGCGATGCTGCTGCCAGGGTGGGGTGTCGAAGTGGGTTATCTCAAAGATTCGCGCAAGAACCGCGAGAACCTGACGCTCGTGCCTGTGCTGATATTCCTGATTGTAAGCGGGTTTTTGCTGACGAATGTAGCGCTGGGCCTTTTCGGGGTATTGAACCTCAATATCTCGAAGCGCAAAGGGGAGATAGGCCTCCGCCGTGCCATGGGTGCAACGGAATCGGGTGTGACGGGCCAGTTTTTGGGTGAGATCTGGGTACTGGCTACATTCAGCCTCGTTATTGGCCTTATTTTTGCCGTCCAGTTCCCGCTTATGAACGTTTTTGACCTCGGCAAGGAAATTTACGTCATAGCGATTTTGGCAGCCGTTGCCATAATTTATATCATTGTAACACTATGCGCCTGGTTCCCCAGCAAGCAAGCCGCGACAATACATCCGGCGATTGCTCTGCATGAGGAATGATTGAATGATTGAATGATTGAATGATTGAATGATTGAATGATTGAATGACTGACTAATAGGGAATTTTTTTTTCAGTCACTCAAAATTAAACGCCCCATGCTCCTTATCGTAGACGACGACCTTGCTATCCGTACTTCCCTCGTGCTTCTTTTGAAAAAGGAGGGGTTTGATGTGCGTGGGGCGGGGTCGCCGGAGGAAACTTTTGAGATACTAAAAGCAGCGACGCCCGAGCTGATATTGCTCGATCTTAACTTTTCGATCGAAACATCGGGGAAAGAGGGGATGCATTTGCTGCAGCGCATTAAAAAGCACAACTCGGCTATTCCCGTGATACTGATTACCGGCTGGGGGACGATCGATCTTGCCGTGCGGGGGATGAAGGAAGGCGCGGCCGATTTCGTGACCAAGCCCTGGCAGAACGATTACCTGGTGCAATCTATCCGCACGATCCTGAACCTGGCCAAACCGGCCCAGCAGGCGGGCAGCCGGCGTAAGTTGGACCAGCAATATCATTTTGAAAATATCGTCGGGGAGAACCCTAAGCTACTCGATATCCTCGAAACCATCGGCCGGGTGGCCCCTACGGACGCGCCCGTGCTCATTACGGGCGAGAGCGGTACGGGCAAGGAACTGGTCGCGGAGGCCATTCATTTGAACAGCCGGCGGAAAGTGCGTCCATTTGTGAAGGTGAACCTGGGAGGGATTTCTTCGACATTGTTTGAAAGCGAGTTGTTCGGACATGTGCGCGGAGCATTCACCGATGCGAAAACCGACCGCATGGGCCGTTTCGAAATGGCACACCGGGGGACGATTTTCCTGGACGAGATCGGCGAGCTGGATTTATCGAGCCAGGTGAAGCTGCTGCGCGTGTTACAGGAGCGCACATTTGAGCCGCTGGGAAGCAGCAAAAGCCGGACGGTGGATGTGCGCGTTATTTGTGCTACCAACCGGAACCTCGAAGAAATGGTGGCGCAAGGCACATTCCGCGAGGACCTTTATTACCGCATTAACCTCATCACCGTAAAACTTCCCGCGTTGCGCGAGCGGCCCGATGATATCCCGCTGTTGTCGACGTTTTTTGCCGATAACCTCAAAACCATTTACAACCGACCGGAGCTGAAAATCAGTAATGCGGCCCTGAAATGGCTTAAAACATTGCCTTTGCAGGGTAATATCCGTCAACTCAAAAACCTGGTGGAGCGGACTGTCCTGCTGGCGGGTAACAATCTGCTGGATATCGATGATTTTCAGCGTAACCTGCACGCA
Source organism: uncultured Dyadobacter sp. (assembly GCA_966211825.1). Classification (GTDB taxonomy): domain Bacteria; phylum Bacteroidota; class Bacteroidia; order Cytophagales; family Spirosomataceae; genus Dyadobacter. The sequence continues at coordinate 5,908 of CBIHPQ010000101.1, read as the reverse complement.
GGTCACGCCTCGTCGGCTCAGAAACAGGTTCCGGAAGTGGGCAGCATTACCTTGGAGGAAATGGAGTACCAGATGATCGTCAGAGCGATGCAGCACCACCAGAACAAGGTAAGCCGGGTCGCCCGGTCGCTCGGGATCACCCGCTTCGCATTATACAGGCGGTTGGAGAAGTTTGGCATATCCTTTGATTCGGAGGAGGCATGAGACTATCCACGAAGACGAAATACATTGCCTACATCGCGGTACTGCACCTGGTGCTGATCCTGTTGGTTTATAAGCTGCTATTTGAGAATAAAGCCCTTTTTATTGCTTCGGAAGTGTTTTTGCTGCTATCGGCAGGCATGTCTATCGTTCTCTACAACAATTTTATGCAACCTATCCAGTTTGTGAAGTCCGGAATCGAGGCCATTAAGGACAAAGACTTTTCGATCAAGTTCGTCCCGACGGGCAAGGGGGAGGTTGATGTGCTGATCGAGGTGTATAATATGATGATCGACCAGCTGCGGGAGGAGCGTATCAAGCTTAACGAGCAGCATTTCTTTCTCGAAAAGCTCATTGAAGCATCGCCAATTTCTATCGTTATCCTCGATTACGACGACCGCATTGAGTCGCTCAACAGCAAGGGAAAGATCCAGTTTGAGCAGGAGGAACGAACATTGATAGGCAAAAAACTGGAAGAAACCGGCCTGACACTACTCACCGAGCTCGCGGGCATTTTCGACGGCGAATCCAGAATGATCAAGACCAACGGCATCGCAACGTTCAAGGCGCAGCGCTCGCATTTCATGGACCGGGGCTTCCGCCGCTCGTTTCTGATGATCGAGGAATTGACGAATGAGATCCTCGAATCGGAAAAGAATGCCTATGGCAAGGTGATCAGGATGATGGCCCATGAAGTGAACAATACCTTGGGCGCCACTGAGTCGATATTGCAGACGACAAGCCATTTGTTACCCGACACGGATTATGGCGACATTAAGGATGCACTGCACGTGGCTTCGGAAAGAAACCAGCAGCTCACGCGTTTCATGCGAAACTTCGCGGACGTCGTGCGCCTGCCCGCACCGGTGCCGGAGCAGACGGATATGGGCACGCTCACGCGCGATGTGGCCATATTTATGCAGAATCTGGCTTCGTTGCGAAATGTAAAAGTCCAGAGTGTTGCGCAGGAAAATGTGCTCTGGAATGTCGATAAAGGGCAAATGGAGCAGGTTTTGATCAATGTAATCAAAAATGCCATCGAGGCTTGCGGGAGCGGGCAGGAGGTGCGCATCGTTACGGGCGCCGAGCGCATTGTGATCCGCAACAACGGCAAGCCGATCGATCCGGACGTGAGTACCAAGCTCTTTAACCCGTTTTTCAGTACCAAACGCGACGGGCAAGGCATCGGTCTGACATTAACCCGCGAAATTCTCGGCAATCACGGCTTTGGCTTTGCATTGGAAACAGTACCTGACGGCTGGACCGAATTTCGCATTGAAAAATAATGCGGTCAGCCTTTGCGAATGCTGATTGTAAATGCTTTGGCGGGATTATCGACCATTAATGTCCGGATATCGGCCTCCGTCAAACCTTGCTCTTTCAGTGCGGGTATCAGTTTGTCGGTAATCGTGGTAAAGCCCCGGAACTCGCCTCCGTGGGGTTCTCCGGGCCGGTACCAACCCGCATCGTGTGAAATCAGCAATTGGCCCAGCCTTTGTTTTTTATTGAGAAAAGAGATCAGTTCCACATGCCGGGCAATGTTATCGGTATTCACACCGTCGAGGCTAATCCAGCAACCGCTTTTTCCTACATCTTCCAGCTCCTCCGCGCTCCCGTTCGCGTGCACCCACACGAATGCGGACGGATGAACGCCCGATTGTTTCAGTATTTCAATTTCCTCGCGTGCGGGTAATGCGGGGCCGGTGTGCGAGCAGATGGTGAGCCCGGTTTTTAAATGGGTCAACGCTGCCGCTCTGACCAGCTTTTGATGAAGTTCGGATAATTTGCCGCTGTTGACACCGGTTTTAATGAATCCCGGACGAATGCCGGTACCGTCAATGCCTTTTTCAAACTCGGTTATCCAGCGCGCCGCTAGCTGTTCATCTGTTTCGGTAAATGCCCATTTGGGAAGATATTTGTTATCGGAAGCGCCGTAGTAGCCTGTGTTGGTCAAAATATGGAGGCCGGACTGTTCTGACAGTTTTTTCAACAAAACCACATCCCTCCCAATGAATGCTGGCGTGCATTCGACCAGCGTTTTAATGCCCCGCTGTTTGATTTCGAGCAAATAGGGCAGGACTTTCCGGATCACCTCATCATGCTTCCAGCGATCCGGGGAGATTTTCCCCGCACCAATAAAATCGACTAAAACGTGTTCATGAATGAGAGCGGAACCCATTTCAGAAACCGGGAGCTTTCCCTTGACCGCATAAGTGTAGGGAGCTTCCGGAGGGATAATGCGCCCGATTACCGGCGCCGCACCGATCGTTGCGAGAAATTGCCTGCGGGAGAAGTTGTTTGCCATAACTAACCTTTTTCATTACGAAAAGGGCTTGCAACGGCCTATCTCCTTTTACTCAATGATAATAAACGGGGTAGGGCTGAATGAAATAACGAAAATCACGAATGCTACCACTCCCAAAATCATGCGACGTGAGTCGAGCGGGGTGTTATCTTCGGTGTCGGGGTGGCGGATGCCGAGGAAGCGGCCCAGGATGAGCACAAATGGCAGCAGATTGACCGATCCGTCCCAATTCGGGCGGACGTAGCAGACCGCGAACTGTCCGACGACGATCAGTAAGCTGATCATCAGGGCTGTCGACGGACTATCGAAGGCTCGTTTGAAACAGATATAGAGGAAATAAATGTAAATGGCCAAATAGAACAGTCGCTCGTAGAAAACGGCATCGCTGCCTGTTGCGAATGATTCGGTGCGGAAAACCCCGAGCCCGGCGTAAAAAGCAAAAATGCCGAACAGGACAGGGGCTACGATGTCGAAACGTTTCTTACCGATCATTCCGAAAAGAATGTGGCCGCCATCGAGCTGGCCGATGGGAATGAGGTTCAACGCAGTGAAAAACAATGCCAGGTAACCTGCGAAAAGGTAGGGGTAATGGATAAGTTCGTACGCGTGTGGCAGGCGCGCGGGATCCGCGACGTAGGTTTTGAAAAACCAGAACAGGATATTGTCGCCGAGTATGAGGTTACCAGCCGGGTTTTCGTAGGCAAATTGCGGGTAGTTCAGCCCGAAGCGTTCGTATTCGGGGTGAATTTTGAAAATATAATCCGGCGGGGGCAAATGGGTGAAACCATACCAGAGCACCACCAGGGCGGCGACAAAACCTGCCAATGGCCCCGCTATGCCGATATCAAAGAATTTCACCCGCGAACGTACGGCTTCTTTGATCCTGATGAATGCGCCGAGCGTGCCGATGCTTTGCGAGATACCAAACCACATTGGAATGTAGTAGGGCAATGTTACTTTAACCTTATGTGCCTTGGCCACAAAGTAATGCCCGAATTCATGGATCGTGAGGATCAGCAGGAACGGAATGGAGAAATGGAAGCCCTGCAAAAACTCCGCAAGTCCCATTGGCTTCGTATTGACGGGTATTTCCTGCGCTTCTTTTTTTCCTATCAAAAAGAACAATATATCGTAAACAAAGCCGAATATATTCCCGAACATCCATTCGGCACCGGCCATCGTCGTGGTGATGATGGTGATGACAAAAAGTGCTGCCTGGATGATGTGGGTGCGTGTGTTAGACTGCATAGTCTTTGAGGTATTCCAGAATGGTGACCGGCTTTTGGACGTGGATGGTTTCGATGCCGAGTTCCGCCGCGCCGCGGATATTGTCCGCATTGTCGTCCAGGAAAAGCGTTTCTTCCGCTTTCAGCCCGGCCTTGTCCAGTACCTCCTGGTAAATACGGGTATCAGGCTTCATCAGGCCCATTTCATAGGAAAGGAAGACGGTCTCAAAAAGGTCTTCGAGCTTTTCCACGCCCGTGGAGGCTTCCAGAATTTTATTAACCTGTGTAATATGGATCGAACTCGTGTTGCTGAGCAGGAACAGGCGGTATTGGGTTGCCAGTTTTTTGAGCAGCTCCACGCGCTCGGGCGGGAGGTCGAGCAGCAGGCTGTTCCAGGCCGTGTCAATGGCCTCGTCCGACAGATCAGGAAAGTTCAGGATTTCGCGCACGTAATTCCGGAACTTGGACTCGTCCATTAAACCGGTTTCAAACTGGCGGAAAAGCTCGTTCTCTTTGAAAATAGTGAGTATCTCGCTCTGTTCCCGGCCGCTCAGATCGGCGAATGACTTGGAGGCAACAGGTACATCGATGTTGAGAATGACGTCACCGAGGTCGAAAATGATATTCTTGATCTTGTCGTTTTTCATGGAAATATTATGCTTCGACTACCACACCCATTGAACAGAATTTCTCGATCCGCAGATCGATCCGGTCCTGTTCTTCGATGGCAGCCAGCTCGCTGATGTTTTCGAGGATCACCCTTTTCAGTTCATCGGCCATCCATTTGTGGTCGAGGTGGGCACCACCCAGCGGCTCGGCGATAATGCCGTCCACGAGCTTGTAATTGGTCATATCTTTCGCCGTGATTTTCATCGCTTCGGCAGCCTGCTCCTTGAAATCCCAGCTTCTCCACAGGATCGCCGAGCAGTTTTCGGGGGAAATAACGGAGTACCAGGTGTTTTCGAGCATCAGTACGCGGTCGCCGATGGCAATCCCCAATGCACCGCCGGAAGCTCCTTCGCCGATCACGATACAGATCACAGGCACTTTCAGCATGAACATTTCTTTCAGGTTGCGTGCGATTGCCTCACCTTGCCCGCGCTCTTCCGCTTCCATCCCGGGGAATGCACCCGGGGTGTCGATCAGCGTCACGATCGGCTTATTAAATTTCTCGGCCAGTTTCATCAGGCGCAATGCCTTGCGGTAACCCTCGGGATTGGGCATCCCGAAGTTGCGGTGCTGGCGCTGCTTGGTGTTACGGCCTTTTTGCTGACCTATCAGCATGAATGACTGGCCGCCGACGTTCGCCAGGCCACCGATAATGGCCGGATCGTCGCGCACCTGGCGGTCTCCGTGCAATTCGATGAACTCGTCGCAGATCAGCTCGATGTAGTCGAGCGTGTAGGGGCGATCGGGGTGGCGTGAAAGCTGCACACGCTGCCAGCGCGTGAGGTTTTCAAATATCTCTTTTCGAAGGTTGGTGATGTTGCCTTCCAGCAACGCAATGGCATCCGAAAAATCTACATTGTTTTCTTGCGCCAGCGCTTTCATTTCTTCGAGCTTGCGTTCGAGCTCGGCCATAGGCTTTTCAAAATCCAGGTATGTTCTCATAATTCAGGTTCTGTGATTAGTGGGCGGGATCAGGGGTGGTTCAGAGCTCGTAAGTCATGCCCCTTAACGGCGTTTCCACCGAATGATAGCCGATTTCTTGAATTTTACTTTGGAATTCAGCCATACTTTGCTGCTCTCCGTGGACGAGGAAAATGCGTTTCAGTTTTTCCGGATCCTGCATTTTTACAAAATCAATTAAGTCGTTTTGGTCTCCGTGGCCGCTAAATACGTCAATTTTTTCAATATTAGCCAAGACCGGGTACTGCTTTCCGCGAATCGAGATGGTATCTTGGCCATTCAAAAGCCGCCATCCGAGCGTCCCTTCCGAGGCATAACCGATCATCAGGATAGTCGCATACGGATTGCCGATATTGGCCTCCACATGCTGCTCCACGCGCCCTCCCTGCACCATTCCGGACGACGAAATGATAATGCAGGGCTCGTTGTAGTTCGAGACCGCGCGGCTCGCGTCGGAACTTTCCAGCTAGATCAGGTTTTCGAAGTCGAAAATCATATCGTTGTCGTCCTGAAACTCACGTGCTTCTTTGTTGAGCATTCGCACGTG
>CBIHPQ010000100.1:0-17341 GCA_966211825.1 uncultured Dyadobacter sp. | reverse complement strand
CGGTTGGCTTGCTGTTGACCAGGTGAAACTGGAAGGTCCGGCAAGGACGGTTCTCGCTACGCCCGGGGAAGCATTGCTCCGGAATGTAGCCGCCGCTGATTACGAGTTGAATGCCGATGGAAAACCAATCCAACCGCTGTTGGTCGACGTAACCCGGCTCGCCGGCGAACCGTTGATCGACGTGGTGCTCGACGGAGATACCATTTTATCCCAAAAAATAGAACAGGAACGCTACATGCTCGAAGCGCCCATGCCCGCGGTCACCGGGCGTGAGAAGGGGAAATTCGAGGTTTTTGTGAATAAACAACTGGCCAGGTCCGGGAAGGTAGAGCGAGGCAGACAAAGGCTGAAAACCCCGGCCGGCTATGTGAATACGATGCTAGGAGCGGGACACTCTCGGTGGATGATCGCGCCCGGGCCGTGGATGCCTTTCAGTATGGTGAAACTGAGCCCGGATAACCAGAATGGCGGCTGGCAGGCAGGTTATGACCCTACTTTCGAGTCGATCGGGACATTCAGCCACATTCACGAATGGACCATGACCGGCCTCGGTACTTTCCCTACCGCCGGGCCCGTTCAGACGAAGATCGGCGATGAGGCCCGTCCCGACGAGGGCTACCGGTCCCGGTTCGATAAAAGCTCCGAGCAGGCACCATTGGGTTATTACAAAGTAAATCTCACCGACAACGACATTACCGCCGAACTGACGGCGACCACACGGGCATCATTTCAGAAATATACCTGGCAAAAAAGCGAAACGGGCCGTGTGATGGTGGACCTGCAAATCCCCACCGAATACGGCTATAAGATCAAAAAAGTAAAGGTCGACAAGGTGAGCGACAGGCGCATCGAGGGGTATAGCGAACAGCTTTCGAGGAACGTATGGTCCGGGGGGATCGATCAGCAGTACACGGTACATTTTGTGATGGAATTTGACCAGCCTATCAAAAACTACGGCGTTTGGTTGAATGATGTAGTAAAGCAGCAAACCAATCTCGCAGCAGACAGCGCCAATAACGCTGGCATGTTCCTGGAATTTGATACCCATAAGAACAAGGCCGTACAGGTACGTTCGGGCATTTCGTACGTGAGTGTGGAGAATGCAGCGCTGAACCTAAAAACCGAGATATCCGACCCGTTTGGCTGGGATTTTGAAAAGGTGAGGGGCAACCAGGAAAAAGCCTGGAACGATCTGCTGGGCCGGGTGGCGATTTCCAGCCATGATAAGCGGGAAAAGGAGCGGTTCTATACCAATATGTACCGCTCACTGAGCCGGAATACTTTCAGCGACGTGGACGGGAGCTGGCGGGACGCGGATGAAAATGTTAACAAATTTCAGGACAAGGACGATGTTGCATTGGGCTGCGACGCATTCTGGAACACCTTCTGGAACCTCAACCAGTTCTGGAACCTGGTCACGCCCGAATGGTCGAACCGGTGGGTGAAATCCCAGCTTGCGATGTACGACCGCAGCGGCTGGCTGGCGAAAGGACCGGCAGGGATGGAGTACATCCCGGTGATGGTCGCCGAGCATGAGGTGCCGCTCATCGTGGGCGCCTACCAGATGGGCATTCGCGGCTATGACGTCGAAAAAGCTTACGAGGCGGTCCGCAAAATGCAGACTACGCCTGCCGAGCCGGTAGGCGGCGGGCGGGCGGGTAATGAGGACCTGCTTACTTATCTGAACCACAAATATGTGCCTTACGATCAGGGAAGGTTCTCAAATACATTGGAATACAGCTTCGACGACTACTCGGTTTCCCAGTTTGCCAAAGCATTAGATAAAAAAGAAGATTACCAGACCTTCGGCGAAAGGGCGAACTGGTGGAAGAATGTCATCGACCCGAAAACCGGATTTGCCCGTATGAAAGACGCAAAGGGCAACTGGCTCGTCGATTTTGATCCTTTCAAATCCGGCGCGAACCATCATTATGTAGAAGGAAATGCCTGGCAGCTCACTTTTTTTGTACCGCAGAACGTTCCCGGGCTGGCTAAAATAATCGGAGAAAATGAATTTGTGAAAAGGCTTGACTGGGGGTTCAATGAAAGTGTGAAATGGCGCTACAATGGTCCGAACGATCAGTACTGGGATTATCCGGTCGTGCAGGGGAACCAGCAGTCCATGCATTTTGCTTTTCTTTTCAATTGGGTCAAAAAGCCCTGGCTGACGCAGAAATGGAGCCGCTCGGTGATCGACCGGTATTATGGTTATGAAGTTTCCAATGCCTACCTGGGCGACGAGGACCAGGGGCAAATGAGCGCCTGGTTTGTGATGGCGGCACTAGGTCTTTTCCAGACCGACGGCGGCACCCGCTTTGACCCGATTTACGAGATCGGAAGCCCGATGTTTGAAAAGGCGGTCATCGACCTTGGGCAGCAGTTCGGAAGAGGAAAGAATTTTACCATTGAAGCCAAAAACACTTCCCGCAAGAATGTATACGTCCAAAGCGCCACCCTCAATGGCGAGCCGCTGCAAAACTTCTGGTTCAAAGCGTCCGATCTGCTGAAAGGCGGATCGCTGGTACTCGAAATGGGGCCGGAGCCGAATATGAACTGGGGCCTGGGAGCGCTTCCGGCTGGTGAAAAGTGACGGCAGGAAAAATCGCCAACTTCCCGGGAATTTGAGCCTACCAATGCCTTCATCTGCTGTTGCACCTTTGTACTGTTAAGCAAGACAATAAGTTTGACTTAAACACAAAGATCATGGCACGAATAACAGCATTAAACCCGGAAGAGGCTACCGGGAAAACCAAGGAGCTTTTTGAAGTTGTAAAAAATAAAATGGGCGGAGTGCCTAATATGATGAGGACACTGGGGAACTCTCCGGCTGCATTGAATGCATACCTGGGGTTCAGCACGGGGTTGAGCCATACATCGATAAAGGGGAAGCTCAGGGAGCTGATCGCCCTCGCCGTTGCCGGTGAAAACGGCTGTGACTATTGTAATGCCGCACACACCTACCTGAGCGAAAAGATCGGTATCGACGCGCAAGCGATACAGGACGCCAGGCTAGGGGTATCGTCGGACGTCCGCGTGAATGCCGCCCTCGTGTTCGCCAAAGAAGTGCTCGGCACCCGGGGAGCAGTTTCTGATGATGCGCTTGCCGAAATCAGGGCTGCCGGCTACACGGAAGGGGAAATCATCGAAATCATAGCCCAGGTTTCGCTCAGTATTTTTACCAATTATGTCAACATTGCAGCGGCTACGGAAATCGATTTTCCCGTGCAGCCGCCCATTGTGGCACACGCACATTGAACCTCAAACACATGGCCCGAATAGCGCCGCTCGAACCCGGGGAAGCCTCCGGGATGACGAAAGAGCTGCTCGATTTGCTCAAAAGCAGAATGGGCATGCTTCTGAACAATATCAAAACCCTCGGCAACTCGCCCGCGGCGCTGACGGGCTACCTGGGGTTCAATGCGGGAATGCGGAATGCCGCCATCGGGCCGCAGCTGGAAGAGCTGATCGCCCTTACGGTTGCGTATGAAAACAGTTCCGCATATTGCGGCGCAACGCATAGTTATATTGCGAGCCAAATGGGCTTTGATTGGAAGGAGATCAATGACGCGCGAATGGGTATTTCCATTGATCCAAAGGTCAATGCGGCGCTCGGTTTCGCGAAGGATATCCTTCGTGCAAGAGGAGCACTCCCGGATGAGACTTTCAGGAACGTAAGAGCGGCTGGTTTTACAGAGGGCGAGATCGTCGAGATCATAGCGCAGGTGTCGCTGAGCATTTTTACGAATTATGTCAATAATGCAGCTTCAACCGACATAGATCTGCCCGACTAACCTATTTTTGAGTTAAAAAAGAATATGGTTTTTGAAAATTCGAAAGAGATATTAAGCATCCACGAGCTTGATGCGCGCAACAGTCAGGTGGTGTATGACGTGCACGCGACGGACATGACGTTTATCTGGAATGTGGCCGAACGCATGAATATCACCATCGACAAAGTGCCTTACCAGCTCAGTAAAAACCAGATCATTTTCCTGACCGAATTCCATAAAATCGACAGCATCGAAATCGAGGCGGCCAGGTTGGTTAGGTTCAACCAGCCGTTTTACTGCATTGTAAACCACGATAACGAGGTCGGCAGCAAGGGGTTGTTATTTTTCGGCGCAGCCGGCATACCTATTATCACCGTCGAAGATAGCCTGGTAAAGGATTTTGAGATATCCTGGGAAATATTGCGTTCCGAAATGGGTAACAGGGATATTTTGCAACAGGAAATGCTGCAATCCATATTGAAGCGCATGCTGATACTTTCAGTAAGGGTGTTGCGGCATTCCGTCAATTTCCATAAAATAGACAAGACGCAGGGGGATATTATACGGGAATTCAACTACCTGGTCGATAAGCATTACGCCGAGCATCACGACGTAGCCTATTATGCCTCCAAACTCAACAAGTCGCCGAAGACCCTTTCGAATCTTTTCTCGCTCATTTCAGGCCGGTCGCCGCTGAACATTATCCATGACCGCATTATGATCCACGCGAGACGGCAGATCAACTATACCAACCTTTCGATCAAAGAAATTGCCTATGAGCTCGGGTACGACGATATCCAGACATTCAGCCGCTTTTTCAAAAGCAAGGAAGGCATCTCGCCGGGCCAGTACCGCGGGAAACCGGAGCAGCCGGTGCTGGAATAGGGAAAAATTGCCAACTGCCCGGGAATTGCTGCCTAACGGACGCATTCGGCAATGATGCAACTTTGACTCCATGAAATCAACGGGATTTTTAACTTAATACACCATCATGAAAAGAATAGCAATTAACGGCTTCGGCCGCATCGGACGCGCAGCATTAAAGATTATCTTCGAAAACAATGACCTGGAACTCGTAGGGGTCAACGATCTGATGAGCATTGAAAACGCCGCCTACCTGCTCAAATACGACAGCAATTACGGCAAGTATGAAAAAGAAGTGAGGGTGGAGGGCGACACGCTCGTGATCGACGGCAAGCCTGTGAAATACCACAGCATCCGCGAGATCGAGAACTTGCCCTGGAAATCGCTGAATGTGGACGTCGTGATTGAAAGCACCGGATTTTTTACCAACAATGCCGATGCCGAAAAACACATTCATTCCGGAGCGAAGTTCGTAGTCATTTCCGGCCCGACCAAAGACACCCCGACCGTCGTGCACGGCGTGAATACCGATGAGGGCAAGGTCTCGATTTTCTCCTGTGCCAGCTGTACCACCAACAGTATCAGCCCGGTAATCGAAATCCTGGGCCGCAGGCTGGGTATCAAAAAAGCCATTCTGAACACCACGCATGCCTACACAGCCTCTCAGACGCTCGTGGACGCACCCTCCAAAAGAGAGCCGCGCATGGGTCGTGCCGCAGGTATTAACCTCGCCCCCGCAGCCACGGGAGCGGCTATCGCAACCACTAAAGCATTACCGCAATATGCAGGCAAGTTCGATGGGATTGCCGTAAGGGTACCGGTGGCTTTGGGCTCCATTTCCGACATTACCTTCATCGCAGAGCGCCCTACGACCATCGAGGAGATCAACCGGATACTTACCGAAGAGGCGGCCACGGAACGTTATGAAAAGGTGGTTGCCGTAACCGACGAGCCGCTGGTTTCCACCGACATCGCCAAAAGCCCTTTCGCAGCGACAATCGACCTTGAAATGACGCGTGTCGTCGACGGGGACCTTGTGAAAGTAATGGCCTGGTATGATAATGAATGGGGTTTTACGAGTCAGATGATCAGACAGATCCAGTCGCTGTAAACCAGCTGATATACATTTAGATACGAAGTGCTGAATTTTCAGAAATGATGTGCCGTTTTGCGGCACATCATTTCTTTTTGGAGGTTGGCAAACCTTCATCTGGATGAATTCCTGAGCAGTAACTTTGCCTGGAAAACCCTTGGGGGGCAAATCAGGAATATTGGTAGACATTTCGGGAATCTGTATAAACGATGTGTGGCGGGAAGGGCGGAACTTTGTGGTAGCAAGAGATAACTGTGCTGGCATACAGATTGTAGTGAAAGCTTTGAGCGAAAAGAAACGACAAACTAAACTCACCATGGCGAAAATCACACTGAATATCAACAACAAAGATTATCCGCTGGAGGCCGATCCTCAAATGCCCCTGCTGTGGGCGATCCGCGATCTGGCAGGACTGAAAGGCACTAAATATGGCTGCGGCGTGGCACAATGCGGCGCCTGCGTAGTGCATCTGAATGGCGAGGCCGTTCGCTCGTGCGTGACGAAGGTTAGCCGCGCGGTCGACAAGAAAGTCGTGACGATAGAAGGTTTATCCGAAACAAACTCGCACCCGGTGCAAAAGGCCTGGCAGGAGATCGACGTGCCGCAATGCGGCTACTGCCATTCCGGGCAGATCATGTCCGCCGCCGTCCTGCTCCGCGAAAAGCCCGACCCTAGCGACCAGGACATCGACGACGCCATGGCCGGCAACATTTGCCGCTGCGGGACCTATCTCCGCATCCGCAAGGCGATCCATCTGGCCGCTGAAATGCAGAAGAAAACTGCAAATGGTTAATTCTGTCCACTTCAATCTGATGTTATGAAGCAAAACACCAAAAAGGGGAAGAAGCAGTTCTTCTCCGTGCAGACCGCTACCGTGCTGTCTGTACTGATATTCGTGATCGCCGTCGCTGCGTCTGCATTTAAAAAAGAGGATTCGCTGGTGGAAAAGGTTGATTTTAAGTCTACTAACCGGGATAGCGTCGAGTCTGTGAAGGTGTTTGCAACGGTTTATAAAGTGTTGATGAGTCCGCGCTGCATGAACTGCCACCCGTCGGGCGACGTGCCTTTGCAAGGCGACGACAGTCATTTGCATACCATGGGGCCGAAACGCGGCGTGGATGGGAAAGGCGTTTACGCCATGAAATGTTCAAACTGCCACCAGGAAACCAACACGCCAGGCCTGCATACGCCCCCGGGTAACCCCGACTGGCATTTGCCACCTGCGGATATGAAAATGGTTTTTCAGGGAAAAAGCCCTCACGAGCTGGCCAAACAATTGGTTGACCCCAACAAAAACGGGCATAAGGATATGAAAAAGCTCATCGAGCACGCAGACGACGGTCTCGTGCTCGCGGGCTGGAACCCGGGCGAAGGCAGGACATTGCCGCCGGTATCACATGCAGAATTCAAAAAAGCCTGGCTCACCTGGCTCAAAAAAGGCGCTTACGCTCCGAAAAAGTAACGCTAAACCATTAACATTATGGACAACCAGACCGTATCCAGAAGGAATTTTATAAAGGCCACGGGGATGACCGGGGCAGTGCTTTCGCTGGGCTTTTACTGGCCGACGAATGCGAAATCAGCGAAGATTGTCAAGGCGGGCGAGTCTAACAATTTCGGTGTAGAGATGAATTCCTGGGTGCACATCGATACATCCGGCAAGGTCACGATTTTTGACCACCGTGCTGAAATGGGGCAGGGCTCTTACCAGGCTGTCCCGCAGATCGTCGCCGAGGAATTGGAAGTGAATCTGAACGAAATCGCCGTCGTTTTTGCCCAGGGCGACAATAAAAAATACGGCAGCCAGGTAACCGGCGGAAGTTCCACCGTTCGTGGCTCGTATAAAAACCTGTTGAAATTGAGTGCTACTGCGCGCGAAATGCTCATTCAGGCCGCGGCGACGAAATGGGGCGTGCCCAAAATCGAATGCTATGCCGAGGGCGGGAATGTGATTCACAAGCCTTCGGGCAAAAAAATGCATTATGGAGAGCTGGTAGAAGCGGCCTCCAAACTCGAAGCGCCAAAGGATGTGGTGCTCAAAAAACGCTCGGAATACAAGCTGATCGGTAAGCCATTACGCCGGCTGGATACGCCTTTGAAAACCAATGGAACAGCGGTTTTTGGTTTGGACAAAGAAATCCCCGGCATGCTTTACGCGGCGGTGGAAAGAAATCCGAGGCTGCGCGGGAAAGTGAAAAGCTTCGACGATACGGCTACCCGCAAAGTGCCCGGGGTGAAGCAGGTGATGAAGGTTAGAATGGGTGTTTTTAATACCTACCGCGAAGGCGTGGCCGTCGTGGCGGACTCTACCTGGGCAGCCATCCAGGGAAAGAAAGCGCTGAAAGTAGCGTGGGACGATACCGGATTTGAGCATTTAAATACCGAAGAAATTTTCAAAAGACAGGCTGAGGCACTGCAAACGCAGGAAGGATTGACTTTCAAAAAGCAGGGCGAGCCGAACGAGATCATCGCGAAGGCAGCCAAAAAAATTGATGTAACCTACGAAACGCCCTACCAATACCACGCGGCGATGGAGCCTCTGAACTGCATTGCGCATTACCAGGACGATAAGCTGGAAATCTGGGGGCCGATCCAGGCGCCGGAGTGGATACAGGACTATATCAGTAAAGAAATGTCCATTCCCCGCGAAAAGGTGATCGTGAATATGACCTTTCTGGGTGGCGGATTCGGCCGGAAGGCATTTATGGACTACCCGCACGAGGCCGCGGTGATCTCAAAAGAACTGAAAGCGCCGGTACAGGTGGTGTGGACGAGGGAGGACGACGCGACACAGGGACCCTACCGCCCCGGCATTACCTACCGTTGCGAAGGAGTCATCAACAACGGCGAGATCGACGCATTTAAAGTGAAACTTGCCGGTCAAAACAACAGCCATTGGCGCGGCGGAAAGAAAGACGTGCCCAATGGAAGCGCCTCCGAGGGCTTTTTGAAGCCTTATATGGATTCTATCAAGAACCTGGCGATCATGGACGTGGTATTCGAAACGCCGATCCCGACCATGTGGTGGCGTTCGGTGTATGCTTCTACCAATGGTTTTGCCTACGAAAGCTTTCTGGACGAACTGGCCGTAGAAGCCGGAAAAGACCCGCTTGATTTCCGCCGCGCGTATCTGAAAGACGAGCGTTTGCAGAAGCTGATCGATAAAATGGAAGAATTGTCAGGCTGGAAAAACCGGAAGAAAGGTGATGGTTTTGGTGTCGCGATCACGGAATGCTTTGCGAGTACGGTCGGGCAGGTCGTAAAAGTATCGAAGGCGCCAAACGGCGGCGTAAAGGTAGACCAGGTGTGGGCGGTCATGGACTGCGGCTGGTATGTGAACCCCGACACCGTCCACGCTCAAATTGAAGGAGCGATCGTGATGGCATTGGGTGCGGCCACAATGCACGAGGTCAAATTCAAAGACGGTATGGCGGTAGACAACAATTTCAGCACCTACCAAATGCCCCGCATCACCGACATTCCGCCCATTGAAATACACATTCTGGAAAACGACGCCGATGCCGGCGGGGTAGGAGAGCCGGGCCTGCCCGCATTCGCGCCGGCGCTCACGAATGCGATTTTTGACCTGACCGGGAAGAGGATCAGGAAGTTGCCATTTAGTTTGGCAAGTATTTGATTAGATAAAACAACAATGGAAAAAAGACAATTAGAAAAAAGCGGACTGGAAGTTTCCGCGCTCGGCCTTGGCTGCATGGGGTTGAGCTTCGGGTATGGTCCGGTTCGGCCTGGATGGCTCTGACGATCTTAGAGCAGCAATGTATCATAGCATCTTCCTTAGCAATAGAAACTACCTGGACGATTACTTCGTTTCTGTGGGTGTTGACTGGTATGTGAAGCTTTTAAGAAACAGAAAAGATATCGAGCGAAATGCGGACGGTGAGCCATTCTTCAAGCCGATCCCAGAATCTTTCGATCATTCGAGATCGCGCCACGAGCTGTATCGTTATTACATTGTTCACCTGAACCGATAAGTTCCTGGCTATTAGAATTCAATTAATATCATTATCTTGATACTACGGAAGATAAGATTCGAGAAAAACTATCTCATTTACAAGATCTCGCAGAGAAGTCGACCGCTCCCAAGGTCGCCGCACAAAGACCTGCCAAGCCCGATTCCATGTCTGGCGTGATACGCACAAAAAGGGACGCAGACTTGTTCATGGCGCAACTCGGCGCCGTGTTAAAAGTCGCGCGTGAAGAATATTTGGAATCAAAAGAAAAAGAAGTAGAGGGTTAATAGGGAGGGGGAAATATTTATTTCTAATTTCCCGCTACTTACCTTTTATCATTCAAACTTAAACGTACGGATTAACATGAAAAC
This sequence comes from uncultured Dyadobacter sp., assembly GCA_966211825.1. Lineage (GTDB taxonomy): Bacteria > Bacteroidota > Bacteroidia > Cytophagales > Spirosomataceae > Dyadobacter. The sequence continues at coordinate 7,272 of CBIHPQ010000100.1, read as the reverse complement.
AAGGCACTACATCTTTCTAATGCTCATCACTATCACGGCATTCTCCATGGTGGCGCGGAGGGCAGTCACGGCTGACGATCTGGTAGGAACATGGAAATACCTGATCAGCGACGTTCCGCCGGAGTATGAATCGGGACTTTTGGTGTTTGAGCAGAAGGAAAATAAAACAGTTGGATACGTGGAGGCTGCGGAAAGGAATGAAATGAAAGACCTGGCTGTCGATCAGGGGAAAGTTACGTTCACGACAGAAAATCAGAATGGCGTGTTCAAATATAGCTTCATGCAAAAAGGCGACACGCTCACGGGAATGATCGGTTCTCAGTATGGTGATTTCCCGATTAAGGCTGTGAGACAGGCTAAGAAGTGACTTTTTCCCGGCAAGAGATTGCCGCAAAAGGTCCGTTATTAGCATGATCACCTGGCAGGCCTGAGAGAGGGCCTGTCAATTTTTTTTGCAAAATATCAAGTTTTAATATGGGGATTTTTCTTTCTGCTTGTCTGTAAGGGGTTGTGTTACGACTTACATCTTACTAAAAGCAACATTTATGAAAAGATCAATCCGAATGATGGCCCTGTTGATTGCATTGACGGGAGCCCTGAATTTCATCGCCAACGCACAGACTTACAACTGGCGGCCCGTGAGAATGGGTGGTGGCGGCAACGTTACAAGTATTAAGGCGCATCCGAAGGTCCCTAACCTTTATTTCATTACCACCGATGTAGGTACGCCCTACCGATGGAACCATGCAGCCCAGAAATGGGAGGACCTGATGTGGTATGGCAAAATTCCTACCACTTACTGGAACTGGGAAGCGGCCGCCAAGTGCGGCGACCTTGCGTTCGATCCCGGTGACGCGACCGGGAATATCCTGTACGCCACACACCAAACCGGCAAGGGGGCCGCGCCCGGCGGAGGGATTTCCCCGGGAACGGTCCTGAAATCGGTGGACAGGGGCGCGACCTGGACTGACTGCGAGTTGCCGATACAGGTACTGCCCAACAGCGACCAAACCTATTCCGACCGGTTGGCCGTAGATCCCAACAACAGCAATGTCGTGTACGTCACAACACGTGCGAACGGAACCTACAAAAGCACAGCGGCGGGAGCAGTGGGATCGTGGACGAAGGTCAATACCACATTACCGGATAATTTGCCCGGCCGCTTTATCTTTTTCGACAAAAGCGGTGGCGTCGTGAACGGCGTTACCCGCAATATCTTCCTGGGCAGCCGCGATGGCGTGTACCGGAGCACCGACGGCGGAACTACATTTGCACTGATGCCAGGCAGCCCGGGTGAACCGCGCCGCGCGAGCATCGCCAATGACGGCACTTTTTTCGTGACCAGGCTTCCCCAGAATGCTAACCGGCCATTAGGCGGTTCGACTTTGAACAAATGGAACGGCAGCAGCTGGGTCGACATTACGCCCGTTACCGGCAAGGAATTCAGTGGTGTAGGGGTAAACCCATCCAACAGCAACGAGATCATCGTGACAACGACCGGCTCGTGGAATCACGATATCGCCTACCGCAGCACCACGGGTGGCAGCGTGGGGAGCTGGACCACCATGGTGCCCGCTACCCGGGATGTGACGGAAGCACCGCATTCGGGCGGGAACGGGGCTAACGGAAATATTGGCCATAATGTCAACGGATTTGCCTGGGACCCGTTCAATGCGGCACAGGTATGGTTTTCGGACATGCTGGACGTGGGCCAGACGACCAACGTCTGGGATGCCAGGGTTACCTGGAAATTGCGGAACAATGGCTTGGAGGAAATCGTAGTGGCCGGGCCGCTGGTATGTCCGCCCTCAGGCCCCAACTTCCTGGTATCGACCACGGGCGATGTTGGAGGTTTTGACCATAAATCACTCGATTTGCCGCCTGCAAAGGGAATTGCCAACTTTTTTGTGACTAATACGGGTACCAACACATCCGGCGGTGCTATTCAGTATTCGGATCCCAACTTCATCGCAAGGGTAGGCAGTGACGGCTGGAATGGAACAGGTATAGGCGGCTACTCCACCGACGGAGGCAATTCCTACACCAAATTCACCTCACTCCCCGGGACAAGGGGGAGGATTGCCGTTTCGGCCACCAGCAGAAAAATGGTTTGGGTGACCCAAGGAGGGCTTACTTACCACTCATCCGATCTCGGCGTAACCTGGACCCCGTCCGCCGGCGTGCCCAGTGCGGTTTTGAAGCCGGGCAGCATTTACGACATCTGGGCAGGTATGAACCCGCTCGCAGCTGACAAGGTGAACGGCAACAAGTTTTATATCTACGCCGCGGGCAAGATGTATGTGAGTAATGATGGCGGGGCCAGTTTTGCTGCAACCACGGCCTCCAACCTGCCCAATGTAGGGAATGTAGCCCAAATGAACGTCGAAACCACTCCGGGAAAAGAGGGTGACCTCTGGATCGCATTCTCGGGCGACGGCCTTTTTCACTCTACCGACGCCGGCCAGACTTTCACCAAAATAAACCCGACCACCATTCCCAAAGCGAAATGGGTGGCTGTCGGCAAGGCGGATACGACGGCTGCTTCCAACCCCATCATTTACGTGAGCTCGGAGGGGACGCCTATTAACGGTGTTTCGTACGGCGTTTTCCGGTCCGACGACAATGGCGCCACCTGGACTACCATTGCCAACCCGGTTCCGGGCGTTGTGAGCAATATGGCGGCGGATTTGCACGGGAGGGTTTACCTGGGCATCGGCGGCAACGGGATTTTCGTCGGTGAGCCGTCGGGCGGGCCGGTAGTCTCAGTAGCCGTTACACCTGCTTCCGATTCTGTTACAGTAGGTTTTACCAAACAATTAAAAGCTGCATTAACGCCCGCTTACCCTACCAAGAATGCTGTTAGCTGGACTTCATCGGATGCGGCCATTGCCACCGTTAATGCAAGCGGACTGGTCACCGGCGTAGGTCCCGGTCTCGCCATGATCACCGTTACAACCCAGGATGGCGGAAAAACCGCGCAGAGCAGCATCAAGGTTACGCCTGTCGTGAATGTGACTGGTGTAGCGCTCGATTCGGCTATTACCATCGGGTTGGGAACCAGCAGAAACCTCACTGCCAGCGTCCTTCCGGCCAATGCTACCAACAAAAGCGTGAGCTGGGCTTCTTCGGACACTACCGTGGCGAAGATCAATGCGGCCGGGCTGGTCAGTGGATTGAAACTCGGCTCGACGACCATTACCGTTACCACGCAGGACGGTGCCAAAACAGCTACCGCTGTGCTTACAGTGGGGACAACCGTCATTGCCAACAACTGCGGCGGGCCGACCATCGGAAATTTCGTCGCCGATACCCCGCAATCTGCCAGCATGTGGACGTCGACCGTTACCAATTCCATCGATCTGACCGGTGTCGTGAAACCTGCGCCTGCGGATGCCTATAAGACGCAGCGCAACAGCGGCGTGCCGCTCATCTACCGGTACGAAAACCTGATCCCCAATTCGAAATACATTGTGAGAATGCATTTTGCAGAGCTTGCAACCGTGATCACGGCAGGAAAGAGGAAGTTCAATGTAACAGTGAATACCGTTGCCGATACTTTGCTGAAAAACTTCGATATTTTCACGGAGGCAGGTGGAAGGTATAAAGGTATTGTTCGTGAGTTTGAGGTTAAATCTACTGTCGAAGGCTGGATCACGCTCGTGTTCAGGCCTATTGCCAACCTGAATTATCCTGCAATCAATGCCATAGAGGTCGGTTTGACCCCATTAACTTCTGTTGCCGTCAACCCATCCACTGCCATGGTAGGGGTAGGGGATACCACCCGGCTGTCGGCGGTGATTTTGCCCGCGAATGCAACCAACCGCAAAGTGAGCTGGACCTCGTCGAACACGGCGGTCGTAGGCGTGGATGCCAACGGGCTGGTAAAAGGTATGTCGCCAGGCACTGCCACCATCACCGCCACCACCGACGAAGGCCGCAGAACAGCTTCATCGACCGTTACTGCTTACAACATTGGAGTTACCGCGGTAACACTGCCGTCCACGGCTTCCGTGGGCGTGAATAATACCGCAACGCTCGCTGCGACGATCGTACCCGCCAACGCCAGCAACAAAGCCCTGGCCTGGTCGAGCTCGAATGCCGGCATCGTTTCGGTGGACCAGAATGGCGTGCTGACAGGCGTTGCGCCCGGCACGGCCACGGTGACCGTTACCACCCAGGACGGCGGCAAGACAGCCACCAGCACCGTAACAGCTTCCAACGTGCTGATCTCCTCCGTTACATTGAACAAACCGGCCGCTACCGTGGGTGTGGGCGATACAACGTCCATTAAAGCCGCAGTTTTGCCTTCAAATGCAAGTAACAAAACAGTGGTATGGAGTTCCTCAAACCCTGCAATCGCCACGGTGACTGCTACGGGGATCGTCACGGCGGTCGCTGTCGGAAATGTTACCATTAATGCTACGGCCCAGGATGCGGGCGGTGTTACCAGCGGCTCCGCAGTAACGGTCGTCAGCGCGGGTGCATGCGGGATACTCACCAACAATGGTTTTGAAAGTGGTTTTGTAAACTGGATCAGAAACCCGAACGCTGCCGCTGCAACCATTGGGACATCAGCCCGGAGCGGACTGAAAAGCGCCGTCATCACGGCAGATCAGGGTGCGATCAATTATGGCAAAACGATTACAGTCACAGGGGGTTCCGAAGTTACTTTCGATGTTTGGGCCAAGGTGGAAGGTACGCCCAATCCGGGTAATCCCAGCCAGCTGATCCTGCCCTGGTGGGCCGGCATCGGGATCGATTTTTACGATGCGCAGGGTGCAAAAATTACAAGCGGTACCACGCAATTCCAGGTTCATCCTTCGACCACGGCCACGGTTTATACCAAATATACGGTAACAAAACTAGCCCCTGCAAATGCGGCAACCATTGGTTTCTGGGCATCCAAAGCAGGCCCGACGGGCAATCTGCTGATCGACGATTTCTGCCTTACGATCGTTCCCCCGGCATTAATTTCCCAAACGGTTGCCCTGGATAGCCTCTCGGCGAGGACGTTCGGCGACGCCGATTTCGATCCCGGCGCGGTGGCAAGTTCCGGTTTGCCGGTTAGCTACGCAAGTTCGGATACGACGGTAGCTATCGTTGCAAATGGTAAGGTAAAGGTTGTTGCGCCGGGAACTACGGTGATTACTGCTTCTCAAAACGGCAACCAGACGTATAGCCCGGCCCAGCCGTCAATCCGCACGCTCGTGGTTTCCTCAGGCCTGAAAGTGCTTTACAAGGATGGTGACAATGGGCAGGTGGACAACAACAATATCAAGCCCTACCTGAATATCTCGAACCAAAGCACTGCCGCGATCCCTTACAGCGAGCTGACCGCACGTTACTGGGTAACTGCCGAGAATTACGCCGGTATCAGCAAATGGATCGACTACGCCGAAATGGGCAACAGCAAGGTGTCGATGACGTACGTTGGGCTCGACAAGCCGCGCCAGGGTGCATTGGGTTATGTCGAATATGCTTTCGACGCGTCCGCAGGTAACCTGAATGCCGGTGCGAGCACGGGAGTGATCCAGTCGAGATTTGCGAATACCAACTGGGAGAACCTTTCAGAAACGGATGATTATTCGTTCAAAAGCGGAACTGCATTCGCCGCGAACGACCATATCACTTTGTACCGCAACGGTAAGCTCTGGTGGGGTTCCGAACCTGACACTTCCGCGGCGGTCGTGAACCTGAAAGTGTATTCAGAAAACAAAAATACCAGTGCCGCACCTACTGCCCTGAGCACGTGGATCAAGGTCGAAAACACGGGAAATGTGCCGCTTGACTATGCCGATCTTACGGTTCGCTATTGGTTCACTGTCGATGGTACAGTTAATCTGAACCATTGGGTCGATTTTGCTAAACTTTCTGCCGGAAATATCTCCGGCCAGTTCACGGGGAACCAGCAGAAAGTCAATGCGGATACGTATTTAGAGCTCAAAGCAGCACCTTCGCTTGGAAAGCTCTATCCGTTGAGCAGCACCGGCAACATTCAGTACCGGATCGCGAAATCGGACTGGTCGGTAATGGACGAAAGTAATGACCATTCCTACAAGGCAGCGGGCAGTTTTGCCGAGAACAGCAAGATCACTGTCTACTACAAAGGCCAGCTGATTTATGGCCAAGAGCCTGCAAGCCAGAGTAATGGCCGGTTTGGGGTGCTTGAAAATGAGGTTGCACCTGCCAAACTGAGCGTAACCGTGCTCGGAAACCCGGTAGCCGGCAATCATGCCGAGGTCGTCATCACCGGTGCGCACACATTGCCGCTCAGCATTGCGGTGGCTGATGCAAACGGCCGCTCACTGTTCAATAAGTCGATTGGTAAATCAGCCGAAACTGAACGTCATGCATTACCGCTGGGCAAAAATGCGGGATTGTACCTTATCCGGATCGCTTCGCCGAAGGAAGTAATCGTGTTGAAGGTCGTCAAACCATAGCAACAAGCGCAGTTCAATAACCCTTAGTGTATGTCCGGATCGACTCAGGTTGGTCCGGACTTTTTTAAATAGAATTATTTTTTGAAAAAAAAATATTATTTATAGTATGGGGATGAGGCGCACGGACTTGTCTGTATCACCAAACCGCAAATCTGCAACTGTGTTAATAGAACGCTATGGCAATTGATTCTACGAAAAAATTACGGCCCGAACCGTCAGATTCCCATGACCTGTCTGCGCACGAGAGCGAGCCGGTGATGCTTCACGACGAATACCTGATCCGTGAAATGTTCAGCCGGGACCCGCAAAAAGGGTGCGAGCTGCTTTTCAGGAAGTATTACAACAACCTATGCAATCACGCCATCCGTTTCGTGCATTCGGGAGAAGTGGCCGAAGACATTGTTTCAGAGGTATTTGCGACATTCTGGCAAAGCCGCACTTTTGAAATGATTACAACTTCCTACCGCGCCTACCTGTATAAGTCGGTGCGCAACCGGTCGTATAATCACCTGAAATGGGACCTGAACCGCACGTCCCCGATGGAAACAGTAACCACACCTTTCGCGACGCACGCACTCAATCCGTGCGAGGCGTTGCAGTACAACGAACTGCACCAGCAGATCGAGCGTATCGTGCAGGAAATGCCGCCGCAATGCAGGAAGGCCTATTTGCTGAAACGGGTAGAGGGTAAGACGCTGGAAGAGATCGCGGCAGAACTGCAAATCACGCCCAAATCCGTGGAGGCGCTGATCACGCGCGCCATTGCACGTCTGCGCAATGGGTTGAAAGACAGCTGGTTTCTGTTTTTTGTATACTGCCTTCAATAAAAGTA
>CBIHPQ010000099.1:0-17359 GCA_966211825.1 uncultured Dyadobacter sp. | reverse complement strand
TAGAGGTCGCGGCCGGGCGGCCGGTGCCGTTCGAGACCCGTCTCCCTCCCTTGAAAAAAGTTCAAAGTCAAACAAAATGCCTGTAAATCAATGATTTGCGGCATTTTTGTTTTTCAGACTATGTGAAAAAATGCAAAAATTCCCATGTTTTCCAGCGTCGCTCGTGTAGTTCGGAGCAACTTGAAAAAAGAAAGAGGTTGTGAAGAATCCGCTTGACCTGCTGGCGAAAGGCCCTTCGTGTCAACACTCATATCCAAATGCGAGGTAAGGGGCCTTACACTTCAAATACGTCTTTTAATGCCATGGCTCAATTTTCCGCAGAAACCAATGGATTTTACAGCTAAAAAGGAAGGATCGGCTGCCGCTCTGAACTGGTCAACTACCTACGAGTCGAACAGCGACTATTTTAATGTGGAACATAGCAGTAATGCCAAAGACTGAACACGCTTTTATCGTTTGACAAAAAGCCGCTGTCTAAAGAAATCAATATGAAAGATTTTTCTGCCGGTCAGTATGTAGTACAACTGCTTTTGAACGATGGAAGCACAGCAACAATCAAAGTGATCAAACAATAACTTATTTTAGCTTAACTCAGAAATGAAAAATTTATTTACTACACATTTTCAAGTTGGAATGCGTCTCAATTCATCAAAGCATCTAGCAGCATTTATTGTTCTGCTCCTTACTTCATTGCAGGCCCAGGCCCAGGTAGGGATCGGTTTAACACAGCCCAAGGCTTTTTTGAACGTTGCGGAAGGAAAAACAGTGCTATTCGGAGCCGATACTGCGGGCGTACTATCACAGATTCCAGGGAGCGAATTGGTTGTACCAAAAATGATCTGGTACGGCAGCAAGGGTGCCTTTCGGGCCGGTGGGATCCGAATTTACGAAAACCAGTATACCTATTGGGACAACGCGAATGTAGGCAGGTATTCCTTTGCCAGCGGTGAAGGTACCAAGGCCGGCGGGGAGCATGCAACGGCTATGGGGTTTGGGACACAGGCAAACGCGGAAAGCGCAACTGCCTTTGGTTCCTGGACATTTGCAAATGCGGATTATTCAACGGCTATGGGTTCTTCTGTCGTAGCAAATCACAGAGGTTCATTTATTATTGGTGATGATAGCAATTGTTTGGGTTGCACTTACAACACCACAGCTAATAACCAGATGATGATGCATTTTGCGGGCGGGTATATTTTGTATACCAGCAACGCTCGTCAAGAGAACTCCCCATCCGGAATACAGCTCCTACCCAATGCTAATGCATGGTCGGTGATATCCGACTCGACGCGGAAAGAAAACTTTCGTACTGCCGATGGGAAACTGTTTCTAAAAAAAATTAGCCAGATGCGGCTGGGAAGCTGGAACTATAAGGGGCAAGACGTGAAGCAATACCGCCATTACGGCCCAATGGCACAGGACTTTTTTGCAGCCTTCGGGCACGACGGATTGGGGGTAATCGGAGAAGATAAGTCCATTAACCAGGCTGATTTTGATGGCGTTAACCTGATTGCAATCCAGGCTTTAATCAAAGAAGTAGAAGCTTTAAAAGCAGAGAACAAAAGCCTGAAACTGGCAGAGGCTTCCATGAAAGCTGAAACTCAGTCACTGAAAGAGAAAATGCAGCAATTTGAAAAACAACTTTCCACATTAATGACCTCCGGCACCGTTTCAACGATATCGAAATAAGGGATAAATAAATAGAATGCGGATGAATGAGCAACAACTGACTGAATTAATAAATGAGTTGGTTAAACAACCTCACGAAAGTGAATGGGTTGAGTTCAAACTCAATTTTCATTCGCCGGAGGAGATTGGCGAGCGACTTTCAGCGCTTTCCAATGGGGCATGTATTCACAATCAGAGTGTTGGCTATTTGGTTTTCGGCGTCGAAGACCAAACTCATATCATCAAAGGCAGCTCAAAGACTTTGAAAGTGTTGCACGAAAGTCCATCCGTGTGATTGTGTATAAGGGAAAGAACAAAGTTGAGACGGAGCGCGAGCAAATTGGAGGACGGGGTTATGCGATCGGCTTTGAGGGTCTTGTAGTTTGGATAAATAGTCAGCTTCCGGCCAATGAGGAGATTGGGAAAGCATTGCGAAAGGAATCCAGAATGTACCCGGAGGTAGCAATTCGCGAATTGGTTGCGAATGCGCTGGTTCATCAGGATCTGAATGAAAAGGGCTTCCCTATGATCGAAATCTTCTCGGACAGAATAGAGATATCCAACCCGGGCACACCGCTCGTTACTCCTGAGCGGTTCATAGATGCCTACGTATCAAGAAATGAAAGGCTTGCTGACATCATGCGCCGCATGGGCTTTTGTGAAGAGAAAGGAAGTGGTTTGGATAAAGTGATTTTTAATATCGAACTATATCAGTTACCGCCCTTGAACGTAATCGTGGCAGAAAGCAGGACAAGGGTGACCATGTACAGCTACAAGGTCCTACTTGATTTGGACAAGAGGGAAAAGGTCAGAGCATGCTACCAGCATGCTTGCTTGAAGTATGTCTCAAACGAAAAGATGACAAATCAGTCTCTTAGAGAACGTTTTAAGATTGCAGACCACAATTATGCGGTGGCTTCGAGAATAATTAGGGATTCGTTGGCTGAGGGAGTAATCAAAGAAGATGATCCTGAAAGTAGATCAAGAAAATATGCTTCTTATATCCCCTTTTGGGCATAAATCTTATGTGACGGTAATGTGATAGCTAGACAGTATAAAAATTTAAGTTGCTGATTATCAGAATAATCTTATGTGACGGTAATGTGATAGCACCTACCTCCCTCCAATCAACCGCTCCAACGCCCTAATAGTCTCATCTTTCGCTTTCAGCAGTTCTGCATTCAAGCGTTTATTTTCTTCTAATGCTTCAATCCATTTTTCAATTGGATTGATATTGTAAGTGGGCTGAAAATTCACGCCGCCCGATTGATCATGAAATTCCTGAAACGTATTGGCGATAATATTCACAGCCTTCTCCTCATCAAAATTCCGAATCGCCTCAGCTGGTATCTTCAATATCGCCGAAACCTGTTCCAAAATGTCAGAATCGATCTTTTCCTTTTGTTCCAGTAAGGAAATTTTTTGCTGGTTCCAGTCGTCGCCGAGCTCGAATGCGAGAAAATCTTGCTTGATTCCGAGCATTTCGCGGAAGCGTTTCAGGTTGCGGCCTTCGTGGACCCTGGGGTTGGAGGTAGTGGGTGTCATTCGGAAAAGGTGTCTGATTAAAAAAGCAATTTAGGGAAATCTGCCGGGAAGTGCCCGGATAAATTACGGACAGTGCAATGTAACTTACCGAGGTGGAAACCTTGAAGCATTGCACTTCGGGATCATCCTGCCAAAACCACAATTTTCCCTGCCCCCTGGTTACTTTCCATAAATTCATGGGCTTCTACAATCTCCTCCAAATGGAATGTTTTGCTGATCGGAAGCGAGATTTGACCGGCTTCAACGGAATCGATAAACTCCTGAAAATCCGATGCTGGGCTTGTAATCTGCCCGCTATCATAGACAGTCAGCCGGACCGTTGCCGGGATAAATTCCATCGGTGCGAAATCGGGAACCGTCCAGCTTTCCGAAAGCATGCCTGTCATGCAACCCGTCCCGCCTGGCCTGAGGCATTCCAGCGAATCTTTCAATGTCGTTGTGCCGACCAGCTCCAATGCTTTATCGACTCCATTTGGGAAGATTTCGCGTAACATTTCTTTCAGATGACCATCGTCGATCAGCACATGCGAAGCACCGTTATCCAATAACGTTTGCGCTTTGGCGGGGTTTCGTGTGGTAGCAATGACGGCCAGTCCTGCGCGGTGTGCCATTTGAATTGCGAGCATGCCTACCGATGAAGTCCCGCCCCGGATAAGCAGGCTTTCACCCTCCCGGATATCAAGCGCCAAATACAGGGAACCGTGCGCGGTCTGGAACATTTCCGGAATAGCGCCCAAGACCTGCCACAAAAGATTGCTCTTGAACGGGCGCAGCAAATGTCTGGGTAAAACAGCAAATTCGGCATAACTACCATCGAAATCACGGCCCATTCCACCCATTAATGCCAGCACTTGCCGACCTTTCTGCATTTCTTCGGATGGATCAAATTCCACTTCTGCCACACATTCAATCCCCAGGATACGGGGAAATTTCACATTTGATGAAAAGCCTTTCCGCGTCATGAGCTCCGAGCGGTTGAGTCCAAATGCCTTTATTTTTACTAAAACCTGCCCGTCCTGCGGTACTGGCAAAGAACGTTCTTCCAGGATGAATTGGCTCGCAGAGCCTGGTCGGTGAATGACGGCTGCTTTCATATGTTACGTTTCTTTCCTGACTTTGATAAGCAATTTACGGTCTCATCTTTTGCTTTCGGCAGCTTTGCATCTTCAAATCCCGGCCAGCAGCTCATAGAACTTTGTCACTGCTTTCTTTTCATAAGCCTCTCTGAGTGAAATAATCATAATGGTCCTCCGCATGTTTTTTCCGTCGATAGGGATTCCGACCACATCGGGGTCGTTGACGCTGGTTTCGCTGAGTATGGTATGCCAATGCCCTGTTTTTACAATTTCAAATAGCGTAGGTATGTCATTGATTTCCATGCAAATATTCGGAACCAGATTTTTTTGGCCGAACGACTCCTCAAAAAACTGTATGGAATTGTTCCCGCTAAAAGGCAAAGCCAACGGCAGCCCGGCCACCTCTTGAAGCGATATATTAATCTTTTGAGCCAGCGGAGAATTTTTGGCAGTTACCAGCACCATATTCGCTTTCAAAAGTGTCTGATATTTCAAATGCGGCTCTTTCATTTCTTCATGAAATGTCAGAATAAAGTCGAAATGATGCAGATTGAGCCTTTCGAGCAGGTCTTTGGTGGTGCCAAATACAATTTGAATTTTGATATTCGGATATTGACTTGCAAACTGTATTAATATTTTAGCAAATAGAATTCGCATGGAATAAATTACACCAATCGTAATTCTACCAGTATTTAAATTTTTTAGATCTTTTAAAAGTAATAGCCCTTCATTTGCCCTGTTTATACTCTGCAATGCATATTCGCTAAACAGGTCACCCGCTTCGGTCAGCGTAATTCTTTTTCCAATACGATTGAACAGCGGAACACTCAATTCATCTTCCAATTGCTTGATTTGCTGCGATAAGGTGCTCTGACTGATGTTCAATGTCGTAGCAGCTTCCGTGAAATTCAGTAACTCTTTGGCTTTCAAAAAGTATCTGAGCTGTCGTAATTCCATATTTTTAAATCGGTTTTTTCGATTGATTTCATCGAAAAATAACGTTTTGCGAATATAGGCAATATTTTAATATTTGCTCAAATAACTCAAAATGAACATTTTATCCCTTAAATGAAGTAATCATGAAATTAAGACTATTTGTATCGTTCCTCCTTTTAACTTCTTGCTTTGCCGTGTTTGGCCAGGAAAAACAAAGCTCGTCTGTTGCCGAAAAAGGCCTGACAAAAGTGTCCGTCATGTATCCCTATGCAGAGGGTAAGACCTTCAACATGGAGTATTATGAAAGCACACACATGCCAATGGTAGCGAAGTTTTTAGGATCGAACCTCGTTAAATACACCATCGAGAAAGGGGTGGCCAGCGGCATTCCAAACCAGCCACTGCCTTTCATGGCGATCGGCACATTTTATGTAAAGAACCTGAGCGAATATCAGGCAGCCATCGCGCCGAACAGGGACGCCATTCGTGCGGATTTCCCAAATTATACCAATATAACTCCCGTTATTTTGGTAAGTGAGGTGGTAAAGTAGATCCGTCGGGAAGACTTGAATTCCTCGTAAATCGCTGACTTTGGGTAAACCTGAGCAGGATGAGGCTTTTAGTCCATGCTCAATCATCTCGTCAAACCAGCCGGAATCGATTCATGAACAGAAGAACTGCTATTACACAGGTTGCGGCCATGCTCGGAGGGGTGTTTTCTGCTCCGACTCTGCTGGCCATGAATCGGTGGGAAGACCGTATGCCCTCGGAAAGTTTTCCGGCTGAATTCACATTGACCGAAAACCAAAAACGGATGGTCGCTGAGGTCGCGGAAATGATCATTCCGAAGACCACGACACCCGGAGCGAAGGATGTGGGCGTACCCGCGTTTGTTGTGATGATGTTGCAGGATTGCTACAAAACCCCGGAGCACAAGAGTTTCACGGAAGGGCTGAGCAAGCTGGAAAAGAATCAGTTTCTGAACATGAATGCTGAGCAAAGAACAGCATTGTTAACACAGGTCGAAATCGATTCCGCCGAAGAAATGAAGGCATACCAGGTGCAGCAGACCAAAATGGGTGATAACGAAGACCGGGAACAAATGGCCGCCCAGGCAAAAGGACTACCCTTTTGGCGACTGATGAAGGAGCTTACCATGCTTGGATACTTTACTTCTGAGCAAGGGATCAAATCGTCTTTTGAATACGTCCCAATCCCTGGAAAGCTGGAAATGATCAAAATGACGCCCAACCAAAAATCATTCGCATACTAGTCAAAGCCTCACCATGAACTTGAATTTAAAAGCAGATAAAGCACATACGTTCGACGCGATCGTGGTCGGTTCGGGCATGACAGGTGGTATCGCGGCGAAAGAACTCACTGAAAAAGGCTTACAGGTGCTCATGATCGAGCGCGGGCGGGAGGTAAAGCACATCGAAGATTACGACACGGCCATGAAAGGCCCCTGGGAATTTGAACATAGGGGCAAGGTTTCGATCCATTCGGCCGAGGAATATTGGGCTAACAACCGTTTCGGAACGTTGGCCAATGAAGAAACCGGCCCGTTTTTTACCGATGATAAAAAGAATCCATTCATAGAAAAACGACCTTTCGACTGGATCAGGGCCTATCATACCGGCGGGAAGTCCATGCATTGGGGCAGGCAGTCGTACCGGATGAACAAAAAAGATTTTGAAGCGAATGCCAAAGAAGGCATCGCGATCGACTGGCCGATCCGGTACGAAGACCTTGAACCGTGGTATACGCATGTCGAAAAATTTGTGGGTATCAGCGGCCAGGCAGAAGGCTGGGAGGTTTTACCTGACGGCCATTACCTGCCCGCTATGCCTATGAGCGCCCCCGAGCTTTATTTCAGGGAGACGATGATGAAAAAGCTGAACCGGCCCGTTACGATCGGACGCGTCGCCAACCTGACGAAACCGCAGCCCTGGCATACGGATCTCGGGCGGGCGTCGTGCCAATATCGCAGCAAATGTGCCCGGGGATGCCCTTACGGCGGTTATTACAGCTCATTATCAGGCTCCATACCAGCCGCGAGGAAGACCAATAAGCTGACTGTCTTGCACGATACCATTGCCAGCGAGATCATTTACGACGAAAAAACAAAGAAGGCCAAAGGTGTACGCGTGATCAACCAGCATACGATGGCCGTGGAAGAGTTTTTTGCCAAAATCGTATTTCTGAATGCGGGCTCGATGAACTCGGCAGCGCTTTTACTGAACTCGAAATCCAGCCGCTTTCCTACCGGATTGGGCAACGACAGCGACCAGGTCGGCAGGAATATTATGGACCATCATTTGGGCGTGGGCGCGAATGCGACGGTCGAAGGTTTTGAAAACGACTACATTTTTGGTCAAAGGCCGAATGCATTGTATATACCGCGTTTTAGAAACTGGGGAGCCGACAAAAAGGACTTTCTGCGCGGGTACGGATACCAGGGAGGGGCGAGTAAATCTGATTGGAAGCGGGGCATCACGATGAATGGCTTTGGCGCCAGTTTCAAAGAAGATATGTCGCACCCCGGCACCTGGACCATGGGATTTGGCGGCTTTGGAGAAATCCTGCCCGATCCATCGAACCGGATGTTTTTGGACAAAGAAAAGAAAGACAAATGGGGCATTCCGATGATCGTTTTCGACGCCGCTTTCGGTGAAAATGAACTGGCGATGCGAAAAGATATGATGGCCTCGGCGGTGGAAATGCTGGAAGTAGCAGGTTTCAAGAACGTCACCGGGTTCAATCGGACAGATACACATCCGGGCCTGGGTATCCACGACATGGGCACGGCGCGCATGGGAAAAGACCCGAAAAATTCAGTGCTAAACAAATTCAACCAGGTGCACGACTGCAAAAATGTGTTCGTCACCGACGGAGCGGCGATGGTATCTTCCTCCTGCGTCAACCCGTCCATTACTTACATGGCTATGACGGCACGGGCAGCTGACCATGCGGTGGGGGAGTTGAAGAAGCAGAATTTGTAAAACCCTATTTTAGCCTCACCAGCGGGTGGTTCAGGCCATTCACGTCATTTTTGACGATTTTGTATTTAGCCAGACTCTTAAATAGCTGGGTCAGTGTTTTGAAGCCGTAGGTGCGGGCGTCGAAACTGGGGTCAATTTTCCGGAGAGAGGTGCCTATTTTGGAAATGAATGCTTCTTCCTCCTCATTGGCCGATATTTCAAATGCCTTGTCGATAATATTCATATCGATCTTCGGGTACTTGCGCTTGGCGTCCTGCTTTTTCGGCTCTATTTTAACGACTTCCTTCGGGGCGACATCCACTTTCAAGGGTTCGGGTTCCTCCGCATTCGTATCCAGCTCGACGACGAGGTTTTCGCTGAACGTAAATATCTCGCAGGAATTTACAAATGCAATAGGCGTGTTTTTTCGTCCGATTCCCATTACAAAAAGTCCTTCTTCCCGGATCCTCTTGGCAAGGCCGGTGTAATCACTGTCGCTCGACACAATGCAGAAGCCTTCGACGCTTTTGCTGTGCAGAATGTCCATGGCATCGATGATGAGCGAGCTGTCGGTTGAGTTTTTGCCGGTCGTATAGGAAAACTTCTGGATCGGACTGATCGAATGCTGGTTGACGATTTCCTTCCAACTGTTCATATGCGGCGTGGTCCAGTCGCCATAGATGCGCCTGATGGTCGCTTTTCCGTATTTGGAAACTTCTTCCAAAGTCTCCTTCATCAATTTGGCCTGCGCATTGTCCCCATCGATCAATACGGCAATGTTGAACTTGGTTTCACTCATAGGTTCGAATCGTTTTCGGATTCCAACTTACAGAATATATTTCATCGGGCCGCAATACCAACGGATAAGGAGCCCAGGCATTCACCTGGGCTCCTCTCCAAATAGCTACTTCCTAATTAAAACCTTGTGAGAATCAATGGCGCCATCTGTCCGGGTCATAGTAACGACATACATGCCAGATGCCAGGTTTTTACAGTCGATCCCTGTCGATGTGATTTCTCGTGCCTCGTAAACTTTACGCCCTGCCAAATCGCTGATAGTAAGCAGTTTGATGTTCGTGTTATTATTAATCAAAATCCTGTCGGAAGCAGGATTTGGGAATATGGATATGGCTGAGCCGCCTTCCATTTTCGCACTTTGAATGCTGCTATATGCAAAAGTGGCGTCTAAATCTACCATTTTGAGACGGTAGAGGTTTTCCCCGTTCGCAGGTGACGGGTCAGTGAAGGAATAGTCTATCGATTCGCTGCTCTCTTTGTTCGACAGTACCGTTCCGATACGGTTCCAGGACTTGCCGTTGACGCTGCGCTCGATATCAAAATGGCTGCTGTTTGTCTCTGAGGTCGTGGTCCATTTAAGATTGACCGACATGCCTTCCGACGACGCGGCGAATTTCACCAGGGTAACCGGCAGCACAATGGAATTTTCGATGAAATAGAAGTTATGGAATTCAAACCCTCCCTGCTGATCGAAGTGTCCGCCGATGATCGACTGCCCGTTAATAGAGCCTCCATTACCTGTTAAACTGGCTTTGGGTGCCAAAAAGCTGCCCAGAAATTTGTAATGCGACAAGGAGATCGAGTTCGCATTCGGGAAATTGAACAGCACTCTTACATTCGCTTCATCTGCCCCATTCATCCGCATGCTGCCGCCATTGATGGATAGCGTCTGGTTGAGGATGTTGATGATCGCCGACGCGCCGGCCGGGATATCAACCCTGATCTCGTCGCTGCTCATGTTGGCCGGCAAAGTAATATCGAACACATTGATGCCCGTGCTCGTACCGGTGAGCGTATATTGGTGATATCCGTCGAATGCAACTGTTCCGGTGTTGTCAAGGGCATCCAGTTTGGCGCTCAGCGTCCTGTAATAACCCAGAAGTGCGTTGTCTGAAAACAGGATGTGATCGAATTTCCCACCTTTGATACTTGTGCCGGCAGCCAGAAGGCTTGGAAACACATTGCCCGCAGGGGCAGTATTGTAAACCAGGTTTCCCCTAAGGCCCCAGTTGCCGCCGCCGGCATTGTTAAATTCGCCGTTAACAATCAGGTTATCCGTAAGATCGGGGGCATTTACGCCTACGCCACCCGTACCCACACTATACCCGCCCGTATTGAGATTGAAGTTTCCGGCGACGGCCAGCCGCCCTTCCACATCACCGGCATTGCTTTGGAAATTCCCGAAAATGATCGCATTAAAATTGCCGGTACCAACGAAATCGGGAGACAGGAAATCATCCGGAATGGTCAGCCTCGTTTTCGTGCCCTGCCCGAACGACTGCTGCCAGGCCGAAATCAACAGGATAAAACTAATTAGGATTGTCTGATAGAATTTCACAGACAGAGGAGTGTGAATAAACGTAGAAAAGTTTTTCATAACATTGTGATAGAGAAGATATTGAGTAAACTGCCAACAGGAATTTACATCACGAGCAATGTATAATTCAAGAAAATGTTCCCTTATCTGTCACTTCTCTTCAAACTGCCAATTTGAGGCTTAAAAGCTGAAAAAATTCCGTATGAACGGGTAAGTTTTGTTTGATCTGCTTGTAGAAATAGCGCAATCGAAGCATAGGAGCACAACCATAGCGCCCTGACAGAACGACGTCAGCCAATGCAAGCTATATCGGATCGTCCGACGGCCGTCACGACCGCGGAGACTACTATTTGGGGAGGAGACGCTGATTAAAACAGGATTTTCTCGCAGCTCGCCTTTTTAAGCTCTACCAAATGCAGCAGCTCGCTGGAATAAATGCGGGCGATGTTGCCTTTGGGAATGAATGAGTCGATTAGCGTCGGGTCGTCGGACAGGATGTAATCGTAGCAGAACTTTTTCCTGGCGTTTTTCAGGGGGGCGAGCTCCTTCATGTAGCGGATGTAGTCCATCTGGCCGGGGCGCTCTACCTTGTTGTCCGTTGCGCTCCAGAAGTTGTAGTAACCTACATTCCGGCGGAACATCACACCTACGTTGCGGTCGGCGGGAATGTGCGGCCGGAGCGATTTGAAGCTGAGGTAATTGTCGGGGTTGCTCAGGAAATAGGCCCTGTCGCGGTTCATGGGAATGATATTGGAAGTACGGTCCTGATCGTAATAGCCTGCTTTTTCCAGCAATGAAAACACCTTGGTCCTTTCGGCATAGTCGGGCCACCTTTTCAGCGGATGACAATTGTCTTTGCCCGGGAATTCATAATAATCGCTCAGATATTTTTCGTAGAGCTTGCCCGCTTCGGCAGTGCTTTCGCAAATAGCGATCGGAATATGGCCCAATGCCTTCCGTGTTACAAAATTGATGGAAATGAGCTCTTTGCTGGGATTTCCGTAAACGAAAGGCAGAGAGCAAAGCAACAGCGGAACCATCAGATAGACGGCTTTCCAGCGTAATTTCAATGAATACACGCAGGCGATCATGATCGCGCCCATCGCAAAGAGGGGCATTTGCGTGCGCGTGCTCCAGAGTTGGAATTTCATTAATGTACAAAACAACAGGAAGCCAAGCGCGGAGCAAGTCCAGAACCATTTGACATCCCGATGCAAGGGCAGAAATAATAGTAAAACGCCCGCAACGATGATCAGCCAGAAATGGACCGTGTTAGGGATCATGTCTTCATGCACCGAGAATTTGACTGAAAAAGGGTCTACACTCAGATCCGGATCATCGATTTCGACGCCGATGGTCTGGTGAAAAGACCGGATCTTGCTGTCCAGGGCGAGGTTAAAGCTGGTGTTGGGCAGGCCAATATTCAGTCCGGCGTTTTTAATGATATTGGACAATGTAAAAACGGGCGAATGCTTTTTAGCAGGCAGTTCCTCGGAAGCAAATGGCGTATTTCTCAGTGGGCTCATCACGTGCCCGAAAAGCGAATAATTACGGTAAAAGAAAGGGGAAAACGTAACGGTCATCAGCAGCAGCGCCACCGCGAGCACTTTCATCGCGTAGGCCAACCGGTACTGCATCAGTATCCTGACGCCGAAATAGGCCGCAAACGGTATCGCAAAAATCAGAATGGTATATTTTGAAAACCCGCCGAATGCCAGCGATTGCATCATGCCCACCAGTGCCAACGGAGATTTTTTTTCCAGCAATTCAAAACCAAAATACACGAAAGCGATGAAGAAAAAGCATCCGCAAAGGTCAACCTGCGTGCTGGTACTCTCGAAAATTCCGATCGGCAATGTCAGGAAGCAGACCGACGCCAGTAGCTGCCCGTCTTTTCCCAGCCCGAGTTTCTTGGCGATCAGCCCGGTCCCGCAAATAGAGCCTATGAATGCGCCGAACTGGATCAGGCCCGCAAACTGATCGGAGCCCGACAGGAGCACGGTGTCCAGCACGAGGTATTCAGCAAACACATTGAGATACAGCTGCTGCAAATGCATGGTAGGGAAGTGGTCCAGGTTACCATTGTATATCCAGATCAGGATCCGGTTCAGATGGTACATATGGGAATCGAAGTTATTTGGCGCGGCATATATCGCCAGGAACAGCAACGGGAGCATATAAAACAGCGTCACCGCGCCGATCACCGTTTTATGTGTGGTGCCAAAACCTTTCAGGCTGACCAGGGTCTTTAATGCCGCAAGTTTGTTCAGATCGACCTGTCCCGAACGATGAAGGTAGTAAACCAGCCCGGACACCGCCAGCGTTTCCGCAATCCAGAAAACCAGGGCCGAGGTAGTGTTAATGGCGTTGAAAAATGAGGCTATTTCGTTGTAAACGAATACGATACCTGCGACGGTGATGAGAGATAAGATAAATGACCGGCGAAGGTTGGTATAGGCACCTGCTTCGGAAGACCGCAGGAAAAAGATCGCAAAGATACAGGCAAACGAAATCGGGAGTAAACAAATACCCATATTAGGAAATGAAAACGGACTGGAAAATATCAGGTTTCAGGTCCGGCTACACCGTTAGTTGCATGCAACCGGGCTTGATTTTGGTGGTGCAAAGGTACGCGATTATTCGAGCGGAGAACAGGAATTGTTAGTGTACGTGCGCAATACGCGCACTTTTGCGCCTGATATCATGAAACCACATTGACCGGATTCCCGTTTTGAAAATTTTCCAGATTGTCGGCCACCATTTGCAGCAGTCGCTGGCGCGCTTCGAAAGTTGCCCATGCCACGTGCGGCGTTATGACGCAGTTCGGCGCGGATAGCAATGGGTTATCGGCCCTGGGCGGTTCCGCCGAAAGCACATCCAGCCCGGCCGCGGCGATGGTGCCGTTTTTGAGCGCTTGGGCAAGGTCCTCCTGTTGTATAAGCGGGCCACGGCCTGTATTGAGCACAATTGCCCCGGACTTCATTTTTGAAAGGCTCTCCCGGTTGATAATCTCTCGCGTTTCATCGGTAAGCGGGCAGTGGAGGCTTATCACGTCGCTTTGCCGGAAGATTTCGTCGAGCGATACCATTTTCACGCCCTCTGTCGGCACAGGGTTTTTCCGGTAGGCGATCACATTCATTCCAAAAGCGGCCGCAATTTTCGCGACCTGGGAGCCGATATCCCCGAGGCCGATCAGCCCCATGGTTTTGCCGGCCAGTTCGGTAAGGGGTGTTTTCCGATAGCAAAAATCGGCGGAAGCGGCCCAGTCGCCGGCAAAAACGCTCCGGCTGTGCGTTTCCACCCGGTTTACGATTGCCAGCAGCAATGCAAACGTCTGCTGTGCTACCGAAGCCGGTCCGTATGCTTTCACATTGGTGACGGTAATACCCTGTTTCCTGGCTGCGTCAATATCGATATTGTTGAAACCGGTAGCCATCACACCGATATATTTGACGTTGGGAAGCTGCGCCAGCGTTTCACTTGAGAGCACTACTTTGTTGACCAGCAATATCTCCGCGTCCTTGGCCCGCTCAACGATCTCTTCCGGCGCAGAGCGGTCGTAAATGGTCACATTTCCCAGTTTTTCAATCGGCGCCCAGTCCTGGTCACCGGGATTCAAAGTATACCCGTCGAGGATTACGATATTCATGAACTCAGTCATTTAAATGTTTTTCCAGCCTTTTACGGTGTACTGCGTTCGGGATTGATTTGTACTACCGCCGTATATTAAAGTCTTGTCGCCCGTATTATTCTCCGAAATCTCGCTGAAATATTTTAGTCCAGCGAAATGCTCGGTCATGATGGTCTGCGTGGATTTGATTTCGAAAATGTCATACACATTGCCATTTTGGGTCAACAGGTCAATCTCGTGCCCGTTGGAGTCGCGCCAGAACCAATAATCTTTATGCAGATACCCGTGCTCGTTCCGTTTGTGTATCTCCGCGATGATCATATTCTCGAAAATATTCCCGCGCAGCGGGTTTTCTGCAAGAACCGCGGTGTTCCGGATTCCCAGCAGATGGCACAAAAGCCCCGTGTCATAGAAGTAAACCTTCGGCGTTTTGACTACCCGCTTGCTGAAATTCCGGTAAAATGGTTGCAGTTGAAAAGTAATGTAACTGCTTTCGAGAATCGATAACCAGGCCTTGGCCGTAGGCTGAGATATGCCGCATTCATTGGCAATGGATGACAGATTCATCAGTTGCCCTATACGCGCAGCGCAAAGGCTCAGGAATGTCCGGAACTGCCGTAGATCGCGAATGTTGGCAAGCTCGGTCACATCGCGTTCCACGTAGGTCTGAATGTAATTGGCATAAAAAGTTGTGGGATCAATATCCCGATCGTAAATAGCCGGATAGAACCCTTTCAAACATGCCTCGGGAAACGTTTCTGCCAGCAGGTTTGCGGACTTCAATTCACCAAAATCGAATGGAAGCAGCTTGAACAGCGCTACCCGACCGGCGAGGGATTGGGTAATGTTGCTGAGCAGCTGAAAATTTTGCGAACCGGATAGTATGAATTGCCCCATTTGGCGGGACTCATCGACGATGGTTTGAATGTAGGAAAATAGGCCCGGTACCTGCTGAACTTCATCGAAGATGATGCGTTCGGGATACTCTCGCAAGAACCCGAGTGGATCATCCGTGGCAAATGCGCGGTTATCGGGATTTTCCAGCGAGATGTAACGGTAATCTTCAAATACGGATTTAAGCAATGTGGTCTTCCCCGACTGCCGCGGCCCGGTAACAGCAATGACCGGGTATTTCTCCTTCTGCTGCCTGATTACCGTTTCTATGTGTCTTGCAATGAATGTCATAACTGGCTTATATTCAATGCAAAGATATACAAACTTTGAAATTACATGAGTTTTACTTTGAATTTACATGAATCATATTTTGAATTTGCATAGATTTTATTTTGGAATTACATAAAAAAGCCCTCCCAAAATGTGCTCGGGAGGGCTTTAACTATTATTGAAATAACGCTAATTCTTGGGATCGGTACTGATCTTTCCGGCGCCGGCGCCCTGCATTTGCATGGGGTTAGGCGCTTTTTTCAGCTGTTGCTGCTTGAAGATCTGGAACCGGGTAGGCTGTGCGACGCGCGGGAACGAGTTGTTCTCGGTATCGATGTCGGCGATTTGCTGGTAGGGGTCGAGCGTCCACTGAACGACTTTCTTTTTGGTCGATACTACCTTGTTGATCTGTACGTCGTTGAAACGCCAGATTTCAGCAGGGACTACCGCCACCGAGTCGGTGCCGTCCTCGAAGCCCATTTTCACGATCACCGGCATCGGTACGCCGCCTTTGTTCTTAATGGACAGTGTATAAAAATTCGTGTTCTCCTGGATCAGCTGGCGCTCGCTTTCCGACAATGTCGCCAGATATTGCTCGTATTTCTCCTTGTCAGCATCCGTTACTTTGAAGGGATCGTAGCGGTTATAGAAATCGGCCATGGTCGAATCCTGGGCAACTACCGTTTCGCCTTTCGTTTTGGCATCCTGGATTTTGCTCATCGTCGTTTTATTGCGCGCGTCTTCCTTGCGTGCGATTTATTTCTCGATCGCCGGGGTTTGCGTATAAATGGCAAAACACTCGACCCTCACCAGGTCCTGATCCACAGGTTGGGTGCCGTAGAACCAGCCTTTCCAGAACCAGTCGAGGTCTACGCCGGAGGCATCTTCCATGGTCCGGAAGAAATCGGCCGGGGTAGGGCTTTTGAAGCGCCAGCGGGTGGCATATTCCTTAAATGCATGGTCGAACAATTCCCGGCCCATAACGGTTTCGCGGAGGATATTCAATGCGGTTGCAGGCTTTCCGTAGGCATTAGGGCCCAGGCCAATCACATTTTCGGCAGAAGCCATGATCGGGCTCAGCACCGATTTGTCCGAAGACATGTATTCGGTGATCTGGTTAGGCTCTCCGCGGCGGGTCGGGAAGTTGAAATCCCATTCCTTTTCGGCCAGGTATTGGCAGAATGTGTTCAAACCTTCGTCCATCCACGCCCACTGACGCTCGTCGGAGTTAACGATCATCGGGAAGAAGTTATGGCCAACTTCGTGGATGATCACGCCGATCATGCCATATTTCACGGCCTCGGTGTAGGTGCCGTCCTCTTCCGGACGTCCGCCGTTGAAGCTGATCATCGGGTATTCCATCCCGCCGCCCGCTACGGAATGGCAGGAGATCGCT
Source organism: uncultured Dyadobacter sp. (assembly GCA_966211825.1). Taxonomy (GTDB): domain Bacteria; phylum Bacteroidota; class Bacteroidia; order Cytophagales; family Spirosomataceae; genus Dyadobacter. The sequence continues at coordinate 627 of CBIHPQ010000099.1, read as the reverse complement.
ACCGGGTAGGGGTATTCAAATGTGCGTGAGCCGTACGATTTCAAAGTATGGGCCACGGCGCGGGTCGAGTATTGCTCCCATAGCGGGTTACCTTCTTTGGGATACACCGACATACACCAGATCTTGCGCCCGCTTTTGTAGACGTCGCTTTGCATGGCGTCCCAAATGAATTTCCGGCTGCTGGCAAAGGCGAAGTCGCGTACGTTATCAGCCTTATAAATCCATGTTTTCTTGCCGGGGTTTTTGTTTTCACGTTTTTCGGCCTTTTCCGCTTCCGCCTGGGTTACGATCATCACAGGTGTTTTGGACGTTTCGGCTTGTTTGAGGCGTTGCTTTTGTGCTGCGGTCAATACCTGTGCATAGTTCTGGCATTCGCCGCTCGCTGCCACCACGTGGTCGGACGGTACGGTAATGGCCACTTTGTAATTACCAAAAATCAGTGCAAACTCTCCCTGGCCGAGAAACTGCTTGTGGTTCCAGCCATTCACATCGTCGTAAGGTGCCAGGCGTGGGAACCAGTGCGCGATGAAGTAATTGGCATTACCATCTTTTGGAAAATATTCGTAGCCGCTGCGGCCGTAATATTCGGTGATATAGTAATTCCAGTCGATGCTGAATACCACGCTC